>CANCEQ010000008.1 GCA_947375085.1 Flavobacteriales bacterium
TGATTCAGATATCACATCTGTTTTACTTTTCTTTAAATAAAGGAAATAACGAAAGCCTATGAAGTAGCCTAGAACTTCAAAAAGTAAGTGAAGATTGATTTCTATCTGACCGATGGATAATTCAACTGGTATTTTCATATCATATTGAATTAGAAGTTAAATTTTCAATCAGTTCAATTTTTGAAGATATTTCAATTATGCGTTGATTTTCAAGTCTTCCAATAAATTTCCCTAATTGATTTTTTGAAATGAATAGTTGTTGAGATGTATCAATGATACTTTTCTTTTCGAGATTTGCTTCTCTTTTTTCTAAAAGGATACTGCTTGGCCAGCTAATTTTTTTCATATTAGTGGTAATTCGAATGACTTTTAATTCATCCAATTCAATTTCAAATACAACATAAGGATGTGGAATCGTATTTTGATTCGGGCCAGTTTGAAGTGTTAACCAATAAATATCACCTTGGTGTAATTTCATTAAATTCCTACAATTAATACTTTAAAAGTAATTAAAAGTTTTATTCAAATTGTTTAATAATAGTAGATATTTTGAAGAGATAGTTTGTTTTTTACTATTTTCGAAGAATATAAATAAGTATTGTCGAAACGAAGACAAGAAATAAAATTCTTAGATGTTATTCAATAGTTTTGATTTTTTCTTTTTCCTGACGATTGTATTTATTTTACATTGGTTAATTCCTGCTAAGTTCAAATGGATTTTATTATTAGCGAGTAGTTATTTCTTTTATGGACAATGGAATTCAATCTATCTTTTACTACTCATTTTTACAACTGCTTTAGATTTTTTTCTAGCATTAAAACTTACTTCGTCCAACATTGAATTTAAAAGAAAGTTAGGAATTTCTTTAAGTTTGATTTTAAATCTTGGAGTACTTTTTCTATTCAAATATTACAATTTTTTTCAGGACTCAATCAAAGAATTGTATGGACTTTTTAATTTAAATTACAACTATGTAAAAAGTACTTTGTTACTCCCAGTTGGTATCAGTTTCTATACTTTTCAGGTTTTAAGTTATTCAATTGATGTGTTTAGAAAAACAATTGAACCAGAGAAACACTTAGGGAAATTTGCACTTTTTGTATCGTTTTTTCCTCAACTAGTAGCTGGTCCAATTGAAAGAGCAAAAGATTTATTGCCTCAAATAAATAAAAAAGTTCACCAATTTAAATATGAAAACATTAAAGTTGGTGTGTTGTATATTTTATGGGGTTTATTTCAAAAGGTTGCTATTGCAGATAATATTGCAATTTTAGTTGACAAAGTTTATGAAAGTCCTACATCAGTTGATAGTGGATTACTTACCTACACTTGTATCTTATTTTCTTTTCAAATTTATACTGATTTTGCAGGTTATTCAAATATGGCGATTGGGATTGCAAAATTGTTTGATTATCATTTGATACTCAATTTTAAATCACCTTATTTATCTTCAAGTATTACCTCATTTTGGAAAAAATGGCATATCTCACTGTCGAATTGGGTAAAAGATTACATCTATATTCCTTTGGGAGGAAGTAGGGTGATGAAACCTAAAATTTATTTGAATTTAATCATCACTTTTTTGATTGTTGGACTTTGGCATGGAGCATCAATTAATTTTGTTTTTTGGGGATTACTAAACGGATTCTTTTTGATTTTAGAACGAATTTTTAAGATTAGAAATCAAAGCAAATATTTAGTAATCAATTGGGTAAGAACTTTTTTTGTATTTCTATTAATTTCTTTGATTTGGGTGCCATTTAGAGCTCAAAATCTACAGGATACTTTTTTTATTTATAAGAAAATACTAACAGATTTTGATATTTTTGAGTTAAGGTATTGGGTACTTGAAAATCTCTCAAGTCTCTACATAATTCCACTTATGGTTTTAATATCAATAGAATTGTTAACGTTCAAATCTGGATTGATTTCCATCTTGAAATGGAGAAATAGTTATAAGATGCTATTTTATTGTGTTGTTTTATTCTTAATCATTTTGGTAGGACAAACCAAAGGAGGAGCATTTATTTATTTCCAGTTTTAATGAGAAGAAGATTCTATACTATATTGACGATTCTAATTTTAATCATTTTGATAGACCAATCGATTGGCTTTTATATGACTAAATTATATGAAAGGAATTTCTGTCAACATTCAGGAGGTGATGTAAATTGGTATTTAAAAAAGGGTAAATCAGATGTTGTTTTTGTTGGTTCTTCTCGAGTAAATACGATGATTGATAATCAATTGATTAGTAAAGGAAGTGCTAATGTAGCAAAGCCTAGTAAACATTTATATTATAATTTGGCGATAATTCAATTACTTCAACAATATAATAAACTTCCTAAAAGTAAATTAATATTAAATGTTGAGTTAGAAGATTTTATCCTTGATAATGAAAAGATGTTACTTGATGATGTTTACTATTTAAAATATTATTATCATACAAATCGATTTATACATGATAAAATAAATGATGTAAGTATCTATGAACCAATAAAGTTCTTATCTAAAAGTTATCTTTTTAATGGTGAGAATTTTAAACTATTTACCAACCAATTACAAAATATTTGTGATGATAATATAAATGGTTATTATCCATTAAGTTCAACAATATCTATTCAAAAATATTCAACTGATTCTTCGAGGTATTTGTTGAATTCGAATCAAAAAATAAATCAAAATGCATTTAAGGAGTTATACAGGGTTCGGCAAATTTGTCAATCAAAAAAGATAAAATTTTACATGTTACTTGGACCAACTATAAAAAAAGCTGCTTCTACTCATTTAGTTTTAAAGAGGATAATTCAATTTTGTTCAGTAAATAAAATTGAGTTATTAAATTTCTCTCAATCTTCAAAATTTAAACATTTTTATTATTGGGCAGATCGGAATCATCTCAACAAAAAAGGAAGTGAGATTTATACTGAAATGATTCGAAAAAGGATTAATAATTAAATCCCTTTTCGTTTAACCAATGAATAACAACTTCCTTCTGCTAGGATGGTGAATCCAATATTTTCCATTGTAATAGGTGTTTCTTTTTTGATGTTTTTGATGTTTGAATTTTTTAATTTATTTCCATCTAAAATGATAATCATTCCTGAACCTATACATTCTGCTTGATTTCCATTTGAAATTAAAAGGGCTGTATTTTCTTCTAAACCAATACCTAAACAGTTTGGATGGATAGCTTCGGCGTGAGCTAGTCTTGCAATTCTCCCTCGTTTAATGAAATGAGTATCCACCAGAATGTTTTGGATTAAGTTAAACCCTTCACAAAGTTGTATATCTCCTTTGAATAAAACTGAACCGATAATTCCTCCTGAAATAATGATTTCGGGTAACACCATAGCTCCTGCACTTGTTCCACATACAATGAAATGTTGGTCAGAATAGTATTTTTTCTTTATCGCTTCAAGTAGTTTAGTTCCTTTAAATAAGGAGATTAATTTGAGTTGGTCTCCGCCTGAAAAGAAAACCGCATGTGCACTTTGAATGTGTTTAATGGATTCTGGATT
Organism: Flavobacteriales bacterium; assembly: GCA_947375085.1. The sequence goes on from CANCEQ010000008.1 coordinate 3,523, forward strand.
GGCTGCATCTTTTTTAGTTTCAACTTTTATAATTCGAACGTGAGTGAATCCTTCTTGTTTATAAGAATTAATATACAATTCTTCCATTTCTAAAGGGATGGAAGAGGCTGATGCAATGATAACAATTACATGATGTGCTCTTGGAATTCGTTGAATTAACGTTCCTAAAATTTCAAAATGAGATTGCTTTTTCTTTCTGAAATGAATTTTAAGATTTTCACCTTGTATTTCACCTTTGTCCTCGTGACCACCAATAATAAGTAGCTTTCCTTTTGGAGTCATTTACTGAAAAGATTGAATAAGTTCAACGATTTTGGTTAATCCCATATTTAAGTTTTTTTCTTCTGGACCGAATGAAAAACGGATGAAATTGTTGAATTTCGTTTTACTTATTTTAAGGTTTGGACGAATGTCGAATAAATAGCCAGGAACAACAATTACTTTTCTTTTTAAAGCTTCTTGAAAAAAGGTATCTGAACGATTGATAGGGTAAGGGAGTTGGCTAATATCTCCCCAAATATAAAATGTACTATTAGCATCTTTTGAACAAATGATTCCAACTTCTTCAAGGGTTTTAATCGCTAGATTTTGTTTTTTACTAAATACAGAACGAAGTGCAGTCATTTCTAAATCAACGTTTTTTGGTTCGAATAGTTGAATGGCAGCTCGTTGAATTGGATTGCTTGGTCCACCATCGAGTCCACTTGAAGCTGAATCGATATCTTCAATGATGTTTTCGGGAGCAACAATCCACGCTAAACGCCAACCAGGATAGCGAAAGGATTTAGTAAGGGCATCCACAATAATTACTTGATCTGCATTCACATCATCAATAAATGTAGCTGCCGAAACAGATTGATTTGCAGGTTGTTTGTTTTCATAAATGAAATGAGAATAAACCTCGTCTATAATCAAAGGGAATTTTCGTTTTCTGGAAATTTTCAAGTACGATTCCAGTTCCTTTTCTTTTATAACATGTCCCGTTGGATTGCAAGGATTACTCATTAGAAATGCATCCAATTGGTAATTTGTGATTTCTTCTTCAAACTCATCACAAGGAATTGTGAAATTATTAATGGGTAAAGTCGGAATACAAATTGGTTTTATTTTAGAGGAATGGTTTTTAAAAATCTCTTTGTAAGCAGGATATTCTGGAATTTTATATCCTAATCGAATGGTTCCTAGAATAGAGAAAACGCGGTTCAAAGCCAATCTTCCTCCCATGCAAATACTGATGTTTTTATAGGAGAATTTAGAAGCAGATTCTTTTCGATACAAACGATTGTAATAATCCGCAATAGTAATTCTCAATTCTTCCATTCCGCTTACTGGTCCATAACGATTGTCGCTTTCTTCGATTTGGAATGTATTGATTCTTGTTGAGCCACCTTCTAAATATCCTGTTTCAGGTTCTCCTTGTCCTAAATTTGACCATTCGCTGTTTCCGTTGAAGTAGCCTAATTTTTCGGCTTCGTTAGTAACCCAAACAACTCCAATTGTTTCCGTTTCATCAAAAACGTTTGAATCTTTTAAAAATACTTCCATACTATTAATTGTGTTTTCCAATGATGATGTTTAATAATTCAAAAAAGATAAGGACTATAATTACCCATTCCATTTTATGATTTTCTCGATGTTGAACAAGTTGTGCAAACACTTTAAGGTTTAAATCAATGATATTGAGTTTGTAATCCACTTCTTCAAATCGTTTTTTTAATTTGAATGTTTTTGAAAGTCCCTCGTTTAGTTGTGATAAATATTCATCTTCCCAAACACTATCAGGTTCGTCGTTGTAATAAATGGTTTCTACGAACTGATTTTGAGTATTTAAAATGGTTCCTATGAATCGCATTAAATTGGATTTGGATATTTTTAATCTTCCTCTAATTTCAAGTTCTTTCGATAGAATGGTTGTTTTTTGATGAATTTCAGATGTGACTTTAGTGAAATAATCTAAACTTACCGATTGATTGATATTCAATAAGATAAGTTGAATCACTTCAGGAATTAGTTCGGGAATTATTACAGAATTATATTTGAAAAACAATAATGATTCAGAATTGAATTCAATCGAAAAATCTTCTTTAAAAATATAAGTAGCACTTAAGTGATGTTCAATATATCCGCTTGTAAAATCAATGAATTTTGAAATGGTTGATTCATCACAATCTGAACAAGAAATTTCACCACTTTGCTGAAGATTGATAAACGAAAACTCACTTAATTTTATAAAAACTTCAAAAGGTGAACTTGAAACAATTTCTCCTTTGTAGTCTTTTTTTAATTGTTCAAGATGTATACTTTTTGCAATTTTAAATCCTACAATTGGAATAATTTGAACAGACATAAATTCAGTTTTAATTTTGGAATTATACTACAGGATAGGCTTCTGCTATTTTAGTTCCCATTTTATAATGTATTCCTTTTTGAGCTGTAAATGAAACGTTACTTGCTGCTTCAAAGAGTACAATAATATCAGAACCTCCGAATTGGAAGTAAGATAATTCTTCTCCTTTTCGAAGAGTTACACCAACTTCTGCTGTTAAGATGACAGACGAAACTTGACACATTCCAATCGGAAGAACTGCGACTAATCCAATAGGAGTTTCTAAAATGAATAATCCTCTTGTTTGCGCAAATTGATAACCCGGAGTATCTAATGAATCGAAGTTTCTTTTCAAATGAATTTGATGGGAATCTTCTGTGTCTTCAACTACTTTTGCTTCAACTTCTAGATAAACTTGACCTTGTATAACTCTCGCTTCAAGAACTTTACCTCCAATCGGTGCGTGTTGACGGTGATAATCGGTTGGACCTAAATAAGAATGCATAAACATTCCGTTTTCGAATCTGTTTTTAAAAGGACTTCCCTCTAATAATTCACTTACTTTCCAATTTAAATTTTTTACAGTCACGTGTGAATCTTGTCTGATTTCCCATTGTCCACCAAAGGTTGAATCGGCTGGCATCACTACAATCGATTGGTCTGAAACAGCTGCAATTGGTCTAAATCCTGGTTTAAAATGTCGAGCAAAAAATTGGTTAAATGTTCTCCAACCTCCATGTGGACGAGTATATTCGTGCATGTTATAGAAAGGAGAATCATAAAACGTTTGTTCGGATTTTGGAGTAAGAGATTCAGGAGTGTCTAAAAATTCGCCTAATTCATTTGCATAATCAACCAACCATTTAGAAAAAGGCGTTAGGGGTAATGCTTCGTCATACGGAATGACTTTGTTTTGTAATTCAAAAACCGGACTTTGGTCAGCAATAAAATAGAACGCGCTTAAATGGTCATTTACATTTTGTCCACTCGAATTTTCGTTGGGAACCCAGTATAAAAAATCGTTCATCCATTCTAGGTACGTCTCTAAATTTGTAACATTCTCTAATAAAGGAACATTTTTTTGAAGTGTAGTTTGAATTGCCGTTTCGAATTTATCTTCCCATTTGCAGTTTTCAATCATTTGAACTAATTCTTCAACGATTGGGTGAAAATTTGTTTTAGATAACATTTTGTATGTAATTGAATATGAGTAATTTATTTTTGTGCAAATATTTGATTTTGTTTGAGGTTTAGTGTTGTATAAAATTTAGGATTGTTTGTATAATTCATAGGTTGGATAGATTTATTATTTTATAAAAATTACTTAATCTATCGTTTTTGATTAAAAAATAATACTTAAATTAGATTAAAATTTAATCAATCTATATGAAATCTAAAGAAGTAAATTATCAAAAACCACTATTTAATGAAATTAAAAATTTAATAGAAGAGAGTAGATTACAAGTTGCCAGAACTGTAAATACAACAATGAGTTTATTGTATTGGAATATTGGAAAAAAAATAAACCAAGAAATTAGCCAGGAGAGAACTGAAAATTATGGGAAACAGATTGTCGCTACACTGTGGCGACAATTAGAAAAAGAATATGGTAATTCATTTTCTGAAAAAAATCTACGAAGAATGATGCAGTTTGAATCATTATTTCCAGATGAAAAAATGGTATGTTCTATGATGAAACAATTAAGTTGGTCTCATATTAAAGAAATTATACCTATTCAAGATTCTTTAAAAAGAGAATTTTATATACAAATGTGTATTTATGAAAAATGGAGTGTAAGAACTTTTCGAGAAAGAATACAATCCATGCTTTACGAAAGAACTGCAATTAGTAAAAAGCCAGAAAAAACAATAAAGAAAGAATTGAAATTATTAAAAAATGAACATCAAATAAGTTCCGATTTAGTATTTAAAGATCCTTATATTTTAGACTTTTTAGGATTAAAAGATGCTTATTCGGAAAAAGATTTGGAAATGGCGATACTTTCAGAGTTGCAACGTTTTGTAATTGAATTAGGTAATGATTTTGCCTTTATGTCGCGCCAAAAAAGAATAACAATAGACAATCGTGATTATTATTTGGATTTGTTGTTTTATCATCGACGTTTAAAATGTTTAATTGTAATCGAATTAAAAATGGGGGAGTTTGAGGCATCTCACAAAGGTCAAATGGAATTGTATTTAAGATATTTAGAAAAGTACGAAAAGGTAGAAGGTGAAAACAGTCCTATAGGTTTGATTTTATGTACAGGAAAAACAGATGAACATGTTGAGTTAATGCAATTAGGACAAAGTAATATTAGAGTGGCAGATTATTTAACTTTATTACCACCTCAAGAATTATTACAAGAAAAACTTCATAAAGCTGTTGAAATAGCACATCAGAAAATGGAAGCTAAATTTTGATATAATGTTTTATGTTTTCTGTGAATTATACAAGTTAACTTCTAAATTTCATAACACTATTTCTTTACTTGAATCTGACCTTTGCTTTGTTGTGAAAATGTATTCACAGGATAAATTCAGTGTTATGAAAAGTAATGAAGTATTGCAAAAAAATGTTCAAGAAGCTTTGAAATGGGAGCCATTATTAAATGCTGCTGAAATTGGTGTAACAGTTGTTGACGGTGTTGTAACATTAACAGGAATGGTTGATAGTTATGCGAAGAAATTAGAAGCAGAAGATGCTGCTAAAAATGTATTGGGTGTTAAAGCAGTTGTAGAAAACATTAAAATTGAATTCGGAAGTACGTGGTACAAAAGCGGAAACGAAATTGCAATTGAAGTGCTAGATGCTTTGAAAGCGAATTGGGAATTACCAAATGATAAAATCAAAATCAAAATTGAGGATGGATGGGTAACTTTAGAAGGCGAGTTGAGTTGGAATTACCAAAAAGTGGCTGCTAAAGAATCAATCAGAAATTTGATGGGTGTGAAAGGTGTTACAAATAACATCGTTATTAAAGCTGAATCAAAAGATTCAATTGAGAAAAAAGAAATTGAAAAAGCATTGGCTCGTAATTGGTCTATTAATGAACAGGATATTCAAATTTCAGTTGCAAATAATAAAGTGACAATTACAGGTTGTGTAGAGTCTTTTTATCAAAAAAATGAAGCTGAACGTATTGTTTGGAATGCTCCAGGTGTTTGCTCTGTAAATAATCAATTGGTGATTGAGTATGCTCATTCATTGGTTCCAAATTAATCTAGGATGTATTACGATAATTATCACTTTGGTGGAATGCATTATGTTTGGTGGTTTCTTTGGATTGTAATGTTGCTATGGATTTTTGTTATTCCGTATGATGTTCCTGGACAAAGAAATAGAAAGGTTTTACCGCTAGATGTTTTAAGGGAACGTTTAGCAGCAGGTAAAATTACCGATGAGGAATTTCAACACAAGAAAAAATTAATAGACTCAAAATGAATGGTAAACCATTTGATATTTTTTAGAAAGGGATTCAATTTAAGTTGAGTCCCTTTTTGAGTATAATGTAAATTTAAAAATTAATTAAAAATCTATGTGTTTTTCAGCTACTGCAAGTTTTGGAGCAGGTATTGTGCTTTCAGTTATAGGAACGCTTTCTATTCTAAAAGTAAAATCTCCTAATCAAATCTTATTTGCAAGTATTCCATTTGTTTTTGCAATTCAGCAATTTTCGGAGGGTATTTTATGGGTTTCCTTACCAAATCCAAAATATGAATCTTTGCAAACTATTTCGATGTATGTGTTTTTAGTGTTTGCTCAAATTTTATGGCCATTGTGGGTTCCGATTTCGATTTATATTCTTAAAAAAGATGAAAAATGGAAACGATTATTACAAGTTTGTATAGGGCTAGGAGGTATAACTTCCATTTACCTATTTTATGCTTTAGTTTCTTTTCCAGTAAATGCAAAGATCGTTGAACATCATATCGTTTATGTTCAAGATTATCCTTTTTCAACCCATTATTATATTGCTACTTTATATGTTTTGGCAACAATTGCACCTACATTTTTATCAAGTGTCAAAAGAATGTGGGGTTTGGGGGTATTAATTGCTTTATCGTCGATTATTGCTGCCTTTTTCTATGAAAATTATTTGGTTTCGATTTGGTGTTTCTTTGCTTCGATTATTAGTAGTTCGGTTTATTTTATTGTGAAAGAAAAAGGGGAGTAATGTTGGATGTTTGATTGTTGATTTTTGATTTTGAATTAATTGTCTAATTTGTTTAAAATCAAATTATTGAATTTTGAAATCAATTTTTAAAACCATATTTCAATAGCATCCTGCTTTAGCCAAAAACAAATAATCATTTTTTGACAATAGGGAGGAATTTTGGCTAAAGCCAATTTACATCCGATAAAATTCAGGAATGGGCTGAAGCCACATTCCTAATGAAATGTATTTGTTTTAAATGAGTTTTAAAAATCCATTTAAAAATTATTTAGATTATTATTCAATCCTAAAATCAAACATCCAACATTAAAAATCCAACATCATTGAAATGTGTGAATTGTGTAACTTATTAAACAAGTTTTACAAGGATAGCTATACAAAAGAAGTGCACCTTTGTAGAAATTGCTCACGAATACATAATAAAATTGAAAATTTACATAAAGTATATGGTGAGCACCCGTTGTAAAATGGTTGTGAAAGAGGAGTTGAGAAAACTCGGCTTGCATTTTATCGTTGTTGATTTAGGTGAAGTTGAGATTATGGAAACACTTACATTCGACCAAAGGGAAGAGTTAAGGGCTGTTTTACTCGAATCGGGATTAGAGTTGATGGACGATAAACGTGCGGTTTTAATTGAGAAAATTAAAAATGTCATCATCGAAGTTGTCCATCATTCGGATGAAATTATCAAAGTCAACTTTTCTACCTATTTAAGCGAAAGACTTAATCACGATTATACCTATTTAGCTAACTTATTTTCTGAAGTTCAAGGAACTACAATTGAACAGTTTTTAATTTCTCATAAAATTGAACGCATCAAGGAATTGATTATTTACGGTGAATTAAACGTGACTGAAATTGCTTGGAAAATGAATTATAGCAGTGTAGCCCATTTGTCGAATCAGTTTAAAAAAATGACTGGACTTTCACCTTCCCATTTCAAGCAGTTAAAAGATAAAAGAAGAAGTCCAATTGAAGATATTTAATATTCAACGGAATAGAAATAAAATGGAAAATAAAAAAGATTCTCAATACGCTAGAAATCTGATAGAAGCAAGTTTAGACCCGTTAGTTACCATCAGTATAGAGGGTAAAATTACGGATATGAATCAAGCTAAAATAAATATTACTGGAGTTGAAAGAGCTGATTTAATTGGTTCTAATTTCTTTGATTATTTTACTGAACCTCAAAAGGCGAGAGAGGTGTATCAAGAGGTTTTTAAAAATGATTCAGTTGCAGATTCTCCTTTAACATTCATACATAAGAACGGAAAGTTGACAGATGTTTTGTTTAATGGCTCTGTTTACAAAGATAATAAGGGGAATGTATTGGGAGCTGTCGTTGTTGCAAGGGATATTGCTGAACAAAAATGGGCAACTGAATTACGAATAGCGAATAAGGAATTGGCTTTTCAAAATAATGAAAAAGAGAAAAGGGCAGAAGAATTAAGTATTGCGAACAAAGAATTAGCTTTTCAAAATAATGAAAAAGAAAAACGAGCAAATGAATTAGGTGTAGCAAATAAAGAATTAGCTTTTCAAAATGATGAAAAAGAAAAGAGAGCAGCTGAATTGGTTATTGCAAATAAAGAACTGGCTTTTCAGAGTGATGAAAAAGAAAAACGTGCTGCTGAACTGGTAATTGCAAATAAAGAATTGGCATTTCAAAATGATGAGAAAGAAAAACGTGCTGCAGAATTAAGAATTGCAAACTACGCAAGAGGTTTGATTGAAGCTAGTCGTGACCCATTGGTTACAATTAGTCCGGAGGGAAAAATTACAGATACAAACGAAGCTTCTGTTAATATTACTGGAATCAAAAGAGAGAAATTAATCGGCTCCGACTTTTTTGAATATTTCACTGAACCTCAAATGGCAAGAGAAGTCTACCAAGAAGTCTTTGCTAAAGGTTCAGTTGCCGATTCTCCTTTGACATTAAGACATAAAGATGGCAAGCTAACAGATGTACTGTTTAATGGATCTGTTTATAAAGACGATAGAGGAAATGTACTCGGAGTTGTAATTGTAGCAAGAGATGTTACTGACCAAAAAAGAATTGCTACCGAATTAACTGAAGCGAAAGTATTTGCTGAATTAGCGACCTGTATAGCGGAAGAAGCAAAAGCAAAAGCGGAAAGTGCGACAAGAATTGCTGAAGATGCAGTAAAAGCAAAGCAACAGTTTTTATCGAATATGAGTCACGAAATTCGTACACCAATGAACGCAATTATTGGTTTTACGAAAGTGGTCTTAAAAACAGAATTGACCGCGAAACAAAAAGAATATTTAACCGCCATAAAAATGAGTGGTGATGCGTTAATTGTATTGATTAACGATATTTTAGATTTAGCAAAAGTGGATGCTGGAAAAATGACATTTGAACAAACTTCGTTTAAAATGGCTTCTTCAATTTCGGCGATGTTGCACTTATTTGAAACTAAAATTCAGGAAAAGAATTTGGTTTTAGAGAAACAATACGATAAACAAATTCCTGAATTTTTAGTGGGAGACCCTGTTCGATTGCATCAAATAATTCTGAATTTAGTTAGCAATGCAGTAAAATTCACAACGAATGGAAAAATTACTGTCAGTGTGAATCTGATTGAAGAGGATGAAGAAAAAGCAACCATTGAATTTTCAGTAAAAGATACTGGAATAGGAATTCCAGAGAATAAAATAGAACGAATTTTTGATAATTTCCAACAAGCTTCAAGTGGTACATCTCGTTTATTTGGAGGGACAGGTTTAGGGTTAGCGATTGTAAAACAATTAGTTGAACCTCAAGGTGGTAGTATTTCTGTCAAAAGTAAAATAGACGAAGGTTCGACATTTAGTTTTGTTTTAGATTTTCAAAAAACGAAAGAAGCTGCTGAACAAGAAAGTGAAATAATTGAGTTAAATAAGGAAGTTAAGAATATCAAAGTTTTAGTTGTTGAAGATATAGCCTTGAATCAATTATTAATGAAAACGTTACTGGATGATTTCGGATTTGAAAGAGATATTGCTGATAACGGGAGAATTGCCATTGAAAAATTGAAAACTAAAACGTATGATGTGATTTTGATGGACTTACAAATGCCTGAAATGAATGGATTTGAAGCGACAGAATACATTCGAAATGTGCTGAAATTATCGATTCCAATTATTGCTTTAACTGCCGACGTTACAACGGTTGATTTAGCGAAATGTAAAGCGGTCGGAATGAATGATTACATCGCAAAACCAGTAGACGAGCGTGTATTGTTCAGTAAGATTTTAGGAATCGTTAAAAAGCCTGTTGTATCCGTTTTAAATAAAAATGTTGAAATTGAGGGAGATATCATTCTGAAATGTACTGATTTAGATTTTTTAAATCATCGAACAAAGTCAGACCCAACAATGATGATGGAAATGTTAGCACTTTATTTAGAACAAACTCCACCGTTGATAAAAGCAATGAAAACCAGTTTTGAAAATAAAGATTGGAATGCTTTGCATTCGAGTGTCCATAAAATGATTCCTTCTTTTTCAATCGTTGGAATCAATGTGAACTTTGAGAATATGGCTAAAAAAGTATTGGAATATGCTCGTTTTCAAAAAGAAGTAAACGGAATTACTGAAATGATTTCTCAATTGGAAGTGATTTGTAATCAAGCTTGTAGTGAGTTAGAAGAAGAATTTAAAAGAATTAAAAATGCAAAATAGCGAAAATAAAATCAATCTATTTTTAGTAGATGATGATGCCGTTTTTTTAAAATCAATGGCAATAGAGTTTGGTTTAGAAACTGAATATAATGTTACAACGTTTGCAACTGGTGAATTGTGTCTGCAAAATTTAGATAAAAATCCGACGGTTATTATTTTAGATTATCAGTTGGACGGAATCAATAAAAATGCAATGAATGGAATTCAAACCTTGGATAAAATTAAAGAGTTTAATCCGAATATTCCAGTTGTAATGCTTTCTTCTCAAGATAAAATTGAGGTTGCCGTAAGTTGTATGCATCACAAAGCATTTGATTACGTAGTTAAAAGTGAAACCGCTTTTGTTCGAATTCAAAAGATAATCATCGCCATTTTACAGTATCAAAAGATGGAAAAAGAATTGAATTGGTATATGAATAGGATGTGAGTTATATTAGAACCACCTTTGTAGTCGTTCGAGGTAAATCGAAAATCTCTTTCAATTCTAAACGTATTCCTGAAATACAACCAACACTATGAATAGAAAGAAAATCAAAGCAGAATCTAATTTTCGTATTGTTGCTATCGGTGCTTCATTAGGTGGGTTAGAAGCAATCACTGAATTATTGAAAAATATGCCTTCCAATACAGGGATGGCTTTTATCATTGTACAACATTTAAGTCCGAATCATAAAAGTTTTTTGACTTCCATTTTATCCAAAATTACTGAAATGAAAGTTCAGGAAATTGAGAATATGGAAGAGATGGAGCCGAACAATGTGTATGTAATTCCAAATGATAAAATAATTGAAGTTACGGATGGTCATATTAAATTATTACCACGACCAAGTAATAGTTCAATCGTTTCGATAGATGTACTTTTTTCGTCTCTTGCATTAACTCATTCTAAAGATGTTATTGGTGTTATCCTGTCAGGAAATGCAAAGGACGGAACAGATGGAATAAAAGAAATTAAAAAGGCGGGAGGAATAACTTTTGCACAAGATGATTCAGCTCAGGCGAAGAGTATGCCTAATTCAGCAATTAATTCTGGGTCAGTAGATTATGTTTTATCTCCAGAAAAAATAGCGCAAGAAATAACTTATCTATGTCAAAACGATTTTATAGAACGTTTTGAAAATGAGGAGGATGTTGTTTTCAATGAAGAGAATCAAAATGATTTGAATACCATTTTTGAACTTTTATTGAAAGAAACGGGAGTTGATTTTAGTCATTACAAACTACCAACAATAAAGAGAAGAATCAATCATAAATTACAACAATGTTCTCTAAAGACAATTCACGAATATGTTGAATTTCTTCAGAAAAACAGTTTAGAAGTTGTTGAACTTTATCAAGAATTACTGATTAATGTAACAAGCTTTTTTAGAGATCCAGAAGCATTTGACTATCTAAAAACAATTGTCTTAACCAATTTATTAAAAAGTAAAACTGTAGAAGACACATTGCGTATTTGGATTCCAGCTTGCTCAACAGGTGAAGAAGCCTATTCCATTGCAATGATGATTGCTGAAATTCAAGATGCTAAAAAATATAAAATTCCAGTTCAAATATTTGCAACAGATTTAAGTGAAAATGCAATTAGAATTGCTCGTTTAGGTGAATATTCACTATCAGATATTAAAGATATTTCACCAAAATACATCAATCGATTTTTCATCAAAAAAGGAGATAAATATTGTATAGTGAAAGAGTTGCGCGAAATGTGTGTATTTGCTCCTCATAATATTTTAAGAGACCCACCTTTTTCTAGAATGGACTTTGTAAGTTGTTGTAATTTATTGATTTACTTCGATACATCTGCACAAAAAAAAGTATTTACAACGTTGCATTTTGCCTTGAATGAAGGTGGTTATCTAATGTTAGGGAAAGCTGAAACAATTGGAACATCTTCACCATTTTTTAAGCGAATTAACGATAAGTTCAAGATATATATTAAAAAGAAAAATACAGGCTTACGAAAAATTCTAGAATTAACTCCACGCTTTCCGAGAACGAATATGTCAACTAAAAAAAACAATCCTATTTCTAAAAACAGTTCGGTAAATCCAATTGGAATTGAAAGTGCAATAGATTCGGTTCTTCTTGCCAATTATATGCCTGCTTGCGCAGTAGTGAGTAAGGATATGGAAATCTTACAATTCCGAGGTCCAATTTCATTGTTTTTAGAACATCAATCCGGAAAAGCCAGTTTGAATATTTTGAAAATGGCACATCCTGAATTTGCTTTTGAACTTCGAAATGCGATTTTAAAATCGATAGAATCGAAAGAAACGATATAGAAAACCGGAATTGAAATTAAAATCGATTCTGAATTAAGGATAATGCCATTTGAAGTTTGTCCTTTAAGAATTGAGTGGGATGAACCATTGCTTTTAATTGTATTTACTTTGCAAGATAAAGTAGAGTCATATTTAAATGCTATTGATTCAATAAAACATGAAAAAGGTGAATTAGATAATAAGGATAAAAGGATTATAAAATTAACAGATGAATTAAATAATACAAGAGCTGAAATGAATTCAATCATTGAAGCTCAAGAAATTACATACGATGAATTGCAAGCTGCTAATGAAGAAATTGTATCGTCGAATGAAGAATTTCAAACTTTAAATGAAGAATTAGAAACTTCTAAAGAAGAAATTGAAGCCACCAATGAAGAATTAATTTCAACGAATCAAGAATTACAAGTTCGAAATGACTTATTGACGGAATCACATGAATATTCAGAAGCCATTTATGCGACTATTCATGAACCTATTTTAATTTTAGATAAGAACTTTAATGTTAAATCTGCTAACACTTCTTTTTATAAAAAATTTCAGGTAGAGAACGAAGAAATAGAAGGTAAATTGCTATTTGATTTAGGAAATAAGCAATGGGATATTCCATCTCTACGAGAAATATTAAAAACTATTTTAGAACAAAATAGCACTTTTGAAAATTTTGAAGTAAAAAGTTCATTTTCAGGTATTGGTGGCAAAATAATGCTTTTAAATGCCAGGTTAATTAATCAAAAAACAAGTAGCGAAAAACTGATTCTCTTGGCTATTGTCGACATTACAGAGCAGTCCCGTTTTTATATCAAAGAGAATTTAATTCGAAAAAAGGCCGAAGATAAATTCAGAGGATTTTTAGAATCAGCACCTGATGCAATTATTATAGCGGATACAAAAGGTAAAATTCAATTAGTGAATTCGTTAACTGAAACGATATTTGGATATACACGTGATGAAATAATTGGGCAAAAGATAGAAATGTTGATACCCTCTCGTTTTAAAGATGTACATGAGGCTCATAGAGGGGATTTTTTAATTCAACCTGTTTCTAGGTCAATGGCACATAATACCGAATTATTTGGTTTGACCAAGTTGGGTATTGAATTTCCTGTAGAAGTTAGTTTAAGTCAGTTAGAAACAGATGAAGGTGTTTTAATTTCAGCCGCAATTCGTGATATTACTGAACAGAAAAGAATATCACAAGAGCTTAATGAAGCGAAGTTAAATGCTGAAAAAGCAACTATAATTGCTGAAGATGCTGTTAAATCGAAACAACAGTTTTTATCAAATATGAGTCACGAAATTCGTACTCCAATGAATGCAATAATTGGTTTTACGAAAGTGGTTTTAAAGACAGATTTGACTTCTAAACAACAAGAATATTTAAATGCTATCAAACAAAGTGGAAATGCATTGATTGTTTTAATTGATGATATTTTAGATTTAGCAAAGGTGAATGCTGGAAAAATGACATTCGAAAGTAAACCTTTTCGCTTAAAGTCATCCATTAGTTCAATGCTGCATTTATTTGAGACCAAAATTCAAGAAAAGAATTTAGTTTTAGTTAAAGATTATGATTCTAAAATTCCAGATTTTATTGTTGGTGATTCTGTTCGTTTGCATCAGATGATACTAAATTTAATTAGTAATGCCGTTAAGTTTACATCAGTTGGAAAAATCACTTTAGAGGTGAAATTGATAGATGAAGATGATGTATCAGTCCATATCGAATTCAAAGTAATAGATACCGGAATTGGTATTCCTGAAAACAAACTAACAACTATTTTCGAGAATTTTCAACAAGCTTATTCGAGTACTTCCCGTTTTTATGGTGGAACAGGTTTAGGTTTAGCAATTGTAAAACAGTTAGTAGAATCGCAAGGTGGAGAGATTAATGTTGAGAGTGAAGTCAATAAAGGTTCAACATTTAGATTTAGCTTGAAATTTCTAAAAACGACTATTGAGATTGATGAAGAACCTGAATCAATCATTTTAGATTCGGATGTTAAAAACAAAAAAGTATTGGTAGTTGAAGATATTGCATTGAATCAATTATTGATGAAAACAATTTTAGATGATTTTGGTTTGGAGAGTGAAATTGCAGAAAATGGGAAAATAGCAATCGATAAAATCAAACTGAATGAATATGATATTATTTTGATGGATTTACAAATGCCTGTAATGAATGGTTTTGAAACGACAGAATACATTCGTAAAACACTTAAACTGGAATTACCAATTATCGCCTTAACTGCTGATGTTACAACCGTTGATTTAGAAAAATGTAAAGCTGTTGGAATGAACGATTATATCGCCAAACCTGTAGATGAGCGCTTATTATACACTAAAATAGTGAATCAAATTAAACGTTCAAGTCCGGCTAGATATTTGGAGAATTTAAAAGAAGTTAAGCAATTAAAATATGTTAATTTAACTTATTTAAAAAAGCGAACTAAATCGGATTCAAAATTGATGGCTGAAATGATTTCTTTGTATCTGGAACAAACACCACCAATTTTAGAGACAATGATAGATAGTTTCAATAAAAAAGATTGGGATTTGTTAAAAGCTGCAGTCCATAAATTAGTTCCATCATTTACCATCATGGGGATTGATGAAAAGTATCAAATCATCGCAGCAAAAATTCAGGAGAATATTGGATTAAATAAATATAAATCGATTGGAAGTCAAGTAAAATCTATAGAAGAGATATGTGTTTTTTCTTGTAATGAATTAAAGGTTGAATTGAATAAAATCAATGTTTCCTAATAGGTGATTTTTAATAAAAAAAACTTGGACGGCTAATATTAACCATCCAAGTTTTTTTTAATTAGTTGAAAATTATTTTTTTAGAGAAAATTCCCTCTTTGGTATTTATTTTTAAAAGATAAATTCCTGTTTCAATTTTAGTAGTATTTATGATTGAATTAAAATCACCAATAAAATTTGAGTGTTTTTGATTGTGAATATTTTGACCCGAACTATTGAATATATTTATTTCTATATCTGTCGATTTTTGAATATTAGCAGAAATAATTAATTCTTTTGTTGAACTATTGAAATATGAATTAAATGTATTATTTAAATCAATTTTTTCTATATCTGCTAGAGAATGAACAATTACAGTTAAAGTAGCGGTGTTGGTACAATTGTTTGCAGCAGTTCCAGTAACGGTGTAAGTATTTGTACCAGCAAATGGATAGAATGCAACATTATTTATAACTCCATTATCCCACGAGTAAGTAGAAGCTCCATTTCCTGTTAATGTAACAGATTGACCTTCATTTATACTAGATGAAGAAGATGTCGCAGTAACTGTTGGGCTTTGATTAACGGTTACAGAAATATTTGAAGTGTTAGTACAACCATATCCATTGTCTCCAGTAACTGTATAGTTTACTGTTCCTACTAAAGGTGTAAATGCAACAGCATTTGTAACTCCATTATTCCAAGTGTATGATTGTGCACCTGTACCTGATAATGTAAGTTGTTGTCCAGAACATAATGTTGTTTTTGAAGCATTTGCAATAACTGTTGGGTAACTGTGAGCTGTGATTGAAATATTTGCGGTATTTGAACATCCGTTCGTTGTTCCCGTTACACTATAATTTAATGTTCCTAAAGCAGGAGTAAAGGCGGAAGCATTGATAACATTATTATTCCAAGTATAAGATTGAGCTCCCGAACCTGTTAAAGTAATTTGTTGACCGACACAAATATTATTTGGTACAGAATTAATAGAAACAGTCGGAGATGGCGTAACAGTTACTGATACATTCGCGGTTCCTGAGCATCCACTTGCATCTGTTCCAGTAACAGTATATAATACTGTCCCAGCTGATGGAGTAAAAGCAATTCCGTTTGTAACATTATTATCCCATGTATACGTTTGAGCACCAGAACCAGTAAGTGTAAGTTGTTGACCTTGACAAAATGATGTTGAACTTGCATGTGCAACGACATTTACTGATGAAGTTGGAGAAATAGTAATCTGTTTTGTAACAGAATTTGTGACTCCACATCCTCCTGTAACTTGAAGAGTTGCATCAAATGTACCACTGTTTGGATACGTGTTCGAAACTGTATAAAAATTTGAATTAGTTTTAGATGCTCCTGTAAAAGTCCAATTATAATTATAACTGTTTGTGGATGTTGCTCCAGTAAAGTTAACTGGAGAATTTATTGAAGCGCACGAATAGGTGAAATCAGCAGTAGGTAATTTGGTTACCATTGGACTTATTTTAAGATGTTGATTGTTTGTCCAGCAAGTATTCCAAGCACACCAAACATTGTTAGATTGTTGTAAAAATGAGGTGTTAGTTGACAGGGTTCCTGACTTTCCAGTATATACAGAAACAGTATCACCTGCTGCGTACGTTAAAGTGTATCCAACATAAAAAGGTCCAGTTAATTGATATGGTGAATTAAAAACTACTGTCGTTGCTTGGTTGTTATTAACATCATTAACAATATCTATAAGTTTTACAGTTTTCGAAGTTAATACTAAACCAGGTTTTCCGTTGATAACAGAATATACATTTACACTTATTGTATTAGTAGAATTGCTTGCTTCTGCATGAGCGAATTCCAATGTTACACCTGAAATATGAGTGTAAGGAGAGTAGTTCGAGTAATATTCAGCATAACCTTTTAATTTTGACACATTATGCCCTGCCATATAACCACCACCAGTTATTCTATAATTTATTGTTGGATCACTACTAGCAAAATTTGTAAGAGTATCACACACTTGACTAACTAATGCTGGATTTACAGTAATATAAGTAGTTTTGGTTAAAGTTCCTGTGCCAACTCCGTTTGTTGCATCTAATGTAATAGAATATTGTCCTATTGCTGAAAAACTAATCTCAGGGAATTTAGAAGTGTTTGAAGTGCCGTTAACATAACTAAATGTAGATGGAGAAATTGTCCAAGATAAACTATTTGGAATATTTGTTGATAAATCGGAAAGAGTAATTGTTGAACCAACATTTGTTGAAGTGTAATCAGCTGTGAAATTAACACTAGGAGCGCTTGCTGTAGGAGGTTTTAATCCAATAAGTGCTCCTTGATTGTAAGTGTAATCTCCTGTTCCTCCACCTGTTCCTGCACCTCCAGGAATCAAACTTGCAACAGAGAAATAGCCATTGTAATAACCACCCCATCCCCAATTAAAATGAATATAATTATTAGCATCAAAACCATCAGCTACAAAACAATGTCCACTAGTTCCTGAGCTAGAATTTCCTCGATAGATTATCACTCTTGAAGAAATTAATTCATTTTTTAAAACATTAACCCATAAAGCATCAGTTGCATAACTTGATTTACTAACAAATTGTAAAGAAGATGAGTAACCAAAATAATTTTTTAAAGCATATTCAGCAGATGGTGATGAACCGTTGACATAAGAAGAACTACCTCCAGATGCAGCAGTACCATAATTCATTTCTACAGCCACACCACAATGGTACATTAATTTTGCTATATCCGAATTAGCGCTTGATAAATTATTAGGCATGTTTGACCAATTATAAGTTGTTGTACCAAAATTAGCAGATTGTTGTGTTAGAGTGCCAGGTGTATAAGTTTTACTTCCAGTACCAGTAGTTGGATAATTCCAATATTTCATTGCTTGAGCCATCGCCGTTGCAACACATCCAGTTACTGTTTTTACTCCATTATCCAAAGGACATAAATCATTATAATAGGGGTCTTGGTTCCAATTAGTTTTCAGCAAAGGTTTAACAACTGTAGGAGTAGTTTTTTTACTTGTGAAAGTATTTTGAAGTATACTATTCCATTTTGTGTTTGCACTTAATGATGTCAAATTTTGATCTATAACTATTGATATTTGTTCATTCGTTTGATTAAACCAATATTCCACGTTACTTGGAATGTTTTTACTATCAAAATCTTTTTCTAAAGAATATCCTAATATAGGTTCAATATTATCGTCTGCAGATACAATAACAAAACCATCTCCATTCAAAATGTTAAAAACATAAAATAATGTACTATTATTTGAAGCAATTCCATTTTTATTATTGGATATATAAGACGTTTCTAATTGAACTAAATCATTACTTTTGATTAAATGGTTTAGGAAATTTTCAGCAACAATTTTAGCTGTATTTTCAGGTATGTTTTTAGCATTAAGCTGACTGAAAATTGAAATTAAAAGGAGTAATAAAAAATAGTTTTTTTTCATAAGTTTAGTTTTAAAGTATATTAAAGTTAGTAAATTTTATAATTGAAAGATTTAGTTATCGTATTTTTTTGAATTTTTGATTTAAATTTCCTTTCAAAATTTCTTTGTTAATTTCTTCTAGAAAATTTGATGTGTTATCATTTTTTCCGCAATCATACATTTCAATAAAGGGATCTTTATCAATTATTAGTTTTAACATATCTTCTAATAAGAGTGTTGTCTTGCGTTTTGCATATTCTTCATAAGTAATGTTAATAAAGACGGTTTGATCGCTGATCCCAATATTATCTTTCAGGTAACCGTTTTTTAGTTCAGTTGGAGTAAGTAATATACCGTTTTTTTGAAGGTCAGTAGGGGAAGGGTAACTAATTATTTGGGATTTATCTTTGGAAAGTTTAATCGGAACTAAATTTTTGTAATCTGAATTTGTTTTATAAATAATGATGTTCGGTGAATTTGATTTAATTGAATCATCTTGAGTTGGTACTTGAAATGTTTTATTGGTTGTTTTACAAGAATTAAATACAGCTAGTAAGAGCGAAAATAAAACTAAATTAAGGGTTGTTTTCATTTTATATTGTTTGGTTAAAGTTAACAAATAAAATTATTTAAAATAATTGGTTGAAAAATTATGATCATTCGCACCCTATTAAATCAAATGTGTGAAACCTGCAACTTTCTATACTAGAAGTGTAAAACAATTCTTCTTCTACCACCCCATATTTGTCGTATAAAAATTAAGATTATGATTTCGACAAATAGACTTTCAAAAACAATAGAAGCGGCTCTGAATAGTCAGATGACGAAAGAAGCACATGCTGCTCAAATTTATCTATCCTACGGTGCCTGGTCGCAGTCGGAAGGTTATGGAGGAATAGCAAATTTTCTCTTCAAACATTCTCAAGAGGAAAGAACACATATGTCAAAAATAGTTGACTATATTTTAAAAAGAGGAGGAAATGTGAATATTACTGCTATTCCTAAACCCAATGAATTTCCTTTAAATATAACGGATTGCTTTGAGCATATTTTTGAACACGAAGTAGAAAACACAGAAGGCATCTATCGTTTAGCCAATCTATGTTTAGATGAAGAAGATTGGGCTACTTGGAATTTTATTCAATGGTTTGTTAATGAGCAAATTGAAGAAGAAACGTTAGCGATAAATATTTTAGATAAAATGAAAATTGCGAAAGGTGATAAAACATTAAGTAATACCATTTATTCGATTGATAAAGATTTGAATTCAGCGTCTAAAAAAGATGACCAATTAGAATCTGTGAATAATGTAACTAATGCTTAAAGTCATGTAACTCGAAAGTTCGAATAACATTGACCTTTACAGAACAAAAATGAGGTGTAAATCCTTTTAATAATCACATAAAATAATACAATAATGAACAAAGGAATTTTAACATTGACGTTAACAGTAGTAATGGGAACTTTTGGTTTAAATGCTGTCGGACAAGAAGATAAAAAGGCGAAAGAAGCTAGAAAAGAAATCAAAGAAGGAGAGAAGGATTTAAAAAAAGCGGAGAAAGATTCAATCGCTGATTTTAAGGAATTTAAAAAAGATGCATTAGCAAAAATCAAAGAGAATCAAATTGAAATTGTTGATTTGAAAATTGACAAAGCGATACGTTCAGAAGCAATTAAAGCTGAATACGACAAGAAAGTTTTAGCTCTTGAAGATAAGAATACAGAATTGAAAAATCGAATGGAGGGTTGTTCATATAATGATATATCAACTTGGGAGGTTTTTAAAACTAATTTCAATAAAGAATTGACAGAATTGCAGATGAACATAAAAAATGCAACGACAGTACATTAAATAAACTACTATTAAATGAAAAAGGCGAAATAGTTGTTTCGTCTTTTTTGTTTTTAAATCAATCAAGGATGAAAACATATACAGAAATTAGAAAAATAGGAGTGTGGCTAGACCATTCAAGTGCACAACTAATGATTTCAACAAGTGATTCAATCGAATCAATGACTATTTATTCAAATTTTACACATGAAGATAAAATAGATGGATTAAAGAAAAGTGAAAAAATGATGCATAAAAAAGAGCAACATTTTCAAGCAGAGTATTATAAAAAGATTCAGCACAACTTATTGAATTTCGATGAGATTTTTTTGTTTGGTCCAACGGATGCAAAATTTGAATTAATGAATATTCTTAAAGAAGACCAGCATTTTAAGGGAATTAAAATTGAAATTCAACA
Organism: Flavobacteriales bacterium; assembly: GCA_947375085.1. Next base: position 24,429 of record CANCEQ010000008.1, read on the forward strand.
AACGGATAAAATGACTAAAAATGAAAAAAATAAGTTTGTTACAAATCATTTCAAAACAGAATATGCGGTATCATAATCGAATTGGAGTAGCTTTCTTTTTAATAGGATGTAGTATGATTATTAAGGCATTCTATTCATTATTTACTTTGTTAATATAATTTTTAGAATGGCGATTACTTATTATATGCTTCAAATTTCTCCTTTAGTATTGTTTATTTTAATGACGGTAGCAGTAGGTTTAGTAGCAGGAATTTCAACCTATTTATTTCGGAAATATGTTAATATTAAGATATTAAGGTCGCACAACGAAGTGACAGGTTTCCTTTTTTTAGCGATTGCTAGTTTTTATGCTCTTCTATTAAGTTTTATAATTCTTGGTGTTTGGGGTTCATTAGATGAAACCAGAGGGAATGTAAGTAAAGAGGGAAGTTCAGCAATGGGTTTGTACCGAGATATTAAATTCTATCCAGATACAGTTGAGTCGAAACAATTGATGGCTTTGTATCTTGATTTTGTTTACAATGTGGTAGATGATGAGTTTCCGAATTTGGAACATATGCAATTGAGTCGAAAAACGCCAGAATCCTTTGATAAAGTATTTTATAAGATGGAACATTTGAATCCGAAGAATCCATTTCAAATTCAATTAGTTGCAGAGATGTTCAATCACTTAAACGAATTAGCAACTTACAGAGGATTAAGAATAACATCGATGGAAACTGAAATTTCACCTCCGATGTGGATGCCATTGATTTTAGGAGCAATGATTACCATTATTTGCGCAATGCTATTGGATATTGAACATTCTAAAATGCACATCGGCTTAAATACCTTATTAGGTGTTTTTATCGGGATGTTTTTGTTCATTATCATTCTTCTAGACCATCCTTATGCGGGTAGTTTAGGGATAAAGCCAAAATCGTACATGGAGATTTTTACGATGGAACAATGGACAAATGAAATTGGCTAAAAATACTTTTTTTAAATAATTAATAAATAAAATAATGATTTTCAGAACAACAATTTTTATCGTACTAGCACTTGCATTAATGTCATTATTTCTTTTCTCTTCTTGCGAATCACACGAACAAACTGCAGATGATGCATTTGAGTTAGTGAAACAAGAAAAAAAGGATGGGACTTATGATTCAACTGTCATCGTAACAGATACACTATCAACTATTTCAACACCTCAAGTAGTAAAAGAACAACCAGTGACTTCAAGAAACATTTTAATTCAAAAAAAGACCGAAAACATCGATGAATGGATGCTTTTTAAAACAGAAATTGAAAAGAAAATAATCGTGAATGAAAAGAAAATAACAGCAGTAAAATCAACATCAACCACCAATTCTAAATTATTGAAAAAATTAACCATTCTAGAAAAAGAAAACAATGATTTAAGAAGACAAATGAATGAATATACCGAAGAAATGAAAATCAAAATGGAAACATTCAAAGCCAATTTAAATCAAAATGTTTCCAATATTGATTTAGAAATCAAGGATTTGGTAATTGCGAAATGAAATTTAAATTTAAATTAAAAAATATTTACCCTATTAATTTACAATCATACAATTAAATAGGAATGGGTTTCAACCCATTCCTATTTAATGTTGTGTAATATGGCTTTAGCCAAATCAAGATTCTACATCATTAAATTTTTGAAAATTATATTTCTCTATAAATTCATTGTATTCCAGTTGATATGTTTTTTTACAATGATGTTCCTCTTGCTTTTTAATATAATTTCGCACCCTTTCAATCATCGATTCAGAAACAGAAACAGCAAAATATTCATCTTGCCATTCGAATTTAGATGTAGTTAATTTATTTTTATTAATCCAAAATGAAGATTCACCTTTAATTAATTGCATCACTTTTTGAATAGATTGGTCTACACAAAGAGAAACTAAACAATGGCAATGGTCAGAATATCCATTAACAAAATCTATAAAAATCCCTTTCGTTTTAGCATTTTCTTTAATATGATTCCAAACTTGATTTCTTAAATCTTTTGAATCTAGAAATGGCTTTCTGTTTTTTGTACTCCACACAAAATGGATGTAGACTTTAGTGAATGGCATAGTGTTGATTTTTAAATGATTAAATGTTTTTGTTTTAAAATTTATTAATTAAGTTAAGAATTAGATTGGAATAATAAATCAAAATATATGATTTTTTTAGATGCCCATCATACATTTTTGGCTAAAGCCAATAGATACAGATTTTATTTTTTTTTGAATGGGCTGAAGCCCATTCCAATTGAAGATTGAAACAATTCAAAGATTTGATTTCTGAATATTGATTTGATTTATAAATCATTTTGAATTTATATTCTAAAATAATTCTATAGTTCAACAATTTAAAATGAATTTTAGCATCCTATAATTGCCTCCTGCTCCAGCTGGAGGCAATTGATTGATTTCTAGAATAGGCTTTAGCCAAAAAAAGGTACAGCTAAAATTCAAAAGATGAATATTTGAATTTGGCTAAAGCCGATAGATACAGATTTTTTTTTGAATGGTCTGAAGTCCATTTCAATTGATGATTGAAACAATTCAAAATGAATTTTAGCATCCCACAATTGCCTCCTGCTTCAGCTGGAGGCAATTAATTTAATTCCTAGAATCGGCTTTAGCCAAAATATTCCTCATAATCCTATTCAATAATTTCATATGTGAATCATACAACATTTGATTTTTAAAATACAACACAAAACAATCATAAATGGTGTCTTTTTACAATATGAAAATGAATTCATAAATAAAACATAAAGAAATGGAAAAGAGCACAGTAACAACAAAAACAAAATGGTTGGTTGACCACGCGCATAGTTCAATTGAATTTAAGGTTCGACATTTGAAAATCGCTCATGTGAAAGGATTTTTTAAAACATTTGATGCAACCATCTTTACAACAGGGAAAGATTTTAAAACAGCTGAAATTGATTTATGGATTGATGTAGATTCCATTAAAACAGGTGACGAAAAAAGAGATGGACATTTAAAAAGTGCTGATTTTTTTGATACAGAAAAATTTAAGAAAATCACTTTTACTTCAAGTACGATACAAAATCCGAATTTAACTGGAAGTCAAATTATTTCAGGAGAATTAACGATGAAAGGTATTACAAAAACAGTAAAGTTAGATGTTGAATTCGGCGGAATCATTTTAGATCCTTATGGAAATGAAAAAGCGGGATTAACCGTTTCAGGGAAATTTAAAAGAAGCGATTGGGGATTAACTTGGAATGCAGCTTTGGAATCAGGTGGTTTTATGTTAGGAGATGATATACATATTTCGTGTGAAATTGAGTTGTCTAATGCTGGAGAACACGAATTGAAATTAGAGATGAAATCAGCAATCGATGAAAACAATTTTTCTTTGTAATTCAATTGAAAATGAAAAAGAAAATACTCACAACAGCAAGTGGTCGACCGTATAAGGAATTTGATAATTCTCAAACAGTTGGCGAAAGAGGTCCTATATTAATTCAAGATTATTTTCTACACGAAGATTTAGCACATTTCAATCGAGAGAGAATTCCAGAAAGAGTTGTTCATGCAAAAGGGGCAGGGGCATTTGGGACTTTTACTGTTACAAAAGATATTACGCAATACACAAAAGCTAAAATTTTCTCAACGATTGGAAAACAAACGAAGATGTTTGCTCGTTTTTCGCAAGTTGGAGGAGAGAAAGGAAGTGCGGATAGTGAACGTGACCCTAGAGGATTTGCTTTGAAATTTTATACAGAAGATGGAAATTGGGACATAGTAGGAAATAACACACCTGTTTTTTTTATTAAAGACCCGAAGAAGTTTTCTCATTTCATTCATACCCAAAAAAGGGACCCTAGAACAAATTGTAAAAGTCCAACGATGATGTGGGATTATTTTAGTTTAAATCCTGAATCTTTACATCAAGTTATGATTCTGATGAGTGACAGAGGAACTCCAGCTTCGTATCGAAATATGGATGGATTTGGAAGTCATACGTTTTCGCTCCTAGATGCAGATAACAAAAGAATCTGGACAAAATTTTATTTTCAAACACAACAAGGAATTAAAAATTTAACCGATACAGAAGCAAGTCAAAAGAGAGGTGTTGATCCAGACCATGCTCAAAGGGATTTAGTGGAAGCAATTGATACAGGAAAATTCCCGAAATGGACAATGTTTATTCAGGTAATGACTGACCAACAAGCAAAAGACTTCCCATTTAATCCGTTTGATATAACAAAAGTGTGGAATCATAAAGATTTTCCATTAATCGAAGTGGGGGAAATGGAGTTAAATACTATTCCTACTAATTACTTTAGAGATGTAGAACAAGCTGCTTTTTCTCCAGCTCACGTTGTGAATGGGATTGGTTATTCTCCTGATAAATTATTACAAGGAAGAATACTTTCATATCCTGATGCGCACCGCTACCGTTTAGGTGTAAATTATGAGCAAATCCCTGTAAATAAATGTCCATATCAAGTTGAAAACTATCAACGTGATGGTCAAATGCAGGTAGGTACAAATGGAGAAAATGCTCCGAATTATCGTCCGAATTCATTTGATGAAATTGAAGTGGATTTATCGTACAAAGAACCTTCTTATAATCTAGAATCGATAAATGTAGATTGGTTTGATAGGAATGAAAATGATAACGACCATTATACACAACCAGGTGATTTATACAGGAATGTGATGAAAGATTCAGATAGAGAAAGTTTGATTCATAACATTTTAACTTCAATGAAAGGGATTACAGGTGATAAAAAAGACATTATCATTAATCGACAATTGTGTCATTTTTTCAGAGTGGATATTCATTTGGGTTTGTCATTGGAAAAAGGATTAGGAGTTTCACTCAATGAAAAAGAGACGGTAATCAACGACTAATGGATAATACAAAGAAGAAAGATTCATTAGAATCAATTGAAATTAAAAATGAATTGGACCAAAAAATTCTAGATTTAACGATGATGATAAAGGAGAAATATCCCGAATTGTCAAAGTTTATAGAAGAGATTCCGGTTACGATTCCAACTGATAATCAACCTGAAATCAATAGGGTAGAGTTACATAATTATTATGAGACGCTAATTTCTGTTTTGAGAAAATACATTGAAGAGCATCCTGATTATGATTTGTGATTTTTAAAAGTTCAACCCTTCTAGGGTTGTTATCGTTTGTTTGTCAATAACCACCCGTTTCACAGGTGGTTATTGTATTTAAAGCCCTTCAGGCTTTTGTATCAGAAAGTTTTTAATCACTTTTTTCACTTGTGATTATCCTATTTAAACCTTAAAATCTATTCAGTTATTATTTCAATCTACCCAATCCTAAAAGGATAGAACCATGATTAACCGTCGGAGAATCCGACTGGTAAAGTGTGAATAATACAAGTCCCCACATATATAATGTAACTACAAAAGACTATTCTAAACACATCTTTGTGCCGTGAAAATTCACGAAAAAATGAAGCGAGAAACTCTCGTTCATCCATTTTAAATACACAAGAATGAAACAAAGAAAAATAGTACTTACCCTAATAGTCATTGCGCTATTATGTTTACCGAAAGTCAATTTTGGTCAAGCACCAAATCTTGGAACTGCAGCAAATTTTGTCTTGTTTTCTTCCGTTGGAGCAGTTAGCAATACAGGAATTACACATCTTACCGGAAATGTTGGAGCGAACAGTGGTTCAAGCACTGGTTTTGGTAACGTGGATGGCGGAATGCACGATGGCGATTTAGTAAGTGGTCAATGTGCTTCTGATTTACTTATTGCATACGGACAATTAAATGCTGCTGTACCAACATTTTTTCCAGCACCTTTATTAGGAAATGGACAAGTATTGAATGCAGGAATTTATTCTGTTTCAGGACCATCCGTATTGAGTCTTAATTTAACACTTGATGGTCAAGGTGACCCAAATGCCTTATTTATTATTCAAATTTCAGGCGCTTTTTCAACCAATGCTCAAGCGAAAGTGAAATTGATAAACGGTGCTTTGGCTTGTAATGTTTTTTGGAAAGTTGAAGGTTTGGTTTCTATTGGAACGGGTACTTCAATGAAAGGGACAATTATAGCAAACAACGCTGCGATTGTAATGAATGTAGGAGATACTTTAGAAGGTAGAGCACTTTCAATTAATGGAGCTGTAACAGTAGATGGAATTTTAGCCTACACACCAATTGGTTGTGGAAGTCCAGCTTTAACAGGACCAGGATTACCAACTTTAGCATCAACAGGATGTTTTGCATTATTTTCTACTAATGGGCCAGTTTCGAATAGTGGAAGTTCATTTATTACAGGGGATGTAGGTACTAATAACGGATTGACTACAGGTTTTAATCCTTTGTTTGTAACAGGAGCGATTCATCCAATTCCTGATGGTGCTACATTGGCTTGCGCAACTGATTTAGGAAATTTATATTCCTATTTGAATACCTTGCCTGCTGATATTATATTATTGTACCCAGCTCAATTTGGACATAATTTGGTATTGACACCGCATACGTACTTAATGAATGGGGCTGTTTCATTTACAGATACTCTGTATTTAAATGCATTGGGTGATCCAAATGCTGTTTTTGTGATTCAAGTAAATGGAGCTTTTTCGACAAGTACCTATTCAAAAGTGATTTTAATTAATGGAGCGCAATCTCAAAATGTCTATTGGAAAGTAGATGGAGCTGTTAATATCAATGATTATTCTGTTTTTAGAGGAACAATTGTTGGAAATAACGGAGCTGTAAATCTTCAAACAGGAGTTACTTTAGACGGAAGAGCATTTACAACTACAGGAGCTTTGAGCACAGTAGCAATCAATGTTATTATTCCTCCAGGTTGTGGTTCTGTATTTCCCCCAATAATTGTTACAGACCCAATCAATAAAATTGGTTGTGCAGTAACATCAATAAGTTTTTCAGTTTCTGCAACAGGAACGAATCTAACATATCAATGGAGAAAAGGATTAGTGAATTTAGTCAATGGAGGTAAATATTCAGGTGCAACTTCGGCTACACTTACAATTAATCCAATTTCTATTTTAGATAATGCCTTGAATTACAATGTAGTTGTAAGTGAAGTTACTTTTCCAGATGTTGTTTCAAACGATGCTTCTTTAACTGTAAATTCTTCTCCAATAATTACGACTCAACCAACGAATCAAATTACATGTGAAGGTGATATTACTAATTTTTCAGTTATCGCATCGGGAACAAATTTATCCTATCAATGGAGAAAAGGGGTAGTCAACTTAATTGATTTAGGAAATATTTCAGGAGTTACAACTGCAACATTGAACATTGCTTCAACTTCTTTAGGAGATGCTGCTTTAGATTACAATGTGGTTGTAACAGGAACTTGTCTTCCATCGGTAACTTCTTCAAATGTTTCATTAACAGTAAATACTTCCCCAGTTATAACAACACAACCAACAAATCAAATTAGTTGTGAAGGAACTAATTCAAGTTTTTCTGTAATCGCTTCAGGAACCAATTTATCGTATCAATGGAGAAAAGGTTTAGTTAATTTAATTAATGTAGGAAATATATCTGGAGTTACATCTTCAACATTGAACATTGCTTCAACTTCTATAGGAGATGCTGCTTTGGATTACAATGTGGTTGTGTCTGGAACTTGTCTTCCATCAATAACTTCAACGAATGTTTCATTAACTGTAAATACTTCTCCAGTTATAACAACACAACCAATTAATCAAACGGTTTGTCTGGGCTCTACAGTAAGTTTAACGATTGTTGCTACAGGAACAAATTTAGCGTATCAATGGAGAAAAGGATTGGTTAATCTATTAGACGGAGTTGCTATTTCTGGTGTAAATGCTGCAACCTTAACAATTAATCCAACTTCAGCTTTAGATAATGGTTTGGATTACAATGTCGTTATCACAGGGATTTGTTCCCCAGCTGTAACTTCTTCAAATACAAGTATTACCATCAATAGTTTGCCAACGATTACAACTCAACCGGTTGACCAAGTAGTTTGTTCTGGAGGTTCGGTGAGTTTAGGAGTTTTTGCTTCAGGAACAAATGTTGCCTATCAATGGAGAAAAGGGCTTGTTAATCTTTTAAATACAGGAATTTATTCAGGTGTTAATACTTCGATTTTAACTTTAAATCCAACTTCAAGTTTAGATGCAGGAAGCGATTATAATGTCGTTGTTTCTGGAACGTGTATACCAAGTATTACTTCAAATAATGTAGCGATTACGGTAGACGCAATGCCAACAGCTGTAGCGAGTTCTAATTCACCAGTTTGTATTTCTAGTCCGATTAATTTATCAGCTCAAACTTCGGTAGGGAATTACAGTTGGTCCGGTCCGAATGGATTTGTTTCAATTCTTCAAAATCCTGTGCTTTCTTCTGCTGTTTTAAGTCAATCAGGAGATTATTCATTGGTGATTACAAATGGAAGTTGTACTTCAACGATTTCAAAAACTACGGTTGTAGTAAGTGAATGTGGTGTTGATTTATCGATTACGAAAACGGTTGATAATGCGGTTCCAATGATAGGACAAAATGTTCAGTTTTTAATCACTGTTAAAAATGAAGGATTGTATGATGCTACAAATGTGAGTGTGAACGAAGTACTTCAAAGTGGATATACTTTTATCTCTTCAAATTGTTCATTAGGAACTTATAATTATTCAACAAGTACGTGGACAGTCGGAAATCTTTCTATCGGAAATTCAGAGAAAATGACCATTCTAGCTAAAATCAATAGAGTTGGAGATTTTGTCAATACAGTGACAGTTTCAAGCGCTGTTGTAGATGTGAATATGTTGAACAATAAAGCGATTGTAGAAACGATTCCTACTGACTTTTTTGTCCCAGAAGGATTTTCTCCAAATGATGATTCGATAAACGACTTATTTGTCATTCGAGGAATTAAAAATTATCCTAAAAATGAAATTGTGATTTACAATCGTTGGGGAGAAAAGGTATATGAAGCAGCTCCTTACGAAAATCTTTGGGATGGTAAAACTTCTAAAGGATTGTTAATCGGAGGAAATGATTTACCAGTAGGAACTTATTTCTACATCCTTGATTTAGGAGATGGTTCGAATGTTTTAAAAGGAGCAATCTACTTAAATCGTTAAGAATCAATATAATTAATTGTAAACCAATAATAAGAAGAAAATGAAATTAATACTACTGATTTTAGCCTTTGCAAGTTTTTCCTTGAAGGCGCAACAATCACCCATGTATACGCATTATATGTACAATACTTTGGTTGTGAATCCTGGATATGCAGGAAGTCGTGATGCTTTAACTGTAACTGGACTTCATCGTTCTCAATGGGTTAATTTTGATGGAGCTCCGATGACACAGACCTTGACTTTTCATACTCCATTGAAAAGTCAACCAATAGGAGTGGGGATGTCTATTTTTAATGATAGAATCGGACCTATGAACAATACATCTATTTTCGGTGACTTTGCCTATCGTTTGAAATTGGGAGAAAAATCGAAATTAGCTTTGGGTGTAAGTGGAGGAGTGAATATTCTACAAGCACGTTTAAATTCACTTTGGTTAGATAATCAAAACGACCCGACTTTTCAAAATAATATTACCAATCGAGTTACTCCTAATTTTGGAGTGGGAGCTTATTATTCAAGAGAACGTTTGTATTTAGGAGTTTCCGTTCCACAATTGTTAGAAAACGATTATTCGTCAATTTCAACTTTGAATGGAACTAGTTTGGTAGCGAAAGAACAACGTCACTATTTTTTCATTGCAGGTGCTGTTTTTAATCTTTCGAGAAACTTGGCTTTTAAACCTACAACGTTAATCAAAGTAACTTCTGCTGTTCCAATTCAAGCTGATGTAACAGCTTCATTTATAATCGCTAAAAAGTTGTTACTTGGAGCAATGTATAGAACAGGAGATGCTGTTGGTGCATTGATAGGTTTTGACATTTCGAATCAATTTCACATTGGCTATTCATTCGATTGGTCGAGTGGTTTGAGAACTGTGAAATACAATTAAGGAAGTCATGAATTAATGCTTCGTTATGATTTTATTCCTGCATCAAAAAAACAAGTTCATTCACCTCGCTATTTTTAATACATAAAAAAATGAAAAATAAAATTTTAACAATAACAGCAGTATTCGCAATAGTTGCAGCAGTTAGTGGTCAACAAAAAAAGACGTACAAAGAAAAAAAAGGTGATAAATATGCTTTCAGTTATTCTTTCGATAAAGCTGTCTAGTCCTGAAATAGCGTTACACAAAAAATAACGTTATGAAAGAAGAAGAAAAAAACGTTTATCAAAAACGTACACAGAAAGACTATTCAATGTCCTTCAAACTGCAGATTGTTCAATCAATTGAACGTGGTGAACTAACAGCT
>CANCEQ010000009.1 GCA_947375085.1 Flavobacteriales bacterium
CAAATGCAATTCTGAAAAATGCCAGTTATGAATTTGCTGCAAGAAATCTTGCCATTGGTTTAGGACTTGCTATAGTGGCTGCAAAAGGAGTTCCTGAAAGTATAACAATCGTAACTATAATTAGAGCTTTAGTTGAAATTCAAACGATTGTTACAATCATAGCGACAGGTAATATTTCGACAATGATTTTAATGCCATTGGTATTTTTAATTGTAGAAATATTCATCATCAAAACTCTAGTTGGGGTCATTCAAAAACGAGATGCTTTACAATGAAAAAGTTAGGAATAATATTTTTGATGCTGTTTGCTCTTGCTTTTTTTACAGAGGCACAAACAAAAACGTCAAAAAAAGATAATGGAATGGAATACATAGAAATTGCCAAATTCAAACTAAAACTAGGCTTCACAGATGAACAATTTATAGAAGCCGAAAAGTCAGTTCGCAACGGCTTAATTAAAACTCAAAAAGGTTTCATAAGCCGAGAATTAAGCAAGGACAAAGAAGGATTTTGGCTAATAGATATGCGTTTCGACAACAAAGAAAATATGGACTCTTGGTTTGAAGCATTGAAACAAGACCCGACTATGAAAATATTGGGTTCAATGATAGATTTTCCAACCGTTCGTATGGAATTTTTCACTAAACAAATTTAATAAAATGAACAAAATAAAAATTTTCTCAACAGTATTCGCATTGCTATTGATGGTATCATTTGCCAATGCACAATCTAATCACAATTCAAAAAATCATAAAAAAATGGAAGTAAAAAGTCAGTATTTAGAAGTAGTTCGTTTTAAACTAAAAGCGGATGTAACAACGGAACAGTTTTTAAAAGCTGAAAGCGACATTCGCAACGGTGCAATTAAAACACAGGCAGGTTATCAAAGTAGAGATGTTTATCAAGATACTGACGGATCTTGGTTAGTAATTATTCGTTGGGACGACAAAGCATCGGCAGAAGCTTGGACACCTATTTTTATGGGGCTTAAAGAAGGTCAAGCTTTTGGTTCTTTAATGGACTTTTCTAGTGCAAGACAAGAGCATTACACTTTGGTAAAACCATAAGACAAACTAAAATTATTATAAGAAGTTTCTTGTTTTCGGACAAGGAACTTTTTTGTATTTTTACGAAATAAAAACAGCGGACAGAAAAGCACGAACGCATAACAGCACATTGGCAATAGGCGGGGTTTCGTCTACGCTTGACAGTTTTGTGGTAGCCGAAAGTTCAGTTCTCCGAACAAACTTTTGTGCTGAAAAGCCCGCCCATCGCCAATCTGCTAACCGTTGGGCGCAAGTTTGTGGTTCTCGCTTCGGGTTTGGGGGAAATCGGCAAGGTTTTAAATCTCTCTTCGGTTTTAGTTCACGGAGGACAACGACCGGAAACAAAAACTAATAAAAAAAAACAGACCAAGTCGGGCGACACCGACAATAAAACTAACTCGATGAGAATATTTTTTTTCAAACATCATCGCTTTTCATTTAAACCATTTTATATAATTAAAATAATTCGTAAATTTGTACTATATGAAAAAAGATGTTAATAAAGATTTGGTTTTAAAATCAGTAGCTAAAATAGTTGCTGATAAAGAGGCTGTTCGTTCTTATATCAAAGGAAAAACTTCTATTGAATCTTTAATAACTAAAGGAATTAAGTTTGCAAAGCCATTATAATTACGTTTTTGACGAAATAACTAATACCTATAACTTTGTAACTAAAAATGAAATTCTGTATAGAATTGCATTTATAATCGACGAGACATTTACTACAATTTAAGGTGAGGAAATTTCAAATGTATTTCAACTTATCGTTGAAAAATCAAATGATGAAATTGAACCTTATGATTCAAAAGTATCAAAAACTATTGAACATATAATTGAAAGATTTTTTCAGAAAATTGAAAATTCATTAATATACATCTGTTCTGACGACAATGAAAAAGCGGAGAAAAGACATGAAATTTTCAATAGATGGTATAAAAAATCTAAATACAAGGAAGTAATCATAAAAATTGACAATATCATTTCTGTTTCAATAAGCGAAAATGAAAAACAAAAATTATATACTTCATTCATGTTCCATAAACAGAACTCTAATTTCGAAAAACTATTAGAAATTTATAGCTAGTTAGAAAAAGTCCTTAACGAAGAAAAATAATCAGCCCCAACAACTGTTTCGCGACAACGGGCGACAAGTACAAGGTTTGTTAGACCGCCGACACCTAGCAGCAAAACGTTATTCGCAAAAATTTGAAATTTTCGCTTTGTGCCTGGGGGAAGTCGAAAATTTTTAATATTTTGCTTCGATTATAATTAACGGAGGACCACGAACAGAAACAAATTATATTAAAAATTTAAGTTCTAAAATGGGCTTTAGGACAAAATTAAAACAATATATTTGACAACAAATTCAGTTTGTAGAATCAAAGAGACAAACATACACGGTCGACCTTGATTGGACGAACTGAACTTGAAAATGTGAAGTCAAAAAACAGTATTTAAACCAAAAATCAATTATGTATAGAATCATTTTTCCGCTTGTATTTATTTCACTTTTTATAATTTGGTTTGTATACAGAGCCATTGTAAAGAAAGACATAAAACAGAATTTAAATAAAGTTTATCTTGGCTTGTTTTTCATACTTATTTGGGCAGTAATATATTGGTTACTTCTAAAATAAAACTATTATTTGACATTCACGGGTCGACAAAAACTGAACTCGAGAGACAAATATAACCGGCTGACCTTGGTAGGTTACACCATAAAATTCAGCGCATAACAGCTCCTATCTGACAACGGGCTGAGATGCACTAGGTCCAGAAGCCCGCTGCCTCCTAACTCCAAAAAGTTAGTTTCTATTTTAATTCGACAGTGAAAAAATCAAAAACGATAATGAAAAGATATATACATGTATTGACAATTTTATTTGCACTTATGTTTCAATCTTGCGGACTTAAAACTGCAAAAGAAGTTGGGCTACATTTTTCAACAGAAAAATCAAAACTGCCTGATTCGCTGACTTGGAAGAAAATAGGTTTTGCAAAAGAATTGATTAATCAAAAAGCAATGATAGTAGTAATTAGTGGAGGTACGAATCCAATTCCATTAGACAAGTGGAACGAATTTAAACCCTCATTTCCTTACAAAAAAAACATTGACAGACATTTGCTTTTTCAACAAACGGCATTTTATCGTTCTCCAAATACGGATGTGAATTGCAAAGAACCTGACTGTATAAAACAAAGAGAATATAAAAATTTTACTTGGGTAGAAATGGCGAAACCAATTTGTGTAGATTTTGTAGGTGGTAAAACTGATATACTCAAACCAGAAAAAGGACATTTGGTGATAAAAACTATTCAAAAATGTCAGACCGTTATGTTTACCGATAGTATTTTTCAACTTACCGACAACAAAGGGAATTATTGCGTAATGCATGCAACGGAAACAGGTAAGCCAGATACAACAGCAACTTTACCTAGCGGTTGGACATTAAAAAAAGTGATTTTGAAAGAGCCGTTAATCATATCACCTTTTGGAGGTGGTAATGAATGTTACTAAAATATCATTGGAGACAATTTAGGACAAGGCTATCATCAATATATTTTTGCTGACACAATTTATCCGTCAAATGGGAATAAACAAGATAACAATTGAAAATAATAACATCAGCATGCAGGTCTTTGTCCCAACGAGCTAAAAAGCACTGTGTTTGTTAGCCTAATGACTACCAACAGTAAAACGTCACCTGCAAATTTGGAAATTCTCTCTTCGGGCTTTGGGGAATTATTATCTCACTTCGAAATATAAATTACAACGAAAAAAAGAACAAATACATTAAACAATTTATAAAGGAAAATACAAACATTTAAAGTATTTTTGAGATACTATTTAGGATTTCTAAAACTAAATTTCCAACTATTTTATGAAAAACATAGATAAAAAAAGTTTAGAAAATGCTTATCGATTGTTTGATACAAACGATATTAATAAAATCGATATTGGCACTACCAAAGGATTAATTGATATCCATATTTATTTATTTGGTGGACTTTATGATTTTGCGGGTAAAATCCGAACAAAAAACATATCAAAAGGTGGTTTTAGATTTGCAAATGCGTTGTATTTAAATGAAATTTTGGTCAAAATTGAACAAATGCCCGAAACTACATTTGAAGAAATAGTTGCCAAATATGTAGAGATGAATATTGCTCATCCATTTATGGAGGGGAATGGAAGAACTATGCGTATATGGCTTGATTTACTCCTAAAAAATAAATTAAAAAAAATAGTAAACTGGCAATTTGTAGATAAATCACTTTATTTACAAAGTATGGAAAGAAGTCCTATTAACGACTTAGAATTAAGAACCTTACTATATGCTAATTTAACAGATGAAATTAACAACAGAGAAATTATTTTTAAAGGGATAGAACAATCTTATTATTATGAAGGTTATCAAAAGGAAGATGACGATGAAGAATAATTTGAAATTAAATAAGCTTGAATGACTAAAAAATTAAATCCAAAATTAACTTCACTCGATGATTTAATTAAGAAAGAATATGGAGAAATAGGCTCTAATAAAAGAGATGAATTCGAAGAGGATTTTGAAATTTTCAAAATTGACCTTATTAAAAATTTCGAAGACTTAATTGAATTTGAATACGGAAAAATTGGCTCTGAATCTAGACTAGAATATGAGAAAAGTGCTTATTTATTCATAAAAAATGAAATTATTAAAAACGCTAAATCATCTCAAAATCAAACAACTAAAAAGAAGAATTAAATCCAATTTTACAATAAAAAGATGAAGAATTTATTAACTTTAGCAATGATGATACTTGCAATTGGGGTTGTTAAAGCACAGAAAGTATATACAGAAGATGTAGCCTCAAGAGCAGATTTAAAAGTTTACGTTGAAACAGTTGAATCTAGAGCAGACCTTTTAGTCTATAAAGAAAGTGTTGCATCAAGAGCAACTGGAAATGAAGGTATATGGTTTTTTGAAAGTGTTAAATCAAGAGCTGATAAAAGTATATATTTTGAAAATGTCGCATCGAGAGCAGACCTGAAAATTTGTTTTACCAACGTTAAGTCAAGAGCCGGTTGGAAAAATGCTTCAAAAAAAAACTTATTGTATTAAACAAAAGCAAAACATGAGCGCTAAGCTCAAGAATAAAGATAGCAATGAATATAACAATCATAGGAGCATCCGCTGGAATTGGATTAGAAGCAGTAAAAAGAGGATTGAAAAGAAACCATACCATAACAACACTTTCTCGATCTGAAATTAATTTAGAAGAGAAAAAAACGTTCAATATGGTACTTGGTGATGCAACTAATAAAGCTGATGTATTAACTTCAATTCAAAACGCAGAAGCTATTATTATAACATTGGGTACAAGTAAAAATAGGAAGACTACTACCCTTTTTTCAGATTTCGCTAAATTAATAGTAGAAATAAACAATGAGAAAAAAATAGATGTCCCATTTATTTTTGTAACAGGATTTGGAGCTGGAGAAAGTAAAAATTATGTTCCTTGGATTGTGAAAATGTTTTTAAAATACCTTTTAAAAGACGTCTATGCTGATAAAACTAAAATGGAAGAAATAATCACTAATTCAGATTTGAATTGGACAGTTGTGAGACCAGGAAGATTATTAGACAAAGAGTTGACAGAAAAATACCGTACCGAAAACAATTTATTCAAAGGAATTAATATTGGTGGCATTAATAGAGCAGATGTAGCGGATTTTTTAATTAAACAAGCAGAAAATCAAACTGAATTAAAAAAATATGTTGGTATTTCTGAAAAGTAGAAGGAAATATAAGTCACATACCTAATTAAATTATTGAAAATAAGTCAAATACTTAAATCGCTATTTATGAGTATATTAAAAGTTACAAGTAAAAGAGAATTACTGAATATTTTAAGAAGTTATAAAATCTACATTGATGGTAAATTAGTAGGTAAAGTTCAAAATGGTAAAATTCAAAATTTTGAAATTGAACCAGGGAATCATAAAGTTTATGCAAAATTAGACTTATTTAAAAGCAATGAAATCGATGTTCAAATCAATGAAAATGAAGTTACAGAAATAAATTTAAAAGGTTCAGATTTTATTCTTGCTGCTGTAACTTTTTATTTCATAGTAATTCTATTTATAACTATAACAAAGTATTTTTTAAATATAAATACAGAATCCAAATTTCCTGTTTTTCTGTTACTATTCGCTGTAATATTTAAAGATGCCATTTTAAAAATTAAAGAAGTTAAAAAATAATCAAGTGTTGACTGAACAAGACCTAATGAACAGATCATCTTACATTGAAACTAAAAATAAACAGTTTGATAATTATTGTAAATTTGTTGTTTAAAAAATAACTTAATTATACTAAACCTATAACCAATAAATTAAATAACAAAATGAAAAAAATTACTGAATTAACTGAAACTGTTTGGAGAACAAAATATTACAAAGATGAATTTGGTAATAGACTTCCTGAAAAAGAACAATTTACAAGATATTTAATAATTAGAGCCATAAAATCAGGACCTAGATTTGGACATTTTATAATCGATTTAATTTGTTTTCAAATATTGAATTACTTTTTTGATTACATGTGGCAATTATCTCTTGAGACCTCGAGTGAAGTAAGTTTAACGGCGATTATCATAATCCCGATAATTAAACTTCTATTATATCCAGCATTCTATTTCTTTTTTGAATATAATTGGCAAAGAACACCTGGAAAATTCTTGACCAAATGTAGAGTAATAAACGAGTATGCAGAAAAACCTGATTTAAGACAAACATTATTACGTTCATTACTCCGCCTTGTACCATTTGAAGCATTATCTTGTTTTGCAGATAAGTATAGTGTTGGGTGGCACGACAGATGGTCAAAAACAGTTGTTGTACCTGATGAAGAAATAGAAAGAATAAAAAAAATACAAATAGAACAAGAGAATTGAGACAGACAAAAATGAAAATGTATGTTACAATTACAAACAAAACGTTAACACAACAATGAAAAAAACAATCACATTAGTAGGAATTATCTGTTCATTGACAAGCTTTGGACAAACATCGCAAGAACATTTTCAAAATGGTATATTAAAGCACAAACAGCAAGACTTTAAAGGTGCTATTAAAGATTATGATAAGTCAATCAAGGAAGATAAAACAAATAAAGATGCTTATTTTAATAGAGGAAATTGCGAATTAGCTTTAAAAGATTTTAAGTCGGCAATGTCAGATTTCAATAAAACAATCGAGCTGGATTCAAAATTTGCCGATGCTTATTATAGTCGTGCTACGGTATTTGTAAGTCAAGAAAAATACATTGATGCCCTACCCGATTTAGATAAAACGATTGAGCTTGATCCTACAACTCCAAATGTATTAACACTTCGTGGACAAATTAGAGTACAAACTGGAAATAAAAAAGGTGGATGTGAAGATTTTAATCAAGCAAAACAAGTAGGTGATAAACAAGCAGATAAGTATCTGAAACAATTCTGTGGAAACGAACAACAAAAGGGAGAATCTTTAATGCTTGATTGGCCTGAAAGTGAAAATTGGAAAGTGGGAAGTAATCAGGAAAACGAGAAAATGGCAATGATTGAATTAATTCATTCAAACGAATCTCTTGAAAAGTGGACTGAATTTGGAAGTATGATGTCTATCAAAGGAGCTAAAAATATTCCGATGGACAAAGCAATGAATATGATGTTTGAACAAGCTAAATTGAATTCTCCAAAAGCGAAATTAACCTTTATAGAAAAGGATGAAACTGCAGAATATCCTTGGTCTATTTTTACAATTGAATGTCCTAATTTTAAAAATGACAAAACTCCAGAATCACAACTTTGGTATATTGTACAAGGAAAATCAGCCCTTTACACGAATTTCCGAGCAGTTAAACAAGCGACAGTTCCTGTTGAACTAAAAGAAAAATGGATTGCGTTTTTTAAAAGTGGTAAAATCGTAAGTAAATAGATTAATAACAAAAAAAAAACGGTACGAAAAGTACCTATCCTATACCACCACCTACCCGTGTTGACGAACTGGATTTGATTTACACACAATAAACTAATTGAAATTAACATTTAACTAATCAAAGCATGAGAAATACTCATGCTTTTTTTGTTTTAAAACAGGTTTTATCAATCTATTTAAAATAAGTATCTTCACCTTCTATTAAATTACGGTTGAATAAAATGGTAACAAAATACCTTAACAAAACAGACTTACTTCCCCTCACCTGCTCTAGAAAAGGAACGTGTTGTCATGGAAATACTGTCTTTCTTAATCCATGGGAAATTATTCAACTATCCAATGAAAAAAAGATTACAACTCAACAATTTATAGAAGAATTCACTGAAGATGGCGGTATACGATTAAAATTCAATGGAAAGCAGGATCATCGTGGTAAATCTGCTTGTAATATATATATTGAGGATTTTGGCTGTAGCGTTCACATTGGTCGACCATTAGCTTGTCGATTATTTCCGATAGGTCGACAGATTCAAAATGAAGAAATTCAATACATTCATCAAGGAGAACAATTCCCTTGCTTGAATGGATGTCCAGAAGTGATTAATTTGCCAAAACTTTCACTTGATAATTATTTAAAAGGTCAAGCAACTGAGTCATATGAAATCGCACAAGATCAGTATTTAGAAATTGTGCAAAATTTGGCAGACATCGCTTTTTCTCTACTTTTAGATACAGGTTTAGCAGCATCAGGAGAAACCGAACCCTTAAAAGAATGGAGAAAGATGGGAGAAGAAACTCCTATTCAACTAGCGAAAAGAATCAATAAAGAATGGCATTCACTTCTACTATCTCCTCCTATTCAAGAAGTTAACGACCCGATTCAATTTACTTTGCAACACAATGAATTACTTCAAGAAAAGGCGCAATCTGATTTCGAAAAATTAAGCTCGCTTGAAGAAATTAAAAATTCCTCCATTGAAATAATGGCCATCACCTTATACCTTTCGAAATCAATTGGTGCTGATCTAAAATCACTAGTTGAGCATTGGATTGAAATAGCGAAAGAAAATGGAGCAAAAGAATAATTCCTTATTTTTAACGTAAACAATTTCAATAAGAATGAACCCAATAGTTGATAGTTACTTCAGTGATGTAAACAAATGGCAAGATGAATTAATTCAACTTCGTTCAATTGTTCTTGATTGTAATTTAATTGAAGAATTAAAATGGGGCGTTCCCTGTTACACTTTCAATGGAAGTAATATTGTTTTAATTCATGCTTTTAAAGAGTATTGTGCTTTATTATTTATGAAAGGGGCTTTATTGGCTGATTCTAATGGGATTCTAATTCAACAAACGGAAAATGTTCAATCGGGACGACAAATCCGTTTTACAAGTCTAAAAGAAATTATTGATCAAGAAAACACATTAAAAGCCTATATTTTTGAAGCAATTGAAGTCGAAAAAGCAGGACTTAAAATCGAGTTAAAAAAAACGGAAGATTTCGCTATGCCAGAAGAATTTCAAACTGTTTTAAATGAAAATCAAACAGTTAAATCAGCGTTTGAGGCCTTAACTCCTGGTCGACAAAAAGCCTATTTATTGCATTTCTCTTCAGCAAAACAAGCTGAAACAAGGGTTGCTCGTATTGAAAAAAACTTGGACCGAATATTAAAAGGGATTGGGATAAATGACTGTACTTGTGGACTTTCTAAAAGAAAGCCTAATTGTGATGGTTCACATAAATTACTCAACCTATAGCATCAATTAAATTCAACATGGAATCAAACATCTATAATCCTAATTTTGTAAAGAATCTATTTAATAAAATGAGTAATTCATACGAAAGAATGAATTACATTACTTCATTTGGATTTTCAATTCGTTGGAGAAAGCAGTTAATTAATTCATTTTCAAAATCTGAAAACAAAGTTGAAATTATAGATATTTTGACTGGAATGGGAGAAATGTGGCCTTCAATAAAAAACAAATTTCCTAATTCAAAATTAACAGCTTTAGACTTTTCGGAGGGAATGCTAACCTATGCTAATTCAAAAAACAAAAAAAAGTTTAATTCTGAGATTTCTATTTTAAACCAAGACATATTAAACAATCAATTACCTGATAATCATTATAATTATATAACTTGTGCATTTGGATTAAAAACATTTAACAATGAGCAGATACTTCAGTTAGCATATCAACTTAAACGAATTTTAAAACCCGGAGGTCAAATTTCATTTATTGAAGTATCAAAACCAAAAAATAAATTCTTGCAATTTTTATATGCTTTTTATTTAGGAAAAGTAATTCCTATTTTAGGCCGTATTTTACTTGGAAATCCGGTTGAATACCGAATGTTATGGAAATACACTCAAAGTTTTGATAATTCAAAAGAAGCTTGTCAACTTTTCAAAAAAGCAGGATTTGAGGTTGAATATAAGTCCTATTTTTATGGTTGCTCAACAGGATTTATAGCTATAAAATAACTCTTAACAATGATAACATTTTTCGAAAATCAAGAGAAATTCAGGGAATGGTTAACAATAAATCACGAAAAAGAATCTGAATTAATAGTTGGCTTTTACAAAGTGAATTCAGGTTTACCAAGTATGTCGTGGTCTGAATCTGTTGATCAAGCCATCTGTTTTGGTTGGATTGACGGGATTCGTAAATCAATCGATGAGAAAAGTTATCAAATTCGTTTTACCAAAAGAAGAACAGATAGTATTTGGAGTACAATTAACATTCAAAAAGTAGAGAATCTAGTCCAAAAAGGGTTGATGCAAGATGCTGGTTTACAGATATACTCCAAACGAAAATCGCATAAATCTGAGATATATGCATACGAAAACGAAGAAACTGATTTCCCTGAATCCTTTGAAAATTTATTCAAAGAACAACCGATTGCTTGGGATTATTTTAATCAACTTACACCATCGTATCAAAAAACTTCGAAACATTGGGTCATGTCAGCCAAGCAAGAAAAAACACAAATAAAACGACTTGTTGAGTTAACAAACGATAGTCAGAACTTGACCAATAAATGGAAAGATAATAAGTATTCCAAAAAGTAAAATCAAACCAAAACTCAACTTTATCAAAGGGTTACGTTTGAAAACTATTTTAATAACTATTTGAAAATTCACTATTTATCAGTAATTTCAAATTAAACTATTAAACCAAAGCTATATGAATTTTCATATTCAAGAACGCAATCACGAATTGACAGAGGGATATTTTATACTTTCAATGAAGTATTCAGTAGTCTTTTCAATCGGTTGGATGTTAGGTATATTGATCATATACACCTATCCTTGTTTGGTTTGGACGGGTGATAAATACCCTCCAACTCTACTGTTTTTAGATAAATACCATGTAATCAGTTGGTTTTGTGTTGCTCTATCTTTCTTCGTTTATACACAACGTGTAATAACTAAATTCAAAAATAAATTTGTAATCAATTTTCTTTTTAGTGACGAGCAAAAAATGTTGACGTTGGATTTATTGAATATATACAACGGAAAGGTAAAACAAGAAATTCTGAATTACGACGATTTAAAAATTCAGGTTGAATCAAAGTCGGATCGTTTGTATGGTAATCAACGAG
Organism: Flavobacteriales bacterium; assembly: GCA_947375085.1. Next base: position 11,621 of record CANCEQ010000009.1, read on the forward strand.
TATTTACTTTTTACAACACCCATGACACAATTTGTACTTTAAATATTGATCGAAGTGCTTGGAGGAAACATCCTGAAGTTGAAGAACTTATTTCAAAATTAAATCAATTTAAGACCGAAGAAAATGCATAACATATTACTATTTAAAAAATCGCTTTTTATTTATTTCTTATTACTGAATTTCGCTTGTTTCTCACAATCTAAAAAGGAAATGATTGCACATCAATCCTTTCAAATAGATAGTCTTTCTAAAGTCAATCGATTAAAAGATGATTCGTTGAAAATCAATAAAGCTTTTCGTGAAGTCACAGTTAAAAGCTTAGATCTATGCAAATCAGAAAACAGCGCTTTACTTGACTCAAACAATCAATTAAAGAGTAATTTATTAGAGTTAAATAAGAAAAAAACACAACTCGAAGCAGAAAACAAAGCACTTGAAATCGCATTGAATTCAGCTAAAAAAACGATAGACAGTTTAACAGAATTAAACCATAAATTAACCTCTATTCAATTTAAAACGAATTGTTTACAAGATGAAAAAATAAATCCTAACTCACTAAACCCTGTCAAAACTAAAACGTGCGAATCAAATTTTATTCGAACTATTTCTAAAAGTGAACTAGACTTCGGAGGGAAAAACCACCAAAGTTTTGAGTTATTCATTAAAAGAAAGAATTTTTTTGAAAAGATTAAAAACGAGGAGTTATTTAATGAGTCAAAAGCTGAATTATTAGGTCAAATTAACGCACAATTAGAATATTCATTCAATGCAACAAAAAAGGATCATGCGCAGTGTTTAAACGAAATTACATTCTCGCCTATCACCTTTGAAAATTTAGGAATTTCTTTATCTGAAAAATCAATCGACTTTCATTATGATTTTGGCTACAGTAAAACATGTATGAAATCTTTTGGGACTTTGCTTGAATATCCTTTAGAGGATATCGAAAAGTATTTGATCAAATTCGAATAATCTAATTTTAAAGTTATTCATTTGTTAAAAAAAACATTAGAAATTTTAAGAGCAGCCTTTTAGTCCCTATTTTTGTTTTACAATTCTGTTTCAATGAATAAATTAATTTTTCTCTCTTTATTTTTTGTTACCTTCTTTGGGTTTTCTCAAAATGAACATTCGGATAAATTAATTAAAAATCAACTAGAAGATTTTGAGATTTTCAAAGAAGCAATTCTTTTAAATTCAGCGGGAATTTATTTTTATAATACTGAAAAAGAAATAAATGATCGAATAGACTCTCTCAAGATAGAATTATCTAATTCTCCCAAAACAACATTAGAACAATACCGTTTATATCTCAAATTTGTTGCTTCGATTCGTTGCGGTCACACAATGCTTTTTAGTCCAGAAGCTTTAAAAGAATTTATGAAAAATAAATCTCGTTTGCCTTTTGGATGTCATTTAACAAATGGAAAGTTGTTGGTTGGTGATTATTTAATTGACACTGTGAAGAATAAAATTCCTAAATATTCAGAGATTGTTACTATTAACAATGAATCAATCCCAACGATAATACATAAAATAAGTCATTACATCACTAAAGACGGGATCAATCAAACTCATGTAAATGAACGAATTAAGAGTCAGTTTGCTTTGGATTATTACATATTCGTTCATCAAACCGACACCTTTTCAATTCGTTATATATCTTCTTCAAAAGACACGCTTTCATCTAAAATACCAGGAATTATTCCGAAAGATATTCCTTCTAAAACGTCAAAAAAGAAAAAGAAATCAGTTAAATTATTTAAAAGAAGAGCCATCAAAACGAGTTTTAAAATAGACTCTTTAACTCATACAGGAATATTAACTCTGCCTTATCCTCTAACAAACGATTTTAGATACAAATACAAACTGAACAAAATCTTTAAAAAGTTAAATCAAGACAGTATTCAAAACTTAATTTTAGATCTTAGAAGTAACGGTGGCGGCCTCTCTCAAGATTATATCGCTGGATTTTTTACAGATTCAAGTTATGTTTACGAATCACTTCAATATAAAGGAAAAACTCGTTTAAATCGACACTATTGCAATCCTTTTAATAGCCAAAGATTAGCTGTTTTAACGGTTCGAATCGCATCAAAATTTCATAAAAAACCATTCGAATTTAAAACAAAGCCTAGAAAAAATAGATTCAAAGGTCAGCTTTACATTTTGACTAACGGAATGACTTTTTCAGCAGCTTCCAATTTGACTTCAACATTAAAAGAACATTCGGATGCTATAACGATTGGTGAAGAAACAGGTGGTTCTTACTTAAGATGTAGCTCAGGTGGATTGATTCTTAAATTACCAAATTCCAAATTAAAATTAAGAGTCAACCCTATCCGCTTTGATAACAATGTGAAAATTCAAGAAACGAAAGGTGGTGTTGCTCCAGATTATTTAGTGAAACCGGATATGTTTTGGGATTCTAAAAATGATGTGCAATTAAAATTTGCCTTGGAATTAATTTCCAAAAAGAAATAAGATCCAGCACAATAATTGAGTAATAATCTCGATATTTGACTACAAATTAGAAATACCTTGAAACAAAAAGTTTTTTTTATCACTCCTCCTTTTACCCAATTGAATACGCCTTATCCTGCAACGGCATATTTGAAAGGTTTTTTGAATTCTAAAAATATTTCTTCTTATCAAACTGATTTAGGAATTGAGGTAATTTTAGATCTGTTTTCAAAGGAAGGTTTGATTCAACTTTTTGACACAATAGAACAATCAAAAATTGAACTTTCAGCAAATTCAAAACGAATACTCTTCCTTAAAAATGAGTACATTAAAACGATTGATGCTGTCATTTCCTTTTTACATGATACCAATCCAACCTTAGCGCATTTAATTTGCGAACGCAACTATTTACCCGAAGCATCTCGTTTTGAGCAATTAGAAGATCTAGAATGGGCTTTTGGAACAATGGGGATTCGAGATAAAGCCCGACATTTCTCTACACTTTACCTGGAAGATATTTCAGATATTATTATTGAAGCAGTTGACCCACATTTTGGATTTAGTCGTTACGCTGAAAGATTAGGCCGATCTGCTTCTACTTTTGATGAATTAAATTCAGCTCTAAACAAAGAAAATACCTACATCGACACCATTTTACTATCGCTTTTAAAAGAGAAAATAGAAAAAGAAAAACCTACTTTGGTTGCTATTTCAGTGCCTTTCCCTGGGAATTTATACAGTGCATTCAAATGCGGGCAATGGATCAAAGCAAATCATCCAGAAATTAAAGTCACTCTTGGAGGTGGTTATGCAAACACTGAACTTCGATCTTTAAAAGATAGACGTGTATTCAATTTCTTTGATTTTATCACCTTAGATGATGGAGAAGCACCTATTTTAAATCTGATTGAACACCTAGAAGGATTGCGTCCGGTAGAAGATTTAAAGCGCGCTTTTACACTTGTAAATGAACAAGTTACCTATATCAACAATTCTACAACGCCCGACTTTAAACAAAAAGACGTTGGAACACCTGATTACACCAATTTACCGTTAAAAAAATACTTATCGGTAATCGAAATTGCAAATCCAATGCACCGTTTATGGAGCGATGGAAGATGGAACAAACTAACCTTAGCGCACGGTTGCTATTGGGGAAAATGTACATTCTGCGATATTTCATTGGATTATATCAAAACGTATGAAGCGGCAACAGCTCAAATTTTAGTCGATCGAATTGAAGAATTAATTTATCAAACGGGAAACAATGGTTTTCATTTTGTAGATGAAGCAGCACCTCCCGCTTTGATGCGTGAAGTCGCGCTTGAAATTATAAGAAGAGAATTAACGGTAGTTTGGTGGACCAACATTCGTTTTGAGAAAAGTTTTACTTACGATTTATGCAAACTACTTGCAGCTTCAGGTTGTATCGCTATTTCAGGGGGACTAGAAGTTGCTTCAGATCGATTACTTCGTTTAATTGAAAAAGGAGTTACTGTAGCCCAAGTAGCGAAAGTAGCCGATAATTTCACACAAGCGGGTATAATGGTTCATGCTTATTTAATGTATGGATTTCCAACTCAAACCGAACAAGAAACAATCGATTCGTTAGAAGTTGTTCGCCAATTATTAGAAATCGGTGCGGTACAATCAGGATTCTGGCATCAATTTGCAATGACAGCTCACAGTCCAGTAGGTTTAAATCCTGAAAAGTACGGAGTTATTAATACAATTCCTGAAGAAGGAACTTTTGCGAATAACGATCTGTATCATTCAGATCCAACAGGTTGTGATCATTCTGCTTTTAGCGAAGGATTAAAAAAATCGTTGTTTAATTATATGCATGGAATTGGTTTCGAATTACCACTTCAAAAATGGTTTGATTTTAAAATTCCAAGAACCATCATTCCTAAAAATTTCATAGAACGATGTTTAGAAATAGATGAAGAACGAGAGGTTAAACCAAGTTCTAAAATCGTTTGGTTAGGCAATCAACCAATTCCACGATACTATATCAAAAACAAAAAAGGCAAACAACAAGCGATGGTTTCATTGCAATTTTACACCAAGAAAGAAGATGTAGAAATCAACATAAAAGAAAATCTTGGGAAATGGATACTTGAAGTTTTAGAATTAATGAACATTCAATCCAAAAAAGTATTAACGTTTGAAGCCTTTAAAAACAGTTACTTAGAAAACAATTTAGGCGACTTTGACATCTTTTGGAAAAGCTTCACAGTAGCCCAATTAAGAGACCAAGGACTTTTAATTCTTTGATAATTGTCAATTGAAAATGGATAATGGAAAATGGACAATTATTGATTAAAACTCCGTGTTACACCGTGAAAAACTCTGAGTACTCTGTGGTTAAGTCAAAAAATTAAAATCTAAAACGAGCAAACCCAAATGCTGTTGAAATCCCGTGTTTATTTTTCGTAAAGAATGTGTAAGCATCTCTTGAGGCGATTCCGAATTCATATGCCCCATCTCCTTTTATAAATGTGATTCCAAGGGGAATATTTTCTTGATAAATACCTCCGGCATAATAACCTGCATTTAACGATATCCATTTAAACGGTCTAAATTCTCCTCCAAAAGAAAAAACAGGATTTTGAATACTCGCAGGATTTTCTTTGTTAAATGGAGCAACAATGTCAATACCAAAATTCAAGAACTTCCAAGGTTGAAAACTAGCTCCAAATCTAAAATCAGATGCATTTTTTAAAACATATTTTTCTTGTCCTACTAATTTCAATAAACCTCCAGTAGAAATTAATTGATTAATCGATTGTGTAACATCCATAGAAGATAAACCAGAAACAGAAAGACTACCCATTAACGTGTCCTTTACTTGGTATACATTACGATTGTAAGTTACGTGACCAATATTGTTCACTGCTATTGCAATTTTTAATTTCGAAAAAAGTAACACACTAGCTGATAAGTCTACTCCATATCCAGAACCCATTGCCTTCGGTAAAAAACCTTTAGCCTCTGAAAAATTAGACGGATTAGATTGAGCTACAGCACCGTAATCAATTGAATTATTTGGAGCTACTGCAGAATACATTCTGATTCCTTTTTCATCAGAAATCATATTGAACATCGCCATCGATTGAATAAAACGTCCACCAATTCCACCATAAATTGAAATAATAGAATCAATAGAAAATAATTTTCTGCCGTATCCTAAATTGTATGAACGATTCCAAACCATTTTTACTTCTGAACCATTTGTTAATTTACTTAAATTCAAAGGAATACTTAAAGTTCCAAGAACAGCATTTTTCAGTGTGTCTGGAGAAATATTCGCACGATTTAGAATACGAGAAGTATCTAAACCAGCAACAATCGTTAACGAGTCAAAATAAGAAGAAGCACTTCCGCGAAAAATCAAGTCAGTTGTTTGTTGATTAAATTTCGAATAGTATTGATAGTTTTCACGTATATTAAAAGCTATTCCACCAAATCGTTTTCCTTGGTAGGCAAATCCAGCCCAATTGTAATCAAAAAAAATAGATACCCCTGCTTCAGCATAATTAGCAATCGCTTGTTTCTGTGTATTTAAATCAAATGAATTATTTTTATGTAATACTTTATCTTTTAAAGAGCTATATAAATTATTCAACTTTTTAGAATCCAAAGCTTCAGAATACATCCCAAAAGCAAATTCACTTGATCCAAGTGTTCTTTTCTTGCCGTCATATCCAGTTCCCCATCCTAAAGCAGAAGCATTTATCCCTAAACATTGATAATCAGTTAAAAATGTAGTTGCGACACCTTTACCAACGGCAGTATAAGCACTGTTTTGTGTTTGTCCTTTAACAAAATAAGAGGTAAATAAAACGAATAAGAAAAGTGGTAGTATTGCTTTTAAAGAATTCATTATCAATCTAATTTATGTTTACAGAACAAAATTAAACTTTAATTCTAAAATAGCAATTTCCTAAAAACACAAAAGAGGAACAAAATCGTTAAAATATTGTTCCTCTTTTATAAAGTTCGCTAAAACTAAAACAACTATGAAAGTTATATGTTCAAATATAAATACTTTATTTTGTTCGATGAATCCAATTTATATATCGGCTAGGATTGGTTTATCAAAACCTTATATTGAATGAGAATTGCCTAAAAGCAAAAAGAGGAACATATTCTTAAAAACATGTTCCTCTTTTTGTTAATTCTGCTAAAACTATAAAACCTAACTTACAACTATGAATTGTATTAGACAAAATTAATGCTTTAATTTGAATCTGCAACTATTTTTGAAATTATTTTTCAATTTTTTGATAAGAAGTTACAATTCCCTTTATCAAAGCTGAACTAAATCCACTGTGTTCCATTTCATTAAGTCCCACAATAGTACAACCTTTAGGAGTTGTCACTTTATCAATCTCTTGTTCTGGGTGACTACCATTACGAATAATTAATTCTGCAGCACCTTTCACCGTTTGACTAACAATTTTCGAAGCAGTTTTCGCATCAAATCCTACTTCAATACCACCTTGAATCATTGCACGCATAAAACGTAGAACATAAGCAATTCCACAAGCCCCTAAAATTGTAGCCGACTCCATTAAAGTCTCTTCGATCATCAAAGTCTCCCCTACACTATTGAATACTTCTAAAACAATATCTTTACGATTTAACGCATCTGAATTAGAAGATATTGCCGTAATTGATTCATTTACAGAAGATGCTGTATTAGGCATTGCTCTAAAAATATCAAACGTTTCTGAAAAACAACTTTGCATTTCATCAATCGTGATGCCGGTAGCAACTGAAACAATTGTATGTTTTTTAGCATCAAATAAGGATGCATTTTCAGTCAAAAAGGGAATTACATTGTAGGGTTTTAGTGCGATAATAATGATTTCACACTCTTTAATCACCTCCGTATTACTTGTTGTAAAGAAAGTGTTTTCGCTTTCAAATTCTTTTAAAGAACTGATGTTACGTTTAGAACCGTACAAAACAGTTTGTGGATTTCTTTCTCTCATTCCATTCAAAAGAGATAAACCAAGGTTTCCACAACCGATAATTCCAATTTTATTCATTTTATGTTTATTTATTTCCACAAATTTAGGATTTTAAAGTGTTTAATTGACATATCACAAATGATATAATTGTTATTTTTACAACTTCATAAAAAAGGTTCGCTTTTTTAACATAAACATTAGTATGCGTTATAATTTATCTGAAATAAACGATTTAATTCGTAATAGAAGAACGATCTATCCTGAACAATTCAGTGCTAGAAAGGTACACAAAGAACAAGTTGAATTATTATTGAATAATGCACAGTGGGCTCCTACTCATGGCAATACTCAGCCTTGGAGATTCAAAGTGTTTATGGAGGATGGTTTACAAAAATTAAGTGACTTCTTAGGGAAAACATATCTTGAACTAACTCCAACAGAAGAGCAAAATGATCAGAAATTAGCTAAAATGATCACTCGTCCTCAAAAATCGTCTGTTGTCATTGCGATTGTTATGGAGCGACAAAAAGAAGAGAAGATTTTAGAACTAGAGGAAATAGAAGCAGTAGCTTGTGCTGTTCAAAATCTTCATTTGTCTTGCACAGCTTATGGTTTAGGCGGTTTTTGGGCTACCCCTAAATTGATTTACGATCAAAAAATGAACGAATTTTTAAACATCAACGAAAAAGATAAGTGTTTAGGTTTGTTTTACATTGGTTACCCAGCAATTGATTGGCCAAAAGCTCATCGTAAACCGTTAGAATACACAACTGAATGGATTACTCAATAATTCTTACGCATTAAAATTCAGTCTATCAGTTAAAGAAATATTTTATGTTTCTTTACGTTATTAATGAAAATGAAAAAAGGAAACATCATATTATTTTTTTTACTGACTAATATTGGTCTGTTTGCTCAACGTGAACAATTCCCTACTTATTTTGGTGTTCAGGTAAGACCTGTCATACCTTCTAATTTTGGTGGAAGTAAAATTCTAGAAATGAGTGGTGAAAATTACAACTTTAAACTGCATCAAACTTTAGGTTATTCCTTTGGAGGTACTATACGAAAAGGTATTACAAAATTAATCGCTTTTGAATCTGGTTTAAATTTTACACAACGTAATTTCACTTATGAAATGTCGCTTTCTGATACCGCTGTTTCAGCTTCAGACAACACATCTTTTATAAATTACGAATTGCCTATTAATGGATTGGTTTACATTCAATTAAGCAAATCTATCTTCATGAATGCTTCAATGGGAGTCGCTGCTCGATTTAGTCCTACAGATATAAAAAAAATAACTGTCACTGGAGGTTCACATCAATTTGTAAACTATGGTTTTTACAGTTCAAAAATTGGAGCAAACCTAAATGCAAATCTTGGTTTTGAATACAGAACAGCATCCAGAGGTTTCTTTTATTTCGGAGGTTCAATTTGCGTACCGATAAGACCAATTATTGTTTTCGAATCTATACATACAGTTTTAAAGCAAACAAACAACACTCAACTTGTGGGTAACATAGACGGTAACTATTTAACCTTAGATGTAAAATATTTTTTTCCTTTAATTCGTAAAAAAGGAGACCAACCGATTAAAAGTTTAATTGATTAAGATAACAAAATGGATATTGCTTCAATCATCAATAAATTAAAGCTTCAACCTCACCCTGAAGGTGGTTTTTACTCCGAAACTTATCGATCAGAAATTACCATACCTGGAAGAGATCGTCAACTAATGACATCTATTTACTTTTTATTAGCATCCGAGAATGTTTCTAGATTTCACCGAATTAAAAGTGATGAGTTGTGGTTTTACCATGCTGGTAGTCCATTGATTGTCCACACACTTGAAAACGGAAATCATATTCAAACTTTAGTCGGACCGAATGTTTTAGAGAACGAACTGCCCTATTTCCTTGTGCCAAAAGACACTATTTTCGGTTCAACGGTTTTAAACAAAAACAGTTATTCTTTAGTCTCTTGTGTTGTTTCACCAGGTTTTGATTTTAAAGACTTTGAATTGTTTACAGAAGAGCAGTTAATCATTGATTTTCTTGAACATCAAGACATTATTAAAAAGTTGACTTAAGTTCTAGATTTTCGATTCAATTTTAAGCTATTTTGATTATATTTGAATCATGAAGTTTGTGTATCCTGAGTTTCTTTGGGCCTTTGGTGTTTTGATAATACCAATTATCATTCATTTATTCAACTTTAGAAAGTATAAAACCCTTTATTTTTCTAGTCTACGCTTCATTCAATTCGTTGATCAACAAACAAGATCCACTCAAAAATTAAAACATCTTTTAGTCTTAATTGCACGAATTTTAGCTTTTTCGTTTTTTGTAATTGCTTTTGCTCAACCGTATATTCCAGCAAGTAATTCAAATACAAAAGGAGGAAAACCGGTTATTTCAATTTACATTGATAATTCATTTTCAATGGCGATGAAAGGTACTGAAGGTGAATTGATTTCAGAAGCTAGAGAAATGGCTCGAAAAATCATTAATAAAGCCAGCTTAGAAACGCGTTTCCTATTAGTAACTAATGAAATGAGCGGCATTGAGCAACATCTTATTACTAAAGTTGATGCGCTAGAACGTTTAGATAAAATCGAGTTAAATCCAATTACAAGAAATATTGCAGACGTTATTGAATGGCAAAAAAACACCATCAAACACGAACAAGAAACAAATCAAAAGATTGGCGTACAACAATTTATCATTTTGTCTGACTTTCAAAAAAACACAACCGACTTCTCTAAATTGAAAGCAGATAATACATCATATTATTATCCTGTAAAATTAACACCACAAGATGCATCCAATGTTTTCATTGATTCTGTTTGGTTCACTTCCCCTATTCAAAAAATTGGAGAAAATAATGAATTAAACATTCGCATTAAAAATAGTGGTAAAAATGATTTAACAAATCTTGAATTACATTTAGATATTTCTTCAACGAAACGAGATGTTTTTGAAGATGTGAAAGCAAACGATCAAACGACAACTACTGTCAATTATACAGAAGCAAAAGAAGGATTCAAAAAAGGGGTTGTCAGTATAAACGATAAACAATTTTTCTCGGACGATGAATATTATTTCAGTTATACTGTTGCTAAAAAATCAAACCTGCTTTTGATTAATGGTGAAAATGCGGTCAACAATATTTCACTTGTTTATCAACTTGATAATTTCTATCAAACGGAACAAATTGATCAAACAAGTTTTACGACTGATTATTTAAGAAACAAAGATTTAGTCGTTTTAAACGGTGCTAAAGAAATCACTTCAGGACTTTCTGATGAATTAGTGGAATACGCTAAAAATGGAGGTTCAATTGCATTATTTCCTGGAGAGAATATTGAATTCAACGGGTGGAACACACTCCTTTCTGAACTAAATATGCCTCGATTAGGAAAAGAGATTGCGGAAGGTTTAAAAATCAAAACCATTAATTTCGATGATCGTTTTTTTGCATCTGTTTTCGAAAAGAAACCAGAAAATTTAAATCTTCCAAGTGTAGCCAAAGCCTATAACTCAACTTCGAATTTTAAAACTCAAGCTGTTGGATTAATCAACTTTCAAAATGGAAAACCTTTGTATTTAAGATCAACTGGGACTTACAATGTGTTTTTATTTACAAGTTCTCTTTTACCTAGCTATGGCAGTTTTACTTCTAATGCCCTTTTCAGTACGTTACTTTTAAGGACAGCTGAATTGAGCAAACGAAAAACGCCTATCTCATTGATTATTGGTGAAGAATCTAATTTTCCAGTTTATTCAAAATCAAAAAGTGAATCCCCTATTCGATTGAAAAACGATAAAATCGATTTTATTCCAAGCACTTCTCAAAAAGGAGAAGCGACATATATTTCTTTAAATGGAATGGAAGCAATCGAGAACTTAGTAGCAGGAACATATGACTTAATCGATGATCAAAAAATCGGTATTGTTTCGTTAAATTACAACAGAACTGAATCGGACATCAACGCCTATACTCCATCTGAAATTACATCCCTTTTAGAAAATCAAGGGATTGAACATGTTAAACTTTCTGAAGTCAATGAAGGACAAAGTTTAACGCATATCGACATTGAAAAACCTTACGAATACTGGAGACTATTTTTAATTTTAGCTTTACTGTTTATTTTAACAGAAATAGCTTTATTGAAATTTTGGAAAAAATAATTGAAAAGAATAATACACGATAAGAATGAAAATATTAATCAAACAAGCTCAAATTTTAGACCCTCAATCTTCTTTTGATGGTAAAAAAATGGATATACTAATCGAAGATGGTATAATTTCTAAAATTGAAACTTCCATTTCTGTTGAAAGCGATAAAGTTATCGAAGGTGGAAATATCCATGTTTCACAGGGCTGGGTTGATTTAAAAGCAAATTTTTGTGATCCAGGAGAAGAACACAAAGAAACAATTGAATCAGGTTTATTAGCAGCGTCTTACGGTGGTTATACACATGTTGCGATGCTTCCTAGTACGCATCCTGTTGTAGATGGGAAAACACAAGTTCATTATGCTTTAAGAAAAGCTGAAAATGAAGTCACTACTCTGCATCCACTTGGTGCTATCACAGAAAAAATGGAAGGTAAAAACCTTTCTGAAATGTACGATATGTATCAATCAGGTGTTCGTTTATTTACGGATGATTTAGAACCAGTGAACTCAGGAATTATGTACCGAGCTTTATTGTACGCTAAAAATTTCGGAGGTAAAATCATTGCTTTTTCAAGAGATGCTTCAATGGCTGGTGCCGGAATGGTAAACGAAGGTGAAGCTTCAACTAAAACAGGTTTAAAAGCCGATCCAACAATTGCTGAAATTATTCAAACCGAAAGAAATATTCGCCTTTTAGAATATACAGAGGGATCACTTCATTTGACTGGTGTTTCTTGTGCTGAAAGTGTAAGCTTAATTCGTGAAGCAAAGAAAAAAGGATTGAAAGTTACAGCTGATACACACGCTTCTCATTTAGTATTTAATGAAACGGCAGTTTTAGGATTTGACTCTAATTTCAAATTGATGCCGCCTTTGAGAAGAGAATCGGATAGAATCGCTCTTTGGGAAGGTTTAAAAGATGGAACGATTGACACGATTGTTTCTGATCACCGTCCACACGATAAAGAAGAAAAAGATGTTGAATTTGATAATGCTTCATTTGGTAACATTGCACTTCAATCTGTTTTCGGATCACTCAATCTTTCAAAAGAAGCTGATTTAAAAGCGATTGTGAATGCAATTTCAATCAATGCAAGAAATATTTTAGAAATTAACACACAACCGATTGAAGTAGGTACTAAAGCAGATATTACGGTATTTGATCCTACTCAAAAATGGATATTCGAAAAAGAAAACGTAATTTCTGCTACATACAATTCACCTTTTATTAACCAGGAATTAATTGGCGAAGTAAAAGCTGTAATCAATAACGGAAATTTCGCAATTAAAGAAGAAGCTTAAAAATGGCTAGAAAGAGATCATTTATTAAACAATTTTGGGAGGATAAACAAATGGTTGGTTCTGTTCGTCCAAGTTCTCGTTTTCTTGCGAAGAAAATGTTGAATCATATCGATTTTAATACGGATAAAATAATTGTTGAACTTGGTCCCGGAACTGGAGTCTTTACTGAAAAAATTATTGAAAAAATGGGCGAAGATTCAAAACTTTTGGTGTTTGAATTGAACAAAACATTTATTCGAAATTTAAGAAAAACAATTAAAGATGACCGTGTTATTTTAATCAACGATAGTGCTGAAAAAATTGAAGAATATTTGATTAAACACAGTCTTTACAAGGCAGATGTGATTATTTCTTCTTTACCGCTTTCAAATTTCCCTCAAGAACTAAAAGAAACCATCGTACAGAATTCACATAAAGCTTTAAAAACATTTGGGAAATACATTCAATTTCAATATTCCCGTTCCAATAAAGAATTTTTCAGATCCATATTTGATAAAGTTTCTATTGGATACACCGTATTGAACTTCCCTCCTGCTTTTGTGTTCAATTGCGAAAAACATTAACTATCATTTCAAACACATTTTAAAACTCTGACATCATGCAAATAATTCTTAGTCAGCTTGAAATTGACCAAAAAATAACACGATTAGCGCATCAGATAATCGAAAACACTTTTGAAAACGACACTTTGTTTATTGGAGGAATAAGTGGAAATGGAATTCAGTTAGCTGAAAAAATAAAACAAATCATTTCAGAGCACTCTAATCAAACGATTCACGTTTTTGAAATGGTGGTTGATAAAAAAGAACCTTGGGCTCATCCGATTGAACTTTCGATTGAACAATCAACGATGAAAAATGGGTATATTTTATTGGTTGACGATGTAATTAATTCAGGTAAAACAATGCAATATGCGTTGGTTAAATTACTTGAACAAGCAACTAAAGCGATTAAAACGGTAGCACTTGTTGACCGTCAACACAGAAGATATCCAATCAAAGCTGATTTCGTTGGAATTAGTTTATCTACTACTTTAAAAGAGCGAGTTGAAGTGACACTTTCAGCTGAAAACTCTCACGCATATTTAAAATAATCTTCACAATGAAAAAAATTACTGAATCGTCTTCGAATTACCAATCGTTAGATACAATGTCAACATTTGACTTGTTATCTAATATGAACAAGGAAGATAAATCTGTTCCATTAGCTATTGAAAAAGAGATTCCAGCTATCGAAGCTTTCATTAAAGTTTGTTTTTTAAGAATGAAGCAAGGCGGACGTTTATTCTACATTGGTGCAGGTACAAGTGGACGATTAGGTATTGTTGATGCAAGCGAATGTCCACCGACATTTGGTGTAGCTCACGGTGTTGTAGTTGGAATTATTGCAGGTGGTGATACTGCGATTCGTAAAGCAGTCGAATTTGCTGAAGATGATATGAATCAAGGTTGGAAAGATTTATTAGAGTATAACATCAACGCAACAGATACAGTTGTAGGAATTGCAGCTTCTGGTAGTACGCCGTATGTTTTAGGAGCTTTAAAAATTGCCAAAGAAAATGGGGTTTTAACTGCTGGTATTTCTTGTAATCCAGGAAGTCCGCTTTCTAAATTAGCTGATTTCCCAATCACCCCAGAAGTAGGTCCTGAATTTGTTACTGGAAGTACTCGAATGAAATCAGGAACGGCTCAAAAGTTGGTTTTAAATATGATTTCAACTTCTTTGATGATCAAATTAGGTCACGTTAAAGGAAATCGAATGGTTGATATGCAATTAAGTAATAACAAGTTAATCGATAGAGGCGTTAAAATGATTTTGGAAGAAGTGAATATCAGTTACGAAGAAGCTGAGGCCTTATTGAAAATTCATGGTTCTGTTCGAAATGTTGTGAATGAATTGAAGAAATAATTTTCAAAATATAATCTTTAAAAAAAGCATCAAAAGTGAAATTTTGATGCTTTTTTTTTTGTGAGACTAACTAATTAAGTATGTCGCCCTTTCAGGGCTGAGAATTGTTTTGGTAATTTGCGATGGGCTTCACCCATCGTTGATATATTTATCCCTTTCAGGGATTTTGTTGTACAGTTCTAAATTAAAATCTAATTCTGCTACAATCATTTGAATAATCCTTTCTGCATTTAAAACAGTTGATATACTTACACCTTTTAGGAATTTAGTATTACATTTAAAACTTAGATTTATATCATAGCCCTGAAAGGGCTTTATCTCCAAACATAGGGCAAAGCCCTATGAAAAAGACGTCTACTACAATAGCCCTGAAAGGGTGATATATTTAAGTTACTTTGAGTTACTTAGTTCCCCTTTTACTTCCTCCAAGCATCAAATGCTTTGATTTGTGGAGTATTCATTTTCGGTAACGGTTTCACTTCGTATTCCATGTAGAAATTTCGATCTACTTCTGGTAATGTCATTTGAATGATTCTACCTGCTCTTAAAACGGTGATGTGTTTTAAATCGTTATCGAAATATTTCAACCATTTATCCAGTTCACCTAAACAAGCATATCCGTTAACAGCTATGATTTCATCTTCCAACATCAAACCTCCTAAATTGGCTGGACTTCCTGGATAAATTACTTTAATGATGAAGTTTTGACCTTGTGGAATTGTTTTAAAACCTAATCTACCATGTGAATAAAATTGAGAAGGTTTGTGATGTAATTCTAAACCGATAAAGTCAAAAGCATCCGTTAATATTGATTCATAGGGACGATTACCGTGAACAAAATCTTCGAAAAATGCATCAAATGAAATTCCTGAAACTTTTTCTAAAACAAATTTATAATCTGCTTCTGAAACCCCTTTTCCTTTTAAGTAGTAATCAAAATACAAACGCTGCATAACAGTGTCCAAACCGAATTTACTTTCTGTTGCCTCTAAAATCATTACATCCGTTACAAAAGCCAATAAACAACCTTCCGTATATATAGAAACTTTACGAGCTGGAGCACCTGGCACATATCCATCCAACCACGTATCAAATGAAGATTCAGCTACAGAATAATTGAATCGTCCATGATTATCGAAATGTTTTTGCAACTGCTTGTTCATTTCCAATAAATATTGATCTAATGAAAAAACACCGCTTTTATAAAGCATCAAGTCACCCATGTAGGTTGTTACACCTTCACAGATATACCCTAATTCTGAATAATTTTCTTTCGTGAAATCGTATGGGTACATATCTGCAGGACGAATCGATTTTACATTCCACGTATGGTATAATTCATGAGAAGAAACCCCTAATAGTTCCTTATACAGTGAAGCAAACACCTCATAACTTGGACCTAAAGTAATTACCGTAGAACGTTGGTGCTCAACTCCGTGATATGCTTTATAAGGTAAAATATGAATTAGAAAATGATATTCTGGAACGGGAAATTCTAAAAACTTCTCTAATTGTTTCGCTGTAAATGCTTTAAAATCTTTCACTAAGCGATTCCAATCCGGTTTCACTTCACCATTTAACCACAAATGAAAAATGGTTCCGTTCACTTCGTACTGATTGTATTGTAATGAATTTGAACAAATAAAAGGCGAATCTGCTAATTCTTCAAAATTAGTTGCTGATAAAATTGTTCCTTCTTGTTTCATAGAACCTGCTATTTTCCAATCAGTTGGAATAGCTAATTCTAATTCAACCGGTTCTTCTTTTGTTTCTTCCGTAAAAACACAACAATTCACAGGATTAACATACAGTTGTTCTGCGTTTAAAAATGTTGAACCTGCATTTAATTCCGCAGCGAAATAAGAATATTCTACTCGGATTTCTGATTTCCCTTCAGTATCTACTTCCCAAGCATCCTTTACTAATTTCTTAAAAGAAACAGCTTTGTTATTCTGATCGAAGATTCTAAATCCTTTTACATTTTTAGCAAAATTACCTAATTCATATCTTCCTGGTCTCCAACTTGGTAATTGAACCGTTGTTGTTTTAGAATTTACAGAAAATGTTGCTTTAATTGAAATGTATTGTTGTGAAGGATTTTCACTTGAAAAAGAATATTTTACCATTTTTTTGAATATTTTGAATCTCAAAGATATATGATAAAATTGCTGGTAATTCTAGATTGAGAAAGATTTACTCAACTTGCGATGTTTATAACATTGAATTTTTAACACAAAAGATCTGCAAAGCAGATTTCACAGAAGGAAGCATCAAAAGATTCACAAAAGAAGAAAGCACATTAGTTGGAAGCTATAATTATATTTTAAAGAAGTTAACCGCTTCTCAGTTTAAAAGAAAAATGAAGTAATGTACCCAGTAAATTTACTTTATGTTCTTTTGATGCTTCCTTTTTTTTTTCTTTTGTGTTAAAAAAAAACACAGTAACTCAATTATCAATCAAACAAATAATATTGTCGTGTTCTGGAAGTTCGTTTCTGGAATTGATTTTTACTAATGGAGAAACTCTTTCTTTTGTTCCTCTCAATTTGTAAAAAGAATATAGATTAAAGCTTTCGATGTAATCCATCAACTCACTGATTTCGTATTTATTATCGCGGTGAGACGAAAGTTCAATTATTAAAATTGGCTGAAATTTTTGAATTGTGTTTTTAGCACCTTTAAGGACTTCTAATTCAAATCCTTCTACATCAATTTTTATGATTTTGGGAATTAAAGCTGAATCTAGACACTCATCTAAAGTTTTTACTTCAATAGGAAAAGAAACCGAATTTTCTTCAATGATAACCAAAGATGCTCCTCCTCTATTTACTTGCCAATTATCATAAATAACTGTTTGTGCATTTTCTGAGCCCAAGGCATAAATACAACTTTCAACATTGGTAATTGAATTCAGATTTAAATTGAATTCTAAAATCTTAGCTGTTTCAGGGTGCGCTTCAAAAGCAACTACTTTTCCCTTTTGTCCAACTTGTTTTGCTGCAAAAATGGTCATTAAACCAATGTTTGCACCTACATCTATGAAACAATCTCCCTTTTTAAGGTGCTTTTCTAGAAGTGATAATATCCCTTTTTCGTACGTTCCTTTTTCAAACAAACAGCGTTCTACTCCATTATCTATACTTGGATTTATCTTTAAATCAAAACCATGAATCGTTTGAAGAATATGCTCTCCAACCGATTCTGGTTTTGGTAATATTATTTGAGGTAATACAACTGATAATTTTCGAATTCCTTTAATATCCTTGTCACGCAAGAAGCTAATCAAACGATGAGCAATTGGATATTTTCTGAATTTCAAAACAATAGTCGTTATGCGTACATTTCTAATTGAATCTGAGCAATTTTCTCATCTTCTAAATATGCATCGTACGGCATCATTTTATCGATTACTCCATTTGGTGTAATTTCAATTACTCTGTTAGCAACCGTTTGAACTAATTCGTGGTCATGAGAAGTAAAAATCAACGATCCTTCGAAAGCTGTCATACCGTTATTCAATGCTGTTATCGACTCCAAATCTAAGTGATTCGTAGGTTCATCCATCATGATTAAGTTCGCTTTGTTGAACATTACTTTAGATAACATACAACGTACTTTTTCTCCTCCTGAAAGAACTTTTGCACTTTTCAATGCTTCTTCTCCTGAGAACAACATTCTACCTAAGAATCCACGTAAATTCACTTCTTCTTTTTCTTCATCCGTTTGAGCATATTGTCTCAACCATTGAATCAAAGGAAGGTCATCTTGGAAGTAAGAACTGTTATCATTTGGTAAATAAGCAGTTGTGATCGTTGTTCCGTATGTAAACTCACCTGTATCAGGTTGTGTATTTCCGTTTAAAATTTCAAATAATGCTGTAATTGCCACTGAATTTTTAGACAAGATAACCGCTTTGTCTCCTTTATTTAAAGTGAATGTAAGGTTTTTGAAAAGTGTCTCACCGTCAACTGTTTTACTTAAATTATCGACAGAAAGAATCTGATTTCCTGCATCACGCTCTTGATGGAAAGTAATTCCTGGGTATTTACGACTTGATGGTTGAATTTCTTCTAAATCCAACTTATCAATCATTTTTCTTCTACTAGTTGCTTGTTTCGATTTCGAAGCATTTGCAGAAAAACGAGAAATAAAGTCTTGTAATTCTTTTTTCTTCTCTTCCGCTTTTTTGTTTTTATCCGCTCTTTGTCTCAACGCTAATTGAGATGATTGGTACCAGAAAGAATAATTTCCAGTGAAAATTTGAATTTTAGAAAAGTCAATATCACAAACGTGCGTACAAACTGTATCCAAAAAGTGTCTGTCGTGAGATACAACAATTACTGTATTTTTAAAATCCAATAAGAAATCTTCTAACCAACTAATCGTTTTCGCATCCAAATCGTTGGTAGGCTCATCCAAAATCAATACGTCTGGATTACCAAATAAAGCTTGAGCTATTAATACACGTACTTTTAAATTATTTGGCAATTCTTCCATTAAAGAATAATGCAATGACTCTTCTATTCCTAAATTACTTAATAAAGATGCTGCATCTGTTTCAGCATTCCAACCTTCTAAGTCAGCAAATTCACCTTCTAATTCAGAAGCTCTCATTCCGTCAGCATCAGAAAAATCTTCCTTTGCATACAAAGCATCTTTTTCAGTCATGATATCGAACAAACGTTTATGTCCCATGATAACTGTTTGCAATACTGGATACGCATCAAAAGCAAAGTGATTCTGACTTAAAACAGCCATACGTTTACCTGGTTCCAATTCTGTTCGACCTTTTGTAGGCTCTTGATCACCAGTTAAAATCTTTAAAAATGTTGATTTTCCTGCACCATTCGCACCAATAACGCCGTAGCAGTTACCTTCTACAAATTTTAAATTAACGTCGTCGAAAAGCACACGCTTTCCAAATTGAAGGGATAAATTGTTTACCGTAATCATACTGTTTGTCTGAATTTTGGCGCAAAGATACGGATAATTTCTTAGTGTTGAAATTAAGATTTAAAGAGTTTTGATTATTATGTAACTAAAAAAGAAGAAAAAGATTTACATAATAAAATCTAATTGTTTTTAGCTCCTTCATCAACCCAAATCTTCAATACTTTAAAATCACAAGAGTCTAACTTTGAATTCGTTGGCATTTGTTGATAATTTTGATCTCCGTTCAAACAACCTATAAATTGTCCACTCAAAACAAAAGGTTGTAAATGATCATAGGTATCTAATTTTATTCCTGTTGACGCATCGTGACAAGCGATACAATTCGAATTAATAATTGGTACTACCGTTTTAGAATACGAAATCGATGATATTAAATCACAAGTTGAACTTGAATCAGATATTACAGGTTTTGGTTCCACCTTCTTCTTTGTGCAAGCTACAAATAAAATAAAGGTTAAAATAAATGGAACTAATCTTAGCTTACTCTTCATCTTCGAATTCAAAAGGGTAATTTCCGAAATAGGGTGTTAATCGTTTAATTTGATATACACTTCTGTCATACGAATTTGAAAGTGCTATAATACAAACCGTATCCCCTCGTAATGTTGCGTAACACCCCGTGTTTCCGTGCCACCAACCTGTATGAAAGAAATAAGGATCTTTGTTTTCTAATTCCACCATTCGAATACCTAAACCATAATTTTTAGTCCCTGCATTTTCGTAACTGTACCCTTTGAACATTTGCTCTTTAGATGATTTACTTAAGAAATTATTAGAATAGGTGCCTTTGTCTAATTTCAACAAATCACGTGCTGTACTAAACATATTTTTATCGCCATAGACGTAATCCAGATAATCAAATCGTTGACGTACCATATTTGAATTATACGATTGAGCTACACTGTCGTAATTTCTAGATTTATCTAAAATAAAACTATTCGTCATCTTCAATGGTTTAAAAACCAATTCCTCCATTGCTTTCGCGAATCTCAAATCGGTCACTTTCTCCACAATCAAAGCCAATAAGGCATAATTTGTATTACAATAAGCAAAATGGTTATCTGGCTTGAAATTTAGCGGGAATTTGTACTTCTTTAATAACAAAAGTACATCTCTATTCGTCAAAGGCTTACTTAAAGGCCAACTATTATAAGTGAAGTAGCCATAATATGGAATTCCACTTCTGTGATTTAGAAGCATTCGAACTGAAATACCTTCATATGGAATTTCAGGTAAAAAATTACGAATATCTTCATCCAACAAAATTTTCTTTTGATCTACCAATCGAAGAATAGCAATACAAGTAGAAACCTTACTAATTGAAGCTAAATGCAAAGGAGTTGAAGGACTAATCTCTTTCTTTTGCTCGTAATTAGCAAAACCATTGTATTTTTCAAGAAGAATTTTTCCATTTTTCGCTACGAGAAACATTCCATTAAAACGATCAGATCCCAAATAATCATTGTAAAAATTTAAGGCGTTTTGTTTTTTAGCTTTTATAAATTGATTATCAACTTTGTTAAACTTTACGTGATAATTTAATTTTTCTTTCTCCTTTTTAAGCTTCAATTCTTCTGAAGATTGACAAGAAAACAAGAAAATACCAATTAAAAAAAGTAGGGTAATTTTTTTCATAACTGCTTCAAAGATAAAAAACTTAAAACTTTTAAACCTTATCATTTCAACCAAAATACGCGGATATTTTATAGAATTTATCAACAATTGAAATTGACGAAAATCATGTTTTGAAATTGATTTTTATCATTAAATATTTAATTAGAAAGCAAGAATTTTGCCCCAAACTAACATATTTAATTATGAGCACACACGCAAACATCTCAGAACAAGAAGCGAATTTAGACGCAAATAGACACGGTTTAATTTGTGTTATTATTTTAATAATTGGATGCCTAGGCGGTATTACTGTTGGGTACAGAGCAATCGAAAGCGCTTTATCTTTATCATTAGTTGTTTTACCAACAATGACAACTTTAAGTTTATTATTAGCAGTTGCTCCAATGAAATGGATTATTAGAATGGCTGCCGTGAGTGTTGTTATTGACTTAATAGTTCTTGCTTATTACTTTTTTATTGGTTAATAAAGTTTAAATAAATTTTAATGAAGCATCTTGAAAACTCAAGGTGCTTTTTTTTTGTTTATAAAAGTTAAAATAAACAGTCCCACATCCAAATTCATTCAAAAACC
The DNA here is from genome assembly GCA_947375085.1 of Flavobacteriales bacterium. Next base: position 33,614 of record CANCEQ010000009.1, read on the forward strand.
AAAAGGTTCATTATCTTTGTTTTTTAAGTTTACAAAAACAAATTATGAAATACATATACATCTTCTCTTTTCTAACAATCGGACTTTTCGCTTGTTCCAAACAAAAAATCGAAAAACAAGCAAAAACAGACGACGAAGCGATCACTAGTTATTTATCTAAAAAGAACTTAACAGCTACGAAAACAAGTTCTGGAATTTATTACATCATAGAAAAAGAAGGTTCGACTAATGGAGCTTACCCTAAATCTACATCTCAAGTTCGAGTTGATTACAAAGGATATTTTATCGATGATTCTGTTTTTGATTACAGCGATACAATGGGGGTTATTTTTGGTTTACAAAATGTAATTAAAGGTTGGACAGAAGGAATTACCTATTTTAAAGAAGGAAGTGAAGGGAAATTATTTATACCATCTGCACTTGCCTACGGTCCAAAAGGAAGTTCAAACATCCCAGGCAACTCAGTTTTGATCTTTGATATCAAATTATTAGATGTTTATTAATAAATAATTAATTTTTTATTTACACATAATATTTTGCAAATCAATCAATTGAATATTTAATCAAAACTTTTTTAAATATTTTTCACCTAAAACGCTTGCAGAATAAGAAATAATACATATCTTTGCATCGTCTTAAACGAAAGACATACACAATATTTCACTTTAACATCTTAATGATTTAAAGTTCGATTGTTTTCGAAAGGTCGCAAGACTTACAAAATATTGGTTCGGTAGTTCAGTTGGTTAGAATGCCGCCCTGTCACGGCGGAGGTCGCGGGTTCGAGTCCCGTCCGGACCGCAAGTCTCGTATGGCTGCGGGAATCAGAAAAGCTCTGCAAGTATCAACTTTGCAGGGC
>CANCEQ010000010.1 GCA_947375085.1 Flavobacteriales bacterium
TAATACAAACTTTTTTACCGAAATCAATACCTCTCATTGCTGCTGCATAACCTGCAGGACCGCCACCAATAACAATTAAATCAAACTTGTCCATGAAATGTGTAAATTTGTAACAAATATAACAAACTATCCTTGAAAATTTTGATTATAAAATTGATTTTCAGGATAGATAAATTCATAAATAATGAAATATCAATCAGACATTGATAAGGCGATTGTAAATAAGAAAGAGATAGAAAAGTCTCTACAACGGTTTAAAAAAAAGAAGCCAAAATTTGTAGATGAAATATTTGAAGACTTACACAATAAAGCATTTAAATCGATTGACTGTTTGAGTTGTGCAAATTGCTGTAAAACAACAAGTCCAATTTTTAGAGATGTTGATATTAAGCGAATCGCGAAGCGCTTTAGAGTGAATGAAATGCAATTTATTTCGACTTATTTACGAATGGATGAAGAAAGAGATTATGTACTTAAAACTTCTCCTTGCGCTTTTTTAGGTGCTGATAATAAATGTGATATTTATGAAGACCGACCATTGGCTTGTCGTGAATACCCGCACACAAATAGAAAAAACATGTTTCAAATTTTAGAGCTGACACGTAAGAATTCAGAAATTTGTCCTGCAGTTGCGAGAATTGTTGAGGAGATTACAGAAAAACATCCTTGATTGAGTTTGGTTCCGTTTAAAAAAATACAAAATCATTAGGATTTAAAAATAATTTAAAATAATTTAGCTAATCGGATATGTCTGAATCTAGTCTATGGAGTTAAAAGAAAATAGTACAATTCATCTTGTGAAAAATTACTTTAACGAGTATTTGACTTCGTATAAAACGGAGAATAATAGGTCGATTGTAATTTCTCATTGTGGTACTTTTTCTCAAGATTTAATAAATAGTTTAGTCGTTCGAAATGAAGAATTAATGAAGTCTTCAGGAGATAAAAAAGCAATTGTAAAACGTGCTTTTTCTATTTTAATTGAAGGATTACAGAATATTCGAATTCACGGAGGTTCAGATGATCAAGGAGATCAATTAAGTTTTTTAATAGTTGCGAAAGAAACAGATCGTTATTGTTTGAATTTTGGGAATTTAGTTGATAATTCAATTATTAATTTGATTATAAGTCAGATAGAAAAGTTGAATCTGATGAATATTGATGAAGTCAAAGAATTATATACTTCCGTATTAACAGAAAGTGGATTTTCAGAAAAGGGTGGGGCAGGATTAGGTTTTATAACTATGAAAATGAAATCGCATGCTAAATTAAACTACTCGATTTTACCTTTGGATGATCAATTGTCATTATTTTCTTTGGAAATATTATTAGAAAGAGAACTTTAATCATTTTTAATTTCAGAATTTCTAGTTATTTTCGTTTAGAATAATTCTAAATAAATGAAAACAGAAGCTTTTTCAAAGGATCAAATATATTGTTTGCAAATCTGCTCAAACGAATTAGCGAATAAGAAAAAGTGCTGTAAAAAGTATAAAAAGAATGGGGTGTATTGCAAAAAGTGCCCTAAAAAATAATTCAAATTTAGTATCCATATTAATTATTTGACATGGCTAAAAAATCAAAATCAGACAGAATTAATGTAGTGTATTCTACAAATCCAAACTTTAGTTACGAGAGTGAAGAAGAAGAGGAATTTGAAACACTGCCTAAAAATCATCAAAAGATGTATGTTTCAATCGATCGTAAGCAAAGAGCAGGGAAAGAAGTGACTTTGGTTGAAGGTTTTATAGGTTCTGATGATGATTTAAAAGAGTTAGGTAAACTACTAAAAACCAAATGCGGTGGAGGCGGTACGGCTAAAGATGGCGAAATAATGGTACAAGGAAATTTTAAAGATAAAATTTTCGATATTCTAGTAAAAGACGGTTATACTCAAACCAAGAAAAAAGGAGGAAATTGAATTGCTAATGTAATTCAAATGATTCTTGTTAACGACTTTCATAAGTTTTTCATTTCTAGATATCGAAGGAGTAAAAAGCAAAAAAAGAAATCTTATTTGACAATTATAGGTTATTATGTATAATTAATTATTTATAACGAATCATTCTTTATGTGTTAATTATTGAGTGAGTGGTAAAGTTATTAATTATTATTTTTCATAGTTTTGAGTTTCATTAACTTAATTACTTATGAAAACACTTATACTTTCGATAGCACTTATTTTTTTAGCGAACTTAAATGCTCAAATTGTAAATATTCCAAACGCTAATTTTAAAGCTTATTTACTTGGAAATGATTTGATTAACTTAAATCATGATGCCGAAATACAAGTAAGTGAAGCGTCTGTTTTTACAGGAGTTATTGATTGCAGAAATCTAGGTATAACTGATCTTACAGGTTTAGAAGCATTTATTGCTTTGACGATATTAAAATGTAGTGACAATCAACTAACATCTTTGGATATTTCTCATAATACAGCTTTAACTCATTTGAATTGTCATTATAACCAATTAACATCTTTGGATTTGTCTCAAAATACCCTTTTAAGCATTTTGGACTGTGTTTCTAACCCGCTAAATAATTTAGACGTTTCACATAATACAGCTTTAGCTTTTTTGAATTGTTCTAATACCCAGTTAAGCTCTTTTGATGTGTCTAATAATACTGTTTTAACTTTTTTGAGTTGTAGCTATAATCAATTAACTTCTTTAGATGTATCTCATAATTCTATTTTGGATACATTGGATTGTCATGATAATAAACTAATATCTTTAGACGTGTCGCACAATACTATTTTGAGTTCTTTGAATTGTACATCAAACGATCTAACTTCATTGGACATTTCTCACAATACTTCTTTAGTTAGTTTGGGATGTTATAATAACCAAATACTCTCACTAGATTTGGCTCATAATCCTTTATTAACTCATTTGAGTTGTGATGGTAATAAACTAACCACTTTGGATGTCTCTCATAATGCTGATTTAATTTATTTTGCTTGCAGTTATAATCAACTAACTTCATTAGATGTATCTAATAATTCAGCTTTAATTGATTTGAGTTGTAGTGGTAACCAATTAACATCTTTAGATGTTTCTCATAATTCTTTATTAAATACGTTGTATTGTGCTAGCAATAAACTTGAATGCTTGAATGTTAAAAATGGAAATAATACCAATTTAATTTCTTTTGATGCGAAAAGTAATACCAACCTCGCCTGTGTTGAAGTTGATGATGTGTCTTGGTCAATTTTACATTGGACTGATTCTATACAGGTTCAAACTTCATTTAGTACAAATTGCAACTGTTTTGCAGGTTTAATAAATATTGAATCATCCAATGCTGTAATCTATCCAAACCCAACAACTAACATTTTACATCTCCAAACCTCGGTTCAAAATAACTCAATTCAAATAAAGGATATAAATGGTAGAGAAGTCTATAATCAATCATATCTTTCAGGAAATATTGAAATTGATTTGAATAGGTATGCGATAAGAGGGATTTATTTTGTTAGTATATTAGATGAAAATGAAGCTTTGATTAAAACAGAAAAGGTGGTATTGGAATAAAATTTTACAATTTCATTCTAAAAAAGTAGCTAACTAAAGTATTCTGCATAGGTATATGCAAATATATATCAATTGAAAATTTATATAAATATATACGTTTGAAGAGGAGTAGGTTGAAAACTAAATTTTGAAAGCACAAATTTTTATCGTAAATTCTGGTAATTAACAATTCGCTCTGAAAAACAATATTTTTTTGTTACGAATTGAAGGCTTAGGTGTTCTAAATTTGTATCATGGCAAACAATGACTCCATATTAGCATTAATAAACTTGATTGATGATCCAGATGAATCAATCTACGAACACATTCATGATCGTTTATTGAGTTATGGAGCAGAAGCCATTCCATATTTAGAAACTTCTTGGGAAGATCAAGATTTTGGTCTTTTATTTCAAAACCGAATAGAATCGTTGATTCATGAAATTCAGTTTGAAGAAACGAAAAGAAGATTAAAAGCTTGGAAAGAATCCTCTACAAAAGATTTATTGACAGGAGCGATTGCGGTTGCTAAATATCAATATCCAGGTTTAGATGAAGCGAAAGTAAGAGCTCAAATCGAAGAAATTCAAAAGTCAGTTTGGTTAGAAATTAACAACAAACAGACAGCACTTGAAATCGTTCGCATTATCAATAAAGTGTTTTTTGGAATGTATCATTTTCAAGGAAATGCCAAAACATTTCATTCTCCCTTAAATTCATACATCAATACAGTTCTTGAAACCAAAAAAGGAAATCCATTAAGTTTGAGTTTGATTTACAGTATCATAGCTCAAAATTTAAATATACCAATTTACGGTGTAAACTTGCCGAATCATTTTATTCTTGCTTATATGGACGAATATGCTGTCAATCAGTTTCTTCCAGATAACAATGATTATGGTGTTTTGTTTTACATTAATCCATTCTCAAAAGGTAGTCTTTTTGGGATCGATGAAATAAAAGAATTTTTAGATGGTATAAACCAACCACATTCAAGAGATTATTTTGAACCTTGTTCAAATACTTCCATCATTAAAAGAATGTTAACCAATTTAATTGCCTCATTCCAAGAAGTAGGTAACTCCGAAAAAGTGAATGAATTGATTGAATTGCGTGAGTTGTTTTAAGGTTTAACCACAGAGTACACCGAGTTTTTCACGGAGTAACACGGAGTTTTTTCTGTTGAATTAGAAATAATTGATTTTTTTACGGTGTAACAAAGAGTTTTTTTAAAATTCAAAAGGAAACAACTTAATATTTTTAAAAATAAAAAACTCTGTGAACCACTGTGCTTTCCTCCTTTAAAACTCTGTGGTTAAAAAAACTCCGTAGTTTAAAAACTTTACTTAATCTCAAACTCCAAATTAAATTTCTTTAAATCGTTAAATAATTGATTATTAGGATCTATCTTAATCGATTTTGAAGGCATTTTTACCTCAACACCGTCTAATCCATCATAAATGGTAAAATGTAAAGTGCAATTACCCTCATGTGCTAACAGCAATTTATTTAAATCTGCAATTAAGATTTGATCGATTGCTTTGGCATTGATTTTAATATGTAAACTATTCGCTCGTTGTTCACGCAATCCTTGAAGCATATCGATTGAATGAATCACAAATTCTAATTCAGATCTTCTCGGCGGGACTTCAATTCTACCTTTAATCGCTAAAAAGGCTCCAGGAGTTAGAAAGTGTTTGAATTTCAAATAGTTTTCTCTCCAAAGGAATAATTTATATGAATCGGTATAATCTTCAATTACCAATGTTCCAAAAGGATCTCCATTTTTAGTGAAACGATGCTCTGCATCAGAAACGGTAGCAGCAACTAATAAGTCACGATTTTTATTCGCATCCATATCGTTTAGCATTCCGATATTACCGTTACAAAACGATTCAATTTCTACTCTGAAATCATCTAAAGGATGTCCCGAAATAAAAATCCCAATAACATCTTTTTCGCGATTCAATTTGTAAATGCTTCCCCATTCTTCCGCTTTTGGAATTTCAGGTTCTGGCATTTTAGTTCCAGTTGATTCTCCAAACATCGAAACTTGTGAAGAGTTCTCACTCTCTTGAAAACTAGCTCCAAATTTCATTACGTTTTCTAGAAACAATCTTCCGTTACTGTCTTCTTTGAAATATTGTGCTCTGTGAATGTTTTTGAATCCATCAAAACCACCAGCATATGCTAAACTTTCGAATGCTTTTTTAGTACAGATACGAAGGTTGACACGTTTCGAAAATTCAAAAATAGAAAGGTAAGGTCCGTTTTCATTTCGCTCATTGATTACAGCATCAACTGGCGCACTTCCCATTCCTTTTATAGCACCTAAACCAAAACGAATCGCTCCTTCTTTGTTCACCGTAAAATGATAATTCGATTCATTAACATCTGGGCCAAGTACAGGAACCCCCATGCGTTTACATTCTTCCATGAAAAATGTAACCTGCTTGATGTCGTTCATGTTGTTACTCAACACCGATGCCATGTATTCAGCAGGGTGATTCGCTTTTAAATAGGCTGTTTGATAAGCAATCCAAGCATAACAAGTTGAGTGAGATTTGTTGAAGGCATAAGAGGCAAAAGCTTCCCAGTCTTTCCAAATCTTTTCTAGTTTTGTAACATCGTGCCCTTTTTCTTTTCCTTTTTCTAAGAAAGAAGGCTTCATTTTATCAAGCGTCGGTCGGTCTTTTTTACCCATCGCTTTTCTCAAGGTATCGGCTTCACCTTTTGTAAAACCAGCTAACTTTTGAGAAAGCAACATTACTTGCTCTTGATAAACGGTAATCCCGTAAGTTTCTTTTAAGTATTCTTCGCAATCGTCGACATCATATACAATTTCTTCAGTCCCATGTTTACGTTTAATAAAAGAAGGAATGTAAGCAATCGGACCAGGACGGTACAAGGCATTCATGGCAATTAAATCCGCAAAAACAGTCGGTTTTAATTCACGCATGTATTTTTGCATTCCGGGTGACTCATATTGGAAAATACCAACCGTTTCACCTCTTTGGAATAATTCGTATGTAGCAACATCGTCAACAGGGAAGTCGTCTGGAACTAAATCGATTCCAGCTCTTTGCTTCACATTGTTAACAGCATGTTTGATTAATGTTAATGTTTTAAGACCTAAAAAGTCCATTTTTAGAAGTCCTGCAGATTCAGCAACCGAGTTATCGTATTGCGTACAATACATATCAGAATCTTTCGCCAAGGCTACAGGGACATAATCAGTTATGTCTCCAGGAGTAATAATGACACCACAAGCATGAATACCCGTATTTCTTACAGAACCTTCAATTTTTCTAGCTTGATTTAAAACTCTACTAGTTAGATCGTTACCGTTTGAAATCGCTTTTAACTCATTCGCTTTATTTATATCCTCTTGGTTATTGTTGAAACGTTCAGCAATTTCTAAATCAGAGAATTTAAATAGTTTTGCAAGCGAAATATCAGGCACTAATTTAGCCAATCTATCTGCTTCAGAAAGCGGTAAATCCATCACCCTTGAAGCATCACGAATAGCTGATTTAGCGGCCATTGTTCCGTAAGTAATAATTTGGGCAACTTGATTCGCACCATATTTTTGAATTACCCATTCAATTACACGACCACGACCCTCATCATCAAAATCGATATCGATATCGGGCATCGATACACGGTCTGGATTAAGGAAACGCTCAAAAAGGAGATCGTAACGGATAGGATCAACATTTGTAATCCCTGTACAATAGGCAACAACAGAACCAGCAGCCGAACCACGTCCTGGTCCTACAGAAACTCCCATGTCACGTGCTGCTTGACAGAAATCCTGTACAATCAAAAAGTAACCAGGATAACCTGTTTTAGCAACGGTAGCTAATTCAAAATCAATACGTTCTCTAATTTCTTCTGTGATTTCAGGATAACGTTTATTTGCACCAACATAGGTTAAATGACGTAGGTAATTATTCTCACCACGTTTTCCACCATCAACGTCATCTTCAGGGTCTTTGAATTCATCAGGAATGTCGTAAGCAGGCAAAAGTACATCACGGGCCAATCCATAATGTTCACATTTATCGACTATTTCTTGAGTTGACTCAATCGCTTCTGGTAAGTCAAGGAATATTTCCTTCATTTCGTCACTCGACTTGAAGTAATATTCTTGATTATCAAGACCATATCTAAAACCTCTTCCACGACCTTTAGGAGTAGAAACCAATTCGTTATCTTTCACACACAACAAAACATCGTGTGATTCAGAATCTATTTTTTCTGCGTAATAGGTATTGTTAGAAGCAACTAATTTAACATTGTTTTTAGCAGCCAAACGAATCAATGCTTCGTTAACACGGTTTTCATCTTCTTGACCGTGACGCATGATTTCGATATAAAAATCGTCGTTGAATTGAGATTTCCACCAAATCAACGCTTCTTCTGCTTGATTTTCACCCACATTCAAGATGAGGTTTGGAATTTCACCGTATAAATTTCCAGAAAGACAAATTAAGTCCTCTTTGTATTTTTCAACTGCTGCTTTATCAATTCTAGGAACATAATAGAATCCATCTGTAAATGCCATTGAAGACAGCTTTACAAGATTCTGGTATCCATTTTTATTTTTAGCTAATAAGACAACTTGGTATCCATTGTCTTTGTTTTTTTTATCGGTTAAATCTTTACAAACATTGAACTCACATCCAATAATTGGTAAGATTTCTTGTTTAGTAAATTCTTCGCCAGCTTCAAGTGCTTTTTCTCTATCGGCTTTAACTCCTTTGTTATAATTCGTAATTGCTTTTTCGAAGTGAAAGGCAGCATACATATTTCCTGAATCAGTCAAAGCTACTGCAGGCATATTTAAAGAAGCCGCTTTATTCACCAAACTATTTACATTGATAGTAGATTGTAGAATCGAAAAAGAGGTGTGATTGTGTAAATGCGAAAAAGTTACTGCATCCAAACGAGATCTAGATTCACTAATATCTACCGTTGGAATATCAGTTTGAGGAGCTTCTTTAGCTTTTAATTTTTCACTTGCTTCTTTTAAATTGATGTGTTGTAAACCAATTGTTTTAAAAGGAGCAGGGTTGAAGGCTTTAAAGTCCTCAATATATTTACTATCCTGTTGTAGACTTTCAAGACTAAAAGATTGAATACGAATTAATTCAAAGAAACAGCGAGTAGTAGCTTCCACATCGGCAGTCGCATTATGCGCTTCACCGAAAGGTTCTCCAAATAAATGCTGATGTAATTCTGTTAGAGTAGGAAGTTTAAATCTTCCTCCACGACCACCAGGAAGTTGACACATCGTAGCAGTAACTTCTGTACAAGTATCTAGAACCGGCATAGAAGCCATTGGAGAATCGATTCCTTTTCTTACAAACTCACATCCTAAAATGTTAACATCGAATCCAACGTTTTGTCCAACAACGAATTTAGCTTTCGAAAGAGCGATGTTAAATTCATTTAAAACCATCTCAAGGTCAGCACCTAGCTCATCAGCTAAAGCTGTAGAAATTCCGTGAATACGTTCAGCATCATACGGAATATCATATCCTTCCGGTTTAATTAGATAATCTTTCTGTTCGATAAGATTACCCATATCATCATGTAATTGCCAAGCAATCTGAACCGCACGAGGCCAATTGTCAGTATCCGTTATCGGAGCATTCCAATTTCTAGGTAAACCTGTTGTTTCGGTATCAAATATTATGTACATTACTTTTGATGTTGAATTTTTGATGTTGAATGTTGAATACAATTAAAAATTAATCATCCAACATCCAACATTAATTAAGCGCGTGTATTAATCCAAGAACTTGTAATTTCTCTTGAAGCAAATTCTTTTTTGTTTCTTTCTTTGATAGAATCCCAAATTTCATCTATACCGTGAGAAAGAGCTTCTTTTTCTTCTTCCATAGCAGTGTACATAATTCTAGGATCTTCGAAATAATGTTTCACAAAATTCGTGTCAAAATCACCACTAACAAATGCAGGATGTTTTAAAACATATTTTCCGAAATCAAGTGTCGTTTTAACACCTGAAATTTGATATTCGTCTATCGCAACAAGTGTACGTTTAATCGCATCTTCTCTTGTTTTTCCCCAAACGACTAATTTAGCAATCATTGGATCGTAATAAATTGGAATATCCATGCCTTCCAAGAAAGCATCGTCAACACGAACACTTCTACCTGTTGGAATTCTGTATCTGTCTAATCTTCCAATATCAGGTGTAAAACCGTTTAAAGTATCTTCTGCATAGACACGTACTTCAATCGCATGACCGTGAATTTGCAATTCATCTTGTAATTTTGGTAAATTCTCACCTCTAGCAACTCTAATTTGCCATTCAACAAGGTCAAGTTTTGTAATTTCTTCAGTAACAGGATGTTCTACTTGAAGACGTGTGTTCATTTCCAAGAAATAGAATTTTTTATCAGCATCTACCAAGAATTCAACCGTTCCAGCACCTTCATAGTTACATGCTTTACAAACTGCAACAGCAGCTTCTCCCATTTCTTTTCTTAACTCAGGAGTTAACAATGCACTTGGCGCTTCTTCAACCACTTTTTGGTGACGTCTTTGAATAGAACATTCACGTTCAAAAAGGTAAACCGTATTTCCAGCTCTATCAGCAAATACCTGAATTTCAATATGACGAGGTTTTGTAACAAATTTTTCAATGAAAACAGCATCATCACCAAAAGAAGAACGAGCTTCATTTTGAGCTAATTTCATTTGTTCAACGAATTCAGCAGAATTTTCTACTAAACGCATTCCTTTTCCACCACCACCAGCAGAAGCTTTGATAAGAATAGGGTAACCAACTTCTTCAGCAACTTTTATTGCCTCATTTACATCTGTAATAGCGTGATCAACACCTGGAACTAAAGGAACATTGAATTCTTTAACTGCTTGTTTAGCGCTTAATTTATCACCCATTACTTCCATTGCTTCAGGAGAAGGACCGATAAAAGTAATTCCCGCCTCCTTTACTTTTCTAGCAAAACCAGCATTTTCAGATAAAAAACCATATCCAGGGTGAATACCATCAACACCTAATTCTTTGCAATATTGCAGAATTAAATCTTGTTTTAAATAACTTTCAGAAGAGGGACTTTCACCAACATAGACCGCTTCATCAGCTTCTAAAACATGAGGTGCATTTCTATCAGAATCAGAATAAATTGCAACACTAGCAATATTCATTTTCTTTAGAGTTCTAATAACTCTTCTTGCAATTTCTCCTCGGTTGGCAATAAGAACTTTCTTCATAATATAATTAATTCATTTATAGTTAATTGCGTAACAATTAAAACAGTGTATAATTTATTCTAATACACAAAAATAATTAAAATGAATTCAGAATCAAAATGGAGTTTTTAGCATTTTTGAACAAGAAAAAATTACTTAAAAAATAGTCGCTTATTTCTTGTGTTTAATGGGGTAGAAGGTAGGTAGTTATTTGAAGGTACTGGTTTTCTATTTTTATTTTTTGTGATCTTTATTTTTTTATTATCCTTGGATCTAAAAAAATCAAGAAAGTATTGAAAAACTTTAAAGTTTTTGAATGAATTGAATTCTTCTTGATATTGAATTCCAGCTCCTTGAGTAAATAGGGCAGTGTTATTAGAGTAAATTCTGTTCTGATTTGATTCATTGAAAATATTAATTTTAAAAGTGCCTGCATCATTTAATTTATATTCTAAATTTACATCTCCGATTGGTAGGTTTTTATTAGTATAACTACTAGCTCCAGTGTTTTCAACTCCAAAATTACCCTTTAAAATTAGCTTATCGCCATAGAAACCTTTTGTTATTCCAACAGAATAAGAAGTTCCCAATGTTAAATTATTTTTATCTAATCCAACATTTAATTTGTAATCTTTTGAAACTTGAGAAAGCATTGAATTGATTTTACTTTGTGCAATATCTAAAGCAGCACTACTTCCACCACCACCATTACTTATTTGGCCATCAATTGGTTGAAATTTTTTAAAGAGTAACAACGAGAAAAATTCTTTATTTAATAAATCTCGATCACTTTTGATTCTATTTAATAAAGATTGTTCAGCTTCATTTGTTTTAGCTGCTTGAATGTCAAATGAAATAGCTGGTTTTAATAACGATTCTGTTAAATTTAAATAGCATTTAATTTCTTGATTTCCAGTTCCGGTACTTGAACTTGTATTTTGAAGAGTAGAAATTTCATTTAGATTGGCATTTACTTTATAGAAACATTTTAAATCCAACATTGCATTGTAAGGATCTCCTGTCCAAGTTACAGTTCCATTTTCTTGAATAATAAATTCTTGATTTATAGGTCGAATAACGAAATTATATTTACCTTCTTTTACCTTGAAAGTTCCATTTAAAGTCAAATCATTTAGATTGTCAAGAGCAACATTGATTTCTCCATTTCCTCGAGCGTAAATTTCATCCTCGGTTTTATCATCCATAATAATTTTTATCTCAGCTTCAGGAGTCACTATAAAATTCATTTTCAAATCAATTCCAGTAAAATCAAATTTTGGATCAATTATTTTTTTAATCGAATCTTTGGTTGATTTAAATGTGATAAAACTTTCTTCTTCGTCAATATCTTCAATTCCGTACATTGGAAAGTTGACTTTTGTTCCCTGTTCTGTTTTTACATTTACATCGATAGAAAGGTTGTCAGTATATCCTGAAAGTTCAACAATTCCAGTTCCATAACCTTTTCCATAATAGACATTCTCTTTATTGTAAGATGTATTCATCATTAAAAAACGATCAAGGGGTTGGATATGTCCAGGGGCAAATCCACTTCGGTTTCCATTGTCTTCAAGATTAAAAACTAAGTCATAATTCCAATCATAATAACCATTGTGATATACAGATCCAATGATTGTTCCAGTATTACCTTCTTCGTCTGTTAAAGGCATATTGTTTACATAAAACCCATATTCGTCAGCAGTAATGTCTCCTTCCAGTTTATAATTGACATTTAATAATTCTAAACGAGCTTCTGCCTTTGATAAATGAACCTGTCCATCTAATTTAGGGGATTCTATTGAACCATTTACTTTAATTAATCCTGAAATATTACCTTTCATATTGTTTAATATTTCTGGATCAACGAATGCATTTACAAATTGTAAATCAGTATTGTCAAAAGTAACGTCAAAGTCTAAATTATTTGTTTTTCCAATTAAATACTGACCATCAAAACCAAAAGTTTCACTTCCTGCATAAATCAAATCTCCAGACATTCCAATACTTTTGTTTGCAATGTTCCAATTTGATTTTAAAAACACATCCCCAATTTCTTTTTGATTTATAAATAGATCTTGAATATTTGCGTCTCCGGCGTAATTAAGATTGGTGTATGGATTAGATAAATACCCCCAACCATTAACAAGTCCTTTTAATTCGATGTCTGAACTAAAAAGAGAACTAAAATCATCCAGTTTGAAATCGTTCAATTTAAAATTTAATTGATCATCGTTTCTTTTTGAAATTCGACCATCTATTGAAAGATATTGACGATCACGTTCAAGTAAAAAATGACCAATATCAATCGTTGTTCCATCAATAGAGATTTCAGATTTATTTACAACGTCCCATTTTTTCTCTTTCAATGAGAAAAAAGAGGGTAATAATGTGATTTTGTATTTATCGATACCTAAAACGGAAGTATTCCATTCAATAGTTGATTCGTTTTTCGTATTGGGATTCCAATTAAGTTTAGAATATAAAATTTCTTTGTCGCCATTTAGTTTGAATGTTAAATTTTTGACATTTATTGAATCGTTTAAGCTATATGATTGTATTGTATAGTTTGCATCAATGTTTTTCGAATTCATTTGTTGAAGTACATTAACTCCTTCAAATTTCATCTCTTTAAAAATAATTGATTTAGAAGTGATTTTCATAGATGCATCTTCGTTCAATCCATTATAAAATCCTTCAATCTTAGTTTTTGGTGCTAATTTTAAATCGGGTAATAATACACTGAGAAGTTCATTTAAATCATTCGTTTCTATTGAATATTTAAAGTTGTTTGTCGTTCTTAATTTATTTTTCTTACTTAATTTTTTTATTGGGATGATTGCGGGAAATAGTTGACTTATTTGATTCTCAAAGTCATAAATGATTGTGTTAAAATCAACTTTCCCATTAAAAGTAGCGCTTCCAATTTTACTTTTAATAGAAAGAAGATCTTCTTTTAAATTTCTATTTATTAATATTTGTAAAGCAGGAATATCAAATTCCTTATCTTCTTCTGTATAGTATAATTCACTGATATTAACTGTTCCAGCGACATTATTTGAATGATTTCCAGTTAAATTAATTTTGAATTTAGAAGCTAAAGAACTGTTTTTTATATCTGTTAAATGTAAATTATCAAGTCTTGCATTTTTTAGATCTACTTCTATTTCAAAGTGTTTTCTGTTGTTAAAATCTATCTTACCACTATATGTTAAATTTAAATTCTCATCATTAATTTCAATTTCAGAATCAAAAATATTGTCAATATATTTCCCTTTAGAAATGGTTATGTTTTTATATCTATATCCTAGATAATCGAATTGTTCAATTCTTCCTTCGATATCGTTAAATTTAATATTTCCGAATGATGTAGCCTCTCCGCTTAAGTCTAAAGTACCATCTATAACTCCTAAATCTGTATTGTCTAAAAATTTGCCTAGTTTGAAACTATCAATTTTAACATCGAAATCATCAGCAGTTGATTTTTCGAAATAATAGGAATTGTTTTTTTTGTTTTCAGTAAATAATATTCCGTTTTTAAATTCAACAGCTCCTAGTCGTGTTTTAACTGTTTTTGCAGCAATTACAAATTGTTGTTGAAAACCATCTAAACGAGCATTTTTAGCTTCAAAATGTCCTAATCTTTTAAAATGTTCATCTAATTTAAAATAGTTTATACCTGTTATTTCTGGGAGTTTAAAATTTTGAATATCATTTATATTCAGGTAGGCGTAATCAATTTTTTCATTAAAAAAGGATCCTTCAATATCTCTAAAATCAGGAAGGTTAAAGGTTCCCAAAATTCTAGAATGATCTCCAAATTTTAAATCTAAATCAGCAATACGTATGTTTTTTGATTTCCTAGAAACGACTCCTTTTGCGTAAACGGTCTGATCCATTCCTTTTAAAATAGGAGCGAAATAGGCTACGTCTTTAAGTGATATTTTACTTGGAACCATATAACCATCAAAATTCACACTATCAATAAATGTCAAGTAATCAGTATATTGATGCATTATTAAATTTGCTTTGGGAGAGTATATGATTGATTGTGGTGTTGTTACTTTTACGTTTTTAGCATATACGCCTTTTGATGAAACTTTGACTTTACATTTGAATTTGCTTAAAATAAATCCGGATTTTTCAATAGCTGAAATTTGTTGGATATCACCTCTGATTATGCCTTCGTTCACTGAAATGTTGACAATATCAAGATTAATCTTTTTAATGTCGAGGTGGTCATAATCCATTCCCCAAAGTTGATTTTTATACTTGTAATCATCGTATTGAAAAGCTACATTTTTAAAATGCAATTCATTGAGTTCAACAATTAACGGTTTCGATTTAGATTTTGATGGGGAATTGAAATAGTCTATGATAAAATCATAATTAAATTTTCTCGTTTTTTTGTTTTGATTTATTTTAAAAACTGAATTTTCTACATCGATTTTTTTTATAATAAATTTGTGTTTAGGATTTATATCATCCAAGGTTACAAAAGCATCGGAAATATAAGCGATTGTGTCTTTTTTTAAATCTTTAATTAGCATTCCTTCAACTTCAATTTTATTTAATGATAAGATTGAAAGTTTGCTAATATTTATCTCCGTTTTTAATTCAGTAGAAAGATAGTTGGTCGCAATTTTTGCTAAATATGTTTGAACCTGACTCGTTCTGATAAAAAAACAAAAGGAAATAATGAAAATCAATATCCATTCTAATGAGATACCGATAATTCGTCCTAATATTTTAAGTAATTTTGTCATTCGTTACAAATTTACATAAAGTTGAGTCAAAAAGATACAATTATACTAGGTATTGAATCATCTTGTGATGATACTTCTGCTGCGGTACTCAAAAATGAGACTATTTTATCCAATATTATAGCGAGTCAAGATGTACATAAATTATATGGTGGAGTAGTGCCTGAATTAGCTAGCCGGGCTCATCAGCAAAATATAATACCTGTTGTAGATCAAGCAATTAAAAAGGCTGGTATAGCAATGAAAGATATAGACGCTATTGCATTTACTAAAGGTCCTGGTTTATTAGGTTCACTAGTTGTTGGTACATCTTTTTCTAAAGCATTTTCATTAGCGATGGATATTCCAATGATTGATGTAAATCATATGCATGGACATGTTTTAGCTCATTTTATCGATGATGAAGGTAAGGATAAGCCGAGTTTTCCTTTTTTATGTTTAACAGTTTCTGGAGGTCATACTCAAATTGTTTTAGTGAGAGCTCCATTGGACATGGAAGTTATTGGAACAACTATTGATGATGCTGCAGGTGAAGCTTTTGATAAGTCTGCTAAAATACTTGGATTTCCATACCCGGGTGGACCATTAATAGATAAATTTGCAAAAGAAGGAAATGCATTGAAATTTGAATTTGCCAAACCGAAGATGGAAGGATATAATTTTAGTTTCAGTGGTTTGAAAACTTCTATACTTTATTTTCTTCAAAAGCAAACAAAATTAAATCCAAATTTTATCGATGAAAATTTAGCAGATATTTGTGCGTCTATACAAAAATCAATTATTGATATTTTATTCGTCAAATTAACTCAAGCAGCGAGTGATTTAAATATAAATCAAATTGCGATTGCTGGAGGTGTATCTGCAAATTCAGGTTTAAGAAGTGAATTAAACAGAATTGGAATAATTAAAAAGTGGAAAACTTTTATTCCTAAGTTTGAATTTTGTACTGATAATGCAGCAATGATTGCTATAACAGGAAAGTATATGTTTGAAAACAAGCAGTTTGCAGATCAGAGTGTTTCGGCTGTTGCAAGGATGAAGATATAACCTTTATATTGTTTAAATCTTTTTAAAGGATCGTTGAATTTTAATAATTTTAATAAATATTTTTTCATAGATTTGTTGATTATAAAAAGTGCTGAATTAATAATCTTTTAAACCCTATCGTTATGTCAGAAATTACTCAAACTCCGGAAACAATCGAAAAAGAGATGATTGCATCATTGACATTTCACGATAATACCCCAATTAAACAGCATCCAGATTTAATGAGAAACATTGAGCAAGCAGTTACGCTTGGAAATGCTCATCATAGTAAAGTAACAATTATTTTTCAAGACGATTCTGGATTGAAAAGAGTTGATACAACACTTTGGGCAAATGGAGCTAAATTTATTTGTTTAAAAGGTGGTATTTGGATTCCAATTTCAAGAATTTTAGAAATTAAACTTTAAAATAATATCGAAAAAGGGAGCCTGTTTTGCATTGCATTACAGGCTTTTTTATTTTATACATTTTTAACCTTTCTTATTGACTGAAGGATTATTTTACAAAATTTAAAATATTACTTTTGAATTAGCTTGTACAACTATGAAAAAAATCACTTTACTTTTTGTTTTATTTTTTAGTCTAATTTCATTCTCACAGGAAAAGGTTGAGTGGAAAATCAACTTTAATGTAGTTTCAAGTACTATAGAAATTACAGCTGATATTGCTGAAGGATGGCATTTGTATAGTCAGCATATTAATCCAGAGGTTGGACCAATCCCAACTCAATTTAAATTTACTCAGAATAAATCGATAGAATTAATAGGAGATATCATTGAAGGGACTCCAATTGAAAAATTTGATGAAAATTTTGAGGCAAAACTTACTTTTTTTGAGGGAAAATCTGTTTTTAATCAAAAAATAAAGGTAAATGCGCCTTCAGTTTTAGAATTACACGTTACTTTTATGGTTTGTAATGATGTTATGTGTTTACCTCCAGTAGAAAAACATTTATCAATTGAATTAAAATAAAAAAAACATGAAAAAAGTAATTCTTAGTCTGTTTGCCTTATTCTTTACTGTTTCATTTTTATCAGCTCAAATTGAGTTAGGTGATTCTAAAGTGAAATGGAAATTTAGTGTTGACCAAAAAGGAGACGAAGCTGTTATTTCTTGTCAGATTTCTGTTGTCGATCATTGGCATGTTGGACCAGCTCATGTTCCCAAAACAAGTTTTACATTACCTACAGTGTTGAACTTTAAAAAGTCCTCCAATTTTAAATTGTTAGGGGAAATTTTAGAGCCAAAACCTATTTTTAAACATGATGAAGAAATTGGTGAAGATGTAGTTTATCATGAAGGAAGAGTTGTTTTAAAGCAAAAAATTAAAATTTTATCTAAGAAAGATTTTACAATTGATGGACTTTTTTCTTTTCAAACTTGTAACGACGTAAAATGTTTGCCTCCTTTTGAATCAAACTTTTCTTTAAAATTGAAAGGTGTGTTAATAGAAGATGTAAATTCAACTAAAGATTCGGTCATCGAAAATGCAGCTGTTGTTTCTGATTTCGATGAAAGTGAAAATATTACTTCAATTCATAAAGTAATTAAAGAAAATGAGGTGGTTATTGGAGTTGGGCATAAAAAAGAAGATAGATCTATGTGGACTATTTTTATTCTCTCATTTATTAGCGGTTTGGCTGCATTATTAACACCTTGTGTTTTTCCTATGATTCCGATGACAGTGAGCTTTTTTACTAAACAAAGTAAATCAAAAGCGCATGGTATTAAAAACGCTTTATTATATGGATTGTCAATTATTATTATTTACATTCTTTTAGGTACTGTTGTGACTCGTGTTTTTGGTGCTGAAGTTTTAAATGAAATGTCGACTAATCCAACTTTTAACATTGTATTCTTTTTAATCTTAGCCATTTTTGCTATCTCATTTTTGGGTGCATTTGAAATTAGAATGCCTAATTCTTGGTTAAATAAAGCGGATAAAGCTTCAGATAGAGGAGGTGTAGTTGGGATTTTCTTTATGGCTTTAGCATTAGCTTTAGTTTCTTTTTCTTGTACCGGTCCAATTGTTGGAACTCTTTTAGTAGAGGCTGCTTCGATTGGAGGTATAGCACCATTTGTTGGAATGTTCGGATTTTCAATAGCTTTAGCTTTACCATTTGGTTTGTTTGCAGCTTTCCCAGGATGGATGAATACATTACCTAAGTCAGGAGGCTGGTTAAATTCGGTAAAAGTAGTTTTAGGATTTTTAGAATTGGCTTTAGCTTTTAAATTCATATCAAATGCAGATTTAGCTGTTCAAGGTCACTTTTTAGAAAGAGAATTATTTTTAGCTATTTGGATTGGTATTTTTAGTGTATTAGCATTGTATTTATTCGGTTTTATTAAGTTGCCTCATGATAGTCCACTGGAAAGATTATCTGTTGGAAGAACTATATTCGGGACATTCGTTTTTATTTTTGTAATCTATATGATTCCTGGTATGTTTGGGGCACCCTTAAAATTAATCAGTGCTTTTCCTCCACCTTCAAATTATAGCGAGTCTCCTTTAGGTTTTGGTAGTACAACTAATTCAACTACTTCAAATCAAGAATTTATTGAAGGCACCCATTTAGGTCCTCAAGGTTTAATGGTGTTTGATGATTACGATTTAGCTTATGCTTATGCTCAAAAAGTAGACAAACCTTTGTTTGTAGATTTTACAGGTCATAACTGCGTCAATTGTCGAAAAATGGAAGAAAGTGTTTGGGGAGAAAAAGGAATTATTGAAAATTTAAGAGATAAAGTTGTTATCGTTTCATTGCATGTAGATGAAAGAATTCCTTTGCCAAACAGCGAACAAAAAGTTGTAGAATTAGTACCTGGAAGTAAGAAATTATTAGAAACAACTGGAGATAAATGGATGTACATGGAAATCAGCAAATATAAAGCTGCATCTCAACCTTTTTATGTGATGTTAGGTCCAGATGGTAAAGATTTACCAATTGGTTCAGCAGATTATGAACACCATAGTAATCCTAAAGATTTTAAAAAATGGATTGATAAAGGTTTGGAATTGTATAATAAGTAAATTATCTATTGTATCCATCTCAAACTTTTACAATTTGTTACGGTTTTAAAATGAAAAAAAGAAGACGAGACAATAAGAAATGAACGATTTTCTACAAACTCCAATTGAATTTTTAAAAGGTGTTGGTCCGCAAAGGGCACAACTTCTTAGAAAAGAATTGGGGATTGTTTCTGTCGATGATTTAGTGAATTATTTCCCCTTTCGATACGTCGATCGTTCTCAATATCATACCGTTTCAGAATTACCAACTTTGGATGGTCCTGCCCAATTAAAAGGAATGATTATTCATGTTTCTGAAAGACAGGTAGGGAAACAAACACGCTTAATCGCGAAATTTCAAGATCGGACTGGAATTATTGAATTGGTTTGGTTTCAAGGTGGAAAATGGATAAAACCATTATTGAAATTGAATACCGAATTTCAAGTCTATGGTAAAGCAAAGTTTTTCGGTTCAAATTTTACGATTCCTCATCCTGAAATTATAGAATTTGAAAAAGTAAAATCTGAAAAAGGACTTCAAGCTGTTTATTCAAGTACCGAAAAACTGAACATGAATGGTTTAAGTTCTAAAGGTATTGCGAAAATCACAGCTCAATTAGTAGAAGTCCTAAAAGGGAAAATACAAGAAACGTTACCTCAATCGATTGTGAATGAATTAAGGTTAATGTCTCGAGAGGCTGCTTTGGTTCAAATTCATTGTCCAACGGATGAAGCACGTGTTGCTTCAGCGAGAATACGTTTAAAATTTGAAGAATTATTCTTTCTTCAATTAGAAATGTTAATGAGGAAGCAAATCAGTATTCGTAAAACAGGTGGACATATATTTCCAGAAGTAGGATTTGCTTTTACTGAGTTTTATGAAAACCATTTGCCATTTGAATTAACAGGAGCTCAAAAAAGAGTTTTGAAAGAAATTAGAAAAGATTTCATGACGGGGCATCACATGAACCGATTATTACAGGGTGATGTTGGAAGTGGAAAGACTTTGGTAGCCTTATTAACGATGTTGATGGGGATTGGAAATGGTTTTCAAGGAGCATTAATGGCTCCAACAGAAATTTTAGCGACTCAACATTTTGTGACCTTGTCGGATATGTTGAAAAACATGGATATAAAACTTGAACTTTTAACAGGTTCTGTTGGGAAGAAAGATAGGAGAAGAATTCATGAAGGATTAGAATCGGGTGAAATTCATATTTTAGTAGGAACTCATGCACTATTAGAAGATGTAGTTCAATTTAAAAATCTAGGGATTGTTGTAATTGATGAACAGCATCGTTTTGGGGTAGCACAAAGAGCGAGGATGTGGAAGAAAAATACAATTCCACCACATGTTTTAGTAATGACAGCAACACCTATTCCAAGAACACTAGCCATGACGTTTTATGGAGATTTAGATGTGTCAGTAATTGATGAGCTACCTCCAGGAAGAAAATCGATAGAAACATCTCATCGTTTTGAAACCAATCGTTTAACCGTTTTTGGATTTATGAAATCTGAAATAGCAAAAGGAAGGCAGATTTATGTTGTTTATCCCTTAATTAAAGAATCAGAAACATTGGATTACAATAATTTAATGGATGGTTATGAAGCAATTTCTAGAACTTTCCCATTACCGGATTATCGAGTTAGCATTGTTCATGGACAAATGAAAGCTGCTGACAAAGAATTTGAAATGCAACGATTTATGAAAGGTGAAACTCAAATAATGGTTGCAACAACGGTAATTGAAGTTGGTGTTAATGTACCGAATGCATCTGTGATGATTATAGAAAGTTCAGAGCGTTTTGGTTTGTCACAATTACACCAATTAAGAGGTAGAGTAGGTAGGGGTGCTGAACAATCTTATTGTATTTTAATGACGGGAATAAAGTTGTCAAAAGAATCAAAAAAGCGATTGGAAACAATGGTTAGAACAAACGATGGTTTCGAAATTGCAGAAGTAGATTTGGAATTGAGAGGTCCTGGAGACATTATGGGGACACAGCAAAGCGGTGAATTAGATTTGAAAATAGCTGATTTAGCTAAAGATGGACAAATAGTAGTATTAGCGCGAGATAATGCTAGAAAAATAATAGAGGAAGATCCTTTTTTAGAAGAACCAAATCATTCTTTAATACGCGAGAAATTACGTAAAATAATGAGGTCTAAACCGAATTGGAGTTCTATTTCTTAATTAGAACTCTAAAATAAGTTCTAAAATTTCAGCTTTGTCTTCAAAAGTTTTGTTCGGTTTCTTTTCGAAAATCCCAAACATTGTAGATCCACTTCCTGACATAGCAGCATAAATAGCACCTTCAGTATATAAATTTTCTTTCACTTGATTTAATTCAGGATAAATTGCAAAAACTGTTTTTTCGAAATCATTTGTCAATTCATTTTTCCAAGTTGAAATTGGTTGAGAAACAATTTCAGAAACGGTTTTAGATGAAGTAGAAAATTGAGCACCCGAATAAGCATCTTTTGTTCCTACATGCAATCCAATATTGATGATTTTCAAAAAATAACCTTTCAAATCAAGATCAATTGGAGATAATATTTCGCCTCGTCCTTTAGCAACCTGAGTGCTGTTTTTAACAAAGAAAGGACAGTCACTTCCTAATCTGCTAGTCAATTCCTCCAATGTTGAATCTGAAAGATTTAAATTAAAAAGAGAATTAATTCCAGTTAAAACATAAGCAGCATCAGCAGATCCCCCACCAAGTCCACCACCCATTGGAATAATCTTTTTTAAATGAATGAAAATTGGGGGTATTTTATATTCGTCCTTCATTAATTCATATGCTTTAACACATAAGTTGGATGAAGTGTCTCCTGGTATAGGTATTCCAGTTTGTTGGAACTCAAAAGAATTCGCTGGTAAAATTTCCAAAATATCTGTAAAAGGAATTGGTGTCATTACTGTTTCCAATTCATGAAAACCATCTTCTCGTTTAAAAAGAATGTGAAGGCCTAAATTTATTTTTGCTGGAGGAAATAAAATCATGAAACAAATATAGGAAGTTGTTAATTAAAAAAAATCCTTTTAGACGAAATAAACTTGGATTGATTTAAATTACCTTTAATTCTTGATTCTTAAAGCCTTGTGTATGGATTATCAACATCTAAAAATTAAAGTCACTATTCTTATCATTTCGTTAACAAATAATTTTGAGAGTTCGAAAAATTAGAAAAGTATTTTAGTAACTTTGCGCTCTCAAAAAAGAAAATAAATGGCAACATATTTAGACTTCGAAGAACCGATTAAAGCTTTAGAAGAACAAATCGAGCAAACAAAAGAGATTGGAGCAAGTGCTGATCTTGACATGACAGATAAAGTTCAGGCATTAGAAGAAAAGTTGGTAAAGGTAACGAAGGAAATTTTTTCTGGATTAACTCCTTGGCAACGTGTTCAACTATCTCGTCACCCAGATAGACCATATACTTTAGCATATATCGATGCAATTACAAACGGAAATTTCCAAGAATTACACGGAGATAGAACGGTAAAAGATGATAAAGCCATGATAGGTGGTTTTGGTTCTATTGATGGTCGTTCAGTGATGTTTATTGGTCAGCAAAAAGGAATTAATACGAAAATGCGTCAATACCGTAATTTTGGGATGCCTAATCCAGAAGGGTATAGAAAAGCATTACGTTTAATGAAATTGGCTGAAAAATTCAATAAACCAATCGTTACAATTATTGATACTCCAGGAGCTTTTCCAGGACTAGAAGCTGAAGAGCGTGGTCAAGGTGAAGCAATTGCTAGAAATATCTATGAAATGATGCGTTTGAAAGTTCCTGTAATTTGTATTATCATAGGTGAAGGAGCTTCTGGTGGTGCATTAGGTATTGGAGTTGGAGATAAAGTGGTGATGTTAGAGAATACTTGGTATTCGGTAATTTCTCCTGAATCTTGTTCTTCTATTTTATGGAGATCTTGGGATTTCAAAGAAAGAGCAGCAGACGCTTTAAAGTTGACTTCAGTTGATATGAAACGTTTAAAGTTGGTTGACGATGTAATTAAAGAACCATTAAGTGGAGCGCACCGTCATCAAAAAGAAATGTTTGCTACTGTGAAAAAATCAATTGTAAAATATTTGAAAGAATTAGACACAGTTGAACCAGAACAAAGAATTAACGATCGTATTGAGAAATTCTGCTCAATGGGAGTTTGGAAATAAGATTGATTTAAAATTTGAATATTTCAAATTCTAGATTTATGAATTTAAACAACCGGTGTTTTACATCGGTTGTTTTAGTTTTAGAGTAATAAATAAAATAATAACAAGGATTTATTCTTTGGTTTAAAATAGAACATATGAGATCAATTATTGAAGCAGCATGGGAAAACCGTGAATTATTGAAACAACAAGATACAATCGATGCAATTAATCATGTAATTGAAGATATTGATAAAGGAATACTAAGAGTAGCAGAACCAGCTGATAACGGAGAATGGATTGTGAACGAATGGGTTAAGAAAGCAGTTGTGATGTATTTTCCAATTCGTCAAATGGAAACAATTGAGGTTGGTCCATTTGAGTTTCATGATAAAATGGCACTTAAAACAAACTACAAAGAATTAGGTGTGAGGGTTGTGCCTCCGGCAGTTGCACGTTATGGTGCTTTTATTGCTTCTGGAGTAATATTAATGCCTTCTTATGTAAATATTGGGGCATATGTTGATGCTGGTACAATGGTAGATACATGGGCAACAGTTGGATCATGTGCTCAAATTGGTAAGAATGTTCATTTAAGTGGTGGTGTAGGTATTGGTGGTGTTTTAGAGCCTTTACAAGCTGCGCCAGTTGTAATTGAAGATGGTGCTTTTATTGGTTCTAGATGTATTGTAGTCGAGGGAGTTAGAGTAGGGAAGGAAGCTGTTTTGGGAGCAAATGTTGTATTGACAAAATCAACTAAAATTATTGATGTTTCTGGAACCTCTCCAGTAGAGCATGTTGGTTATGTTCCAGAAAGAAGTGTTGTTATCCCGGGTTCATACACAAAGAAATTTCCAGCAGGAGATTTTCAAGTACCATGTGCTTTAATTATTGGACAAAGAAAGGCTTCTACAGATTTAAAAACTTCGCTGAATGATGCTCTGAGAGAGCACAATGTTGCAGTTTAAATATATTGAGGTAGTATAAAAAAACAAAAGGTTGACTTTTAAGTCAACCTTTTGTTTTTTAAATATTATATGAAATTACTGAATCTTAACGGAAACACCAGCAGATAATAACGGTCCGCCTAATCCCATTTCCATATTCATCCCCACATTCGGATTGAAATAATATCTTAAGCCTGTGCAGATTCTCAATGAAACTGGAATTAAAGTTAAATTACTTAAGGCAGAAGTGTATACGTCATTAACTTCAACTCCATTTAGCCAATATTTTCTGAAGCGATTATTTGTTCCTACGCCAACACCAAAATATCCATCAAGATTTGGATTTGAGATATCGAAATGAAAGTTAAATCTAGCTTGAAGTCTAATTCTTTGCATTAATCTTTCTGCATTATTAGTAGTTGTTGCTACAGTATATGTTGATACACTTGTCCAAGTGGTGTCATGTTGAGTATCAGTGTAGGATATACGATTGGAATTATAGATAAAATCTAAACCTACTCCAACTTTATCACTTACCATATATTCTGCTCTGATTCCAGCTGGCCCCATACCTGTAGCTTTGTAATTAGAAGTAGAAGAACTATTTTCAATTGATTTGTAGAATGATTTGCCAAAATTTGGGAAGCCATAATAAGGATCTACTATAATGTTTCCTTGTATGTTTGCTTGTCCAAATAAATTCGTAGCTATTGCTATAATACCAACAATTGTAAGTAAAGTTTTTTTCATTATTTGTTATTTTTAAATTTTTCAAAAATAACAAATAATAATTATTTAAAATAATTTGTAGGAAATCGATGCAGAAACTAATGGGCCACCTAATCCAATTTCAGTACCCACGGCAAATTTAGGTGTGAAATAATAATTAAGTCCAAAACTTACTCTCGCTGAAATAGGAAAAACGGTATTTGTAGAAGTGGTTGTATCTGTAGATAAGCTGCTTGTTGTACTCTGTGCTTTTTGGCCGTTTTCTAAGTTTTTAAATATTTTAGAATTTAAACCTATTCCAGCACTAGTGTACCAATCTATATTGGGATTTGACGATTCAAAATGATAGTTGTATCTAAATTGAAATCGAAATCGTTTCATGCCTTTTTCTACTATTGTTGAATTTATAAGCCAAGAATTTGAATTTCCATCATAATAATCTGTTAGCCTAGTGTATTTTATCGAATATGAATTGTATATAAAGTCGAAACCTATTCCGATTTTATCTGATATTAAAAATTCACCTCTTATGCCTAGCGGGCCGACAGTTTTTAATTGAGCATCAACAGCATTTATTTCATAGTCTTTTAAGTTAATTGCGCCAAAATTTGGAAATCCGAAAAAAGGCGTAATTATTTTATTTCCTTCAAAATGAACTTGAGAAAAAAGTTTTTGTTCTGAAAAAAGACAAAAAGAAATGACGAGTATTTTATAGAATCTTAATTTCATTTCATTTTATTTTTGGTAAAAAAAAAGCAGGAGATAATTTCTCCTGCTTTAAATATAATTAGTTATTATTAAGCTTCTTGTAACTTAATTAAGTTTAATGCTGATCCAGCTTTATACCAATCAATTTGTTGATCATTATAAGTATGATTCAATTTAATTGTTTCTACAGCACCATTTTCATGTGTTAACTCTAATGTTAATTGTTTTCCTGGAGCGATCGAACTTAAATCAATTAAACTTAAAGTATCATTTTCAAGGATTTTAGCATAGTCAGCTTCGTTAGCGAATGTTAATCCTAAAATACCTTGTTTTTTCAAGTTTGTTTCGTGAATACGAGCGAAAGATTTTACAATAATCGCTTTAACACCTAAGTGACGTGGTTCCATTGCAGCATGCTCTCTAGAAGACCCTTCACCATAGTTATGGTCACCCACAACGATAGTTGGAACTCCAGCAGCTTTGTATGCTCTTTGTACAGCAGGAACTTCACCGTATTCACCAGTTAATTGATTTTTAACGCTGTTTGCTTTTCCGTTGAAAGCGTTTTCAGCACCGATTAACATGTTGTTAGAAATATTATCTAAGTGACCTCTGTAACGTAACCAAGGTCCAGCCATAGAAATATGGTCAGTTGTACATTTTCCTGCAGCTTTGATTAATAATTTAGCTCCAGTTAAATCTTTACCATCCCAAGGCTCGAAAGATTCTAATAATTGTAAACGACTTGAATCTTCAGCAACAGCGATAACTACACTTGAACCATCTTCAGCAGGTGCTTGGTAACCAGAATCTTCAACATCAAATCCTCTTGGAGGTAATTCCCATCCAGTTGGAGCGTCAAATTTCACTTGTTCACCTTTATCATTTGTTAATGTATCAGTTAAAGGATTGAATCCTAAATCTCCGGCGATAGCTATTGCAGCAACGATTTCTGGAGAAGAAACAAACGCGTGAGTGTTTGGGTTTCCATCTGCTCTTTTAGAGAAGTTACGGTTGAAAGAGTGGATAATTGTGTTTTTCTCACCTTTTTCAGAACCAGCTCTATCCCATTGACCAATACAAGGTCCACAAGCATTTGTAAATACTTTTGTTCCAATTTTTTCGAAAGTATCGATTATACCATCTCTTTGAATTGTATATCTTACTTGTTCTGAACCTGGGTTGATTCCGAATTCAGCTTTTGGAGTTAATCCTTTTTCAATTGCTTGTTTCGCGATTGAAGCAGCTCTAGACATATCTTCGTAAGAAGAGTTTGTACAAGAACCGATTAATCCCCATTCTACTTTTGTAGGCCAATCATTTGCAGCAGCTTCAGCTTTCATTTTAGAAATAGAAGTTCCTCTATCTGGAGTGAAAGGTCCATTAATCTGTGGTTCTAATTCAGATAAGTTAATTTCGATAACTTGATCAAAATAAGCTTCTGGATTAGCATACACTTCAGCATCACCTGTTAAGTGTTCAGCAATTGCATCTGCAGCATCAACAACTTCTTGACGACCTGTTGCTGTTAAATATCTTCTAATAGAATCATCGTAACCGAAAGTTGAAGTAGTAGCTCCAATTTCAGCTCCCATATTACAAATTGTTCCTTTTCCTGTTGCAGATAAAGAAATTGCTCCTTCACCAAAGTATTCAACGATTGCTCCAGTCCCACCTTTAACAGTTAAGATGTCAGCAACTTTAAGAATAACATCTTTAGCAGAAGTCCATCCGCTTAATTTACCTGTTAATTTAATACCGATTAATTTAGGAAATTTTAACTCCCAAGCCATACCTGCCATTACGTCAACAGCATCAGCACCACCAACACCAATTGCAACCATTCCTAAACCACCAGCATTAACAGTGTGAGAATCTGTTCCAATCATCATTCCTCCAGGGAAAGCATAGTTTTCTAAAACTACTTGGTGAATAATACCAGCTCCTGGTTTCCAGAATCCAATACCATATTTATTTGAAATAGAAGATAAGAAGTTAAATACTTCGTTGTTTTGATTGATTGATTCTTGCAAATCTTTTGTAGCGCCAACTTTAGCTTGGATTAAGTGATCTGCATGAACAGTTGAAGGAACCGCAACTTTCGCTTTACCTGCTTGCATAAATTGCAATAAGGCCATTTGAGCAGTAGCATCTTGCATTGCAACTCTGTCTGGTGCGAAATCAACATATGAATTACCTCTTTCAAAATTTTGAGTTGCATTACCATCCCAAAGGTGAGTGTAAAGAATTTTTTCAGTCAACGTTAAAGGTTTACCAACTATTTTACGAGCTGCTTCTACACGCTCAGGAAATAAGGTGTAAACCTTCTTAATCATATCTAAATCGAATGCCATAATTTGTGTTATTTAAGATCTATAATAATGTGCGACGCGAAAATAAGCAATTTGTCTTAAATTTGTTTCAGTTTTTGTTAAAAGAATTTTTAAGATCGAAAGTTTCAAGACTTTAAGAGGAAAGACTTAATGATAGCTTAATGAATAATTAAGTCTTAAGATCTTGAATATTAAAGTTTTGAATCTATTTTTGCTAAAAATTAAATCGAAATACCGTATTCTAAGAAAAATTCTCTATCTTTGCACTCTTAAAAATATCAATTAATTAATAATACTTATGAATTCTTACGAAACTGTTTTCATTTTAACTCCCGTTTTGTCTGACGATCAGACAAAGGAAGCAGTGCAAAAATTCGAAGCTGAAGTTAGCTCATTAGGTGGAAAAGTTAAGCACACAGAACATTGGGGATTACGTAAATTAGCGTATCCAATCCAAAAAAAATCAACTGGATTCTACTTCTTGTTAGAATTTGAAGGTGAAGGTAACATCGTTGCAGATTTAGAACTTACTTTCAAACGTGACGAACGTGTTATGCGTTTCTTAACAACAAGAATGGATAAAGATCACTTAGAATACTCTGTTAAAAGAAGAGCGAAATTAGGTGATAAAAAATCAGCTTCAGTTGAAGCTTAATATTAACATTTAAAACAAAGCACAATGGCTCAAAATGATGTTCGTTATTTGACTCCTATCGCGATAGAGATCAGAAAAGATAAATATTGCCGTTTCAAAAAAAGCGGAATTAAATTCATCGACTATAAAGATGGAAACTACTTATTAAAGTTAATCAATGAACAAGGTAAAATTTTACCTCGTCGTTTAACTGGAACTTCTGCGAAATATCAGAAAAAAGTAGGTCAAGCAGTGAAACGTGCTCGTCACATTGCTATCCTTCCTTACGTTGCAGATATGTTGAAATAAGACGATTGTTAAACAGG
>CANCEQ010000011.1 GCA_947375085.1 Flavobacteriales bacterium
ATATGAATACGCCGAAATACATGCATCAACAAAATGAGATTAAAATAAAAACGTACAAAACCAAAAATACCAGCAAACACGTGTTTGCTGGTATGTAATATTTAATTATTTTTACTTTAAATATGTAACGTCTATTTAGGACTAGTCACGCATTTCTTTTTACTCAACTATTTATCAGTAAAATTAATTTTAACCAACCCGTGATGGAATTTCGGAAAACCATTACCTGCCTCAAACTTAAAAGTGCTTACCAAATTTTTAGCATCCATTATCATTGGAGTAGATGAAATAGTCGTTTTTGATTTATCAATTACTGCAGATGTTACTTTCCCATTTATATCAACTGAAATATCAAACACAACCTCCCCTATTTTCGTACTCTTTATTGTGAAATTTGTTTCAGTCACCAACCTTCTCCCCACATTTGCAATATCGCCTGAAATAATTTGAGAAAAAGCAAAATTAGAACAAGTTAAAATGATACAATAGAATACTTTTTTCATTGTCAAATTCAAATTTGATTTATTTTTTTATTAATAACGAAAAAATAAAATTTAAGTTTCAAAATTACTATTAACAAATTTCCTATAAGCTCCGGTTTCTATTGATAAATTAAAATTAAATGAGTAGTTTTATACGACTAAAAAGGCTTTTTATCAGACTAAAATTGGGACTGATTAAGGCGAAGCCTTGTTTAATCCTTTAAAAAACAAGGCTTTAAATTAATTAACAATTAAAGATTAAACGTATTTTTAATTAACAAATTACACGAGAAAAATGAAAACGGCTTTTATTACAGGAGTAACAGGACAAGACGGTGCTTACTTAAGTGAATTCTTATTAAAAAAAGGATATATTGTTCACGGACTAAAAAGACGAACGTCATTATTTAATACTGATAGAATTGATCATTTATATCAAGATCCACATTTAGAAAATAAAAACTTCATTCTTCACTATGGAGATATGACAGATAGTACAAATTTAATTCGTTTGATTCAAGAAATTCAACCTGACGAGATTTATAATTTAGCAGCTATGAGTCACGTAGCTGTTTCATTTGAAACTCCTGAATATACAGGAAATGCTGATGGTTTAGGTACACTTAGAATCTTAGATGCTGTTAGATTATTAGGTTTAGAGAAAAAAACTAGAATTTACCAAGCATCAACATCTGAATTATATGGTAAAGTTCAGGAAGTTCCGCAAACAGAAAAAACACCTTTCTACCCTAGAAGCCCTTATGCTGTAGCTAAAATGTATGCTTTTTGGATAACAGTAAATTATAGAGAAGCATATGGAATGTATGCTTGTAATGGTATTTTATTCAATCATGAATCACCTATTAGAGGAGAAACTTTTGTAACTAGAAAAATTACAAGGGCGGCTTCTAAAATTGCATTGGGATTACAAGATAAATTTTATTTAGGTAATCTAGATGCACAAAGAGATTGGGGACATGCTAAAGACTATGTTCGAATGATGTGGATGATTCTTCAAGCAGAAGAAGCGGAAGATTGGGTAATCGCAACAGGGACCACTACTCCAGTTAGAGAATTCGTTAGAATGGCTTTTAATGAAGTTGGTATTGAATTAGAATTTATAGGTTCTGGTGTTAATGAAAAAGCTATTGTCAAATCTTGTTCTAATCCAGAATATCAAATTGAAATTGGCAAAGAAGTTTTAGCTGTTGACCCTAAATATTTCAGACCAACAGAAGTTGAATTATTAATTGGTGACGCTTCAAAAGCTAAAAATAAATTAGGTTGGATTCCAGAATACGATTTGAAAGATTTAGTGAAAGACATGATGAAAAGTGATGTTAAACTAATGAAAAAAGATCAATTTTTAAAAGATGGAGGATATGCTACTTTTAATTATTTCGAATAAGTAAATGGAGAAAAATTCAAAAATATACATTGCTGGGCATAGAGGAATGGTTGGTTCAGCAATATGGAGAAATTTAACCTCCAAAGGTTACACTAATTTAATTGGCAAAACATCAAAAGAATTAGATCTTAAAAATCAGAAAGATGTAATTGATTTTTTTAATATTGAAAAGCCTGAAATTGTTATAGATGCTGCAGCAAAAGTTGGAGGAATTTTAGCCAATAATGATTTTCCATATCAATTTTTAATGGAAAATATGTTAATTCAAAACAATTTAATTGATACTGCTTTTAAATCAAATGTAGATAAATTTATTTTTTTAGGTAGCTCTTGTATTTATCCAAAACTAGCTCCTCAACCTTTAAAAGAGGAATATCTTTTAACTTCCTCTCTTGAACCAACTAACGAATGGTATGCGATTGCGAAAATTACTGGTGTAAAAGCCTGTGAGGCCATACGTAAACAATTCGGAAAAGACTACGTTAGTTTGATGCCAACTAATTTATATGGAACTCACGACAATTTTGATCTAAAAAGTTCACACGTATTACCTGCAATGATCCGCAAATTTCACGAAGCAAAATTAAAAAGTGAGCCTGTCGAACTTTGGGGTAGCGGAACACCCATGCGCGAATTCCTCCACGTTGACGACATGGCTGATGCTGTAGTTTTTGCTTTAGAAAACCAATTAACAGAAAGTTTATACAATATAGGTTCAGGATTTGACTTAACCATCAAAGAGTTAGCAGTAATGATACAGCTCATAGTTGGACACACTGGTGAAATAAAATGGGATTCCTCAAAACCTGATGGCACACCTCGCAAATTGATGGATGTTTCTAAAATGACAAATGCTGGTTGGAAAGCAAAGATTGGATTGGAAGAGGGGATTAAGGAGACTTATGAGTGGTTTTTAGAGAATGAGAATAGTTTGAAGGAAGTGAAGATTTAATGATATTCTTCAAATAAATTGAAATCAATATTATACAAGGCATTAAAAAAATGAAAAATATAAAAATTGCAATTATTGGACTTGGATATGTAGGTCTACCTTTAGCAAGACTGCTTGCAACAAAATATCCAGTAATCGGTTTTGATATCAACCAAAAACGTATAGATGAACTGAAAAAAGGACATGATAGTACTTTAGAAGTCAGTGAAGATATACTTCAGGCTACAATCTCAAATACAAAAAGAATGTCTAAAGGTTTGTATTGTTCAACAAATATTGGTGATATGCAAACCTGCAATTATTATATTATTACTGTCCCTACTCCAGTAGATAAGCACAACCGGCCGGATCTGAGTCCTTTAATTAAAGCTAGCGAAACAGTTGGTCGCATCTTGAAAAAAGGAGATATCGTGATTTATGAATCAACGGTATATCCTGGTGTAACCGAAGATGAATGTGTACCAGTTTTGGAACGTGTGAGTAATTTAAAGTTCAATGAAGACTTCTTTGCAGGATATTCACCTGAACGCATTAATCCAGGAGACAAAGAACACACGGTAGAAAAAATATTGAAAATAACTTCTGGATCAACACCTGAGATCGGTAAAAAAGTAGATGCTTTATACAATTCTGTAATTATAGCTGGAACACATTTGGCTCCTTGCATTAAAGTTGCTGAGGCTGCTAAAGTAATAGAAAATTCTCAACGGGATATTAATATTGCTTTTGTGAATGAATTAGCAAAGATCTTTAATCTGATTGGAATTGATACGCACGATGTACTCAAAGCTGCAGGAACTAAATGGAATTTCATGCCGTTTAAACCAGGATTAGTTGGTGGACATTGCATTGGTGTTGACCCTTACTATTTAGCTCAAAAAGCAGAAGAATTTGGTTACCATCCAGAGATCATTTTGGCAGGTCGTCGAATGAACGATGGAATGGGTGAATACATTGCCAAACAAGTTGTAAAACTTATGATACAAAAAGGTTTGAATATCAAGTTTGCTGAAGTTTTAATGCTCGGAATAACCTTCAAGGAAAATTGTCCAGATGTGCGCAACACTAAAGTGGTAGATGTAATCAAGGCTTTTTTAGATTTCGGAATGAAAGTGAGCATTTACGACCCATGGGCAAAGCCTAAAGTAGTTGAACATGAATATAATCTAAAAATCACTAATGAACTTCCATATAAAAAATTTGAAGCTGTTGTATTGTGTGTTGCACACAATGAGTTTTTAAAATTAAATTTTGATACTATTATGAAAGATGATGGTATATTGTATGATGTGAAAGGCGTATTGTTAGATGAAATGGTTGATGGAAAATTATAACGAAAAATATGGGGTACAAAAAAATACAAAATAAAAAAGTTTTAGTCACAGGAGGTGCAGGTTTTATAGGATCGAATCTGATTGAAGATTTATTAAACTACAACAATGAAATTGTATGTTTAGACAATTTCTCTACAGGTCACAAAAAAAACATTGTTCCTTTTTTATCCAATTCTAATTTTCGATTAATCGATGGAGACATCCGTGAGATCACAACATGTCATACAGCAATGCATAATGTTGATATCGTTTTACATCAGGCTGCATTGGGATCTGTTCCTCGTTCTTTGAAAGATCCAGGAACGACAAATGATGTAAATATTACAGGGTTTTTAAATATTTTAACAGCTGCACGTGATGCAAAAGTCAAACGTTTCGTCTATGCTGCTAGCTCATCAACTTATGGTGATTCTGAAAATTTACCGAAAGTAGAAGAAATAATCGGTATGCCTTTATCTCCTTATGCTGTTACAAAATATGTTAATGAATTATATTCCCATGTTTTTAGATTAAACTTTGGTATGGAGGTTATTGGTCTTCGTTATTTTAATGTTTATGGCAGGAGACAAGCATCAAATGGAGCATATGCCGCCGTTATACCAAAGTTTGTTGAGCAATTCATGCGTTATGAGTCTCCAATGATAAATGGTGATGGAACCTATTCTCGAGATTTTACTTATATAGACAACGTTATTCAAATGAATCATTTAGCGGCAACAACCATGAATCAGGAAGCAATTGGACAAGTGTTTAATACTGCCGTTGGGGATCGAACAACGTTAATTGAATTAACTCAACTACTAAAAAAATATTTAAGTCAATACGACCCTAAAATAGAATTAACCGAAATTTTACATGGTCCAAAAAGAGAAGGAGATATCCCACATTCCTTAGCAAGTATTGAAAAAGCAAAAAGTATTTTAGGATATATACCCAAACATAATCTTAGTGATGGATTAAAAGAAGCAGTGAGGTGGTATTGGGAAAATAATCTAAGATGAATTTAATAAGAATTGAAAATAAAATCATTAATTCAATTATCGAATTAAATAGTAAGTTTCGATCCTTCTTACTTTTTGGAAATACTAAAAAAGTGAAATTTGGTAATAAAGTTCGACTTTCAGGTAAAATTATCTTTGGTAATAATATAGCTATTCAAGATAATTCTAGAATAAGAGGAATAAATATTGAAATAAAAGATAACGTTTATATTCATGAAAATGTCTTTATCAGATCTAACGTGAAAATTCAAATCGGCGAAAATACAACAATCAACAGAAATACTTCTATTCTTGACAATGTTGTGATTGGTAAAGATTGTTCAATAGCACCAAATTGTGTAATAGTAGGGTCAAATCATATATTTAATAATCCGTTAATAACAATTAAATCACAGGGTTCCGAATTGAAAGGAATAATTATTGAGGACGATGTATGGGTAGCGGCAAATGTTACAATTGTCGATGGAGTTAGGATTGGAAAAGGAAGTGTAATAGCAGCAGGAGCAACAGTTACGAAATCAGTTGAACCTTATTCAATCATGGGTGGAGTGCCCGCAAAAATTAATTGGTAAAAGAAATTAATGTCAAATAAGAAACATTTTATCTGGAGTACTTTCAATAAATTTGGTGTTCTAGTTATATATTTCATTGGTAATATTACACTAGCACGTTTGTTAACTCCTGATGATTTCGGACTTGTTGGAATGTTGGCTATTGTATTTGCTATTTCTTGGAATTTAACAGAATCTGGTTTTTCTGATTTTTTAATAAAAAAAAGAAATATTGATATAAAAGATTTTCAGTTAGCTTTTACATTTAATATAGTAGTTGGAACTTTTTTCTTTATAATCATTTGTCTCTTGAGTGGTTCTATTGCTCATTTTTTTAATCGGAAAGAATTATCAACAATAGCAATTCTATTAGGGTTATCAGTATTATTAAAATCATTTACTCTAACAGAATTAACTAAATTAAGAAAAGAATTAAAATTCAAAACTATTACTATAATTGAACTAATTGCTGGAATAACATCAGTTTTAGGCTCTATAATTTTAGCATTTAACAATTTTGGTTTTATGTCTTTAGTTTATCAGCAAATCATTCTTGGTGTATCTTATATCATTTTAGTTAAAATATTTTCAGATTGGAAACCTACTTTGTATGTAAATATACCAAGATTAATTGAAATGTATAAGTACAGCATTCATTTAGTTTTCTCCTATTTAATATCTCAAATTGGTCAAAATCTAATCTCAGTAACATTAGGTAAACTACAAAATGCAAGTGTATTAGGGCTATTTAGACAAGCACAAAGATTAAAAGATTTGCCAACATCAAGTATAAATTCAGTAATTCTTCATACATCTTATCCAATTTTAGCTAAAATTGAAGATCCACATGAAAAATTGAAATCATATAGAAGTTTATATGCTAAGATTTTATTTGTACAATATTTTGTCATAACTTTTTTGTATGGCTTATCATATGAAATTATATGGATTACTTATGGAGATGTTTGGATTGATTCAGTACCATACTTCAAATTACTTCTGATACTCGCATTTTTTCACCCTATAATGACTGTGAATTCTAATATTGCAAAAATTGAAGATAAACCTAAAATTTATAGAAATCTTTCAATTATAAGAA
The DNA here is from genome assembly GCA_947375085.1 of Flavobacteriales bacterium. The sequence goes on from CANCEQ010000011.1 coordinate 6,828, forward strand.
ATTTATTATTGCTTTCTGCACTCTTAATTTTAATGAATTTTTCCCTTGAAATTATAATTATTGGTCAAATAGTAGCAACATTTATTTCCTCATTAATTGATATTCATTTCTGTGGAAATCTTATCAAGTTTAATATGAAAGTCCAATTTCTAATAATCATACAACAATTGTATGGCCCCGTTATAGCAATGCTAGTTGGTACAATAGCAAATTCTTATACAAGTGATAATTTAACAAATCTAATTATCTTTCCAATTGTTTACTTAGTAACATTTGTTACGGTAAATCAAATTACTAAAAATGACACGTACTTATATTTTAAAAACATAGTAATAGAAAAACTAAACCATTTTAAAAAATGAAAATATGCTTTAGTAAACATGGAAATATTATTAATGAACTTGATTTATTAGAAACAAGTTGGAAAGAAAATTGTGTAGAATTAATATGGGATATTCATGGTTTTAGCATAAATCAAAAATGTTTATTAATTTCTCAATTTGGTTTTCAAAAAATTACAAGGCAAAAAAATAATCTTGAATTAATAATTTTACCAAATATTAAAAATCCTCTATTAAAAAAAATTTTTAACAGAGGATTTTATCAAATTTCATTATTCAATGTTCTTCGTAAAAGTGAAATTACTCATTTCGTACCAGCAGACTCAAGAGGATTCGGATTATTTCTTATTTTTTTAAAATTATTGAAAATAAAAATTATTCCAAATCTATCACGACAAGATCATTTAAAAATAAAATATCTAATTCTGTATAAAATTTTCAAAATCAAAACCTTCATAGTTCCTGGATATTATTACAAAAAACAGCTTGTTAAAAAAGGAATTGGATCGGAACAAACTATAAAAGTTCGTCAACCTCATTATCCTAAATCTTTTACATACTTTGAAAAATTGCCCTATTTTGAAAATAACACTTTCAAAGTGCTTTTCACAAGTAGATTAATAAAAGCAAAAGGTATTTTTGAATTTCTTGATGCAGCTATTTCAGTTGTCAACAATCATAAACATATTCACTTTTACATCGCTGGAATAGGTGATGAATATAAAACAATTAAAAAAAAAATTGATGAAAATCATCTAGAAAAAAGAATTCATCTTTTAGGAAACTTTACAAATTTGGAAATAGGCAACCTAATGTTAAACTCTGATTTGCTTGTATTTCCAAGTCATACAGAAGGATTTGCAAAAACGTGGATAGAATCTATAATTACAGAAACACCAACAATTTTGACTCCGTTACCAGCGATAACTGATATTTTAAAAGATGGTATTAATTCAATTTATATCGAAGTAAATAATTCGTATGAAATTCAAGAAAAAATCATTCTACTTTCTCAATCACCACAAATATTGAAAGATATTAAAAAAGAATTGATAAAAACTAAAGAAATTTTAGTTAAACAAAGTGATGGTAACTTCAAAGAATGCATTGAACAATTAATTTATGAAAATGAAAATTGCTAAATATTATTTCAAGACATCTTATAGAGCAGATTGCTTGATAAAAATATACAAATACATTAAAAAAAAGAAAATGATTTTTTTTTCTAAATTGATCTTAAGATATTTAGAAAAAAGTACAGGTGTCGAATTAAGTTTCCATGCAGAAATTGGAGAAATAAAAATAGCACATGGTAAAAATATTGTTATAGGCGGGAATTCTAAAATTGGTGATAATGTTACTATATACAATGGGGTAACAATCGGTGTAAGTGGCAAATTATACAAAGATCAACAAGGTAAATTAATGCAAAAAAGCGATTATCCAATAATTGAACGAAATTGTATAATATATACAGGAGCAAAAATACTTGGAGGAATAACAATAGGAGAAAATTCTATTATTGGAGCTAATTCGATAATTAAAGAAAATATCTCTTCAAATTCTGTAGTGTCTATAAATAGTGAGTTGAAAATTTCAAAAAATAATTTTGATTTAAATGAATTCTAAAACCAAAAATACCTCAATCCTTGTTTTGTGGCCAAGGTACTTATCATCTCAGGAACATCTTTTTAGGTCATTTTTAAAAAAAAATGATCTTTTTTTAATTTTTATTGCGACTTGGAAAATACCTAATGCGTATAATGAATCTAAATTTGGTTTTCAAAAAATAGGGTCAGACAAAGTAAATCAATGGAACTTCACCGAAATAAGATTGGGAAAACTTGGTATTTATAAATCATTTCTTATGTTTTGTAAAATATTCTTTACAATACTTAGAATTAAACCAAAGGTTATAATAACTTCGACTCAATTCCCTTTACACTCAAGACTTGCTTTTATTATCTCAAAGATATTAAAAATTAAAATAGCCTTTTATACAGAAGCATGGGAATTTCCAATACATAAAAGGGTAATTAAAAGAATCTCTCATAAACTAACAAGATTAACCGAAAAAAGTGCTGATTACATTTTAACACAAAGTGATCATAAGAAAGGTATATATCAAAGTCTTGGGATAAAAGAAGAAAAGATTATTGTTTTACCTTTTTTAGTAAATAATTACTCGGAAAATAAAATTAAAACAATTACAAAACCAAAAAAAATTCTATATCTAGGAAGATTCATTGAACAAAAAGGTATAGATCTTTTGTTATCTGCATTTATTAATTTATCTCAAGATAATGAGGAAATTGAATTAATTCTTGCTGGAGATACAAAGGAGAAATTAATAAGTATATCTAAGAAAAATGAAGAGTTAATGAATTTAGTTCAATTAAAAGGATTAAATGAAAGAATCTCATTTGTAGGTTTTCTTGATCAAGAAAGTAAAAAGAAAATTTTCGAATCGGCGGACATTTTTGTTATGCCTTCTAGATTTAATGAAGGTTGGGGTATTAGTTTAGTCGAAGCTGCACAATTTGGAATGATATTGTTAGCATCGGATAAAGTTGCAGCTGGAAAAGTATTCATTCGTGAAAATGTAAATGGATTTATTTTCCAAACAGAAAGTGAAAATCAACTAATAGAAAAATTACGTAATGCAATTAATCTAACTGAAGAAACTACATTTCAATTTTCTAGAAATTCCATAAATATCTTCGAAGAATACAATAATGAAAAACATTTTATTGATACTCTTAATTCACTTGTAAAATGAAAAAAATTTGTTTCCTATCAGGTTATTTTAATCGATTTGATTTGTTATCAAAAAGTCAAGGTGGAGCTGAATATCAAAATTTTTTATTAAAAAATGCTCTTGAAGAAAGAAATTTTAAAATTTATTTTATTTCTATTGGTGATCGAAATGAAATATTTAGAGATGGTGAAACTATAGTCATTTACATAAAAAAGAAAATTAAAACAAGAAAATTAGGCGATAATTTCTTTTTGTACCTTCCATACGTTTATAAAATACTTAAAAAAATAAATCCTGATTATATTTATCAGAGAGTTAGTCATTCTTGGACATTAGTTGCTAGTATTTATTCAAAAATTAATTGCAAAAAATTCATTTGGGCAGCAGCAAGTGAAGAGGATGTAAAACCTTTCAAAATGGACAAAATCAGTAATTTAATTTTTAATTATATAGATTTTACACTTTCTAAATATGGAAAAAAGAAAGCTGATACAATTTTTGTTCAAGCAAAATATCAAGAGAATTTACTAGCTAAACATTACAAACTTTATGCAAATGAAATAATAAAAAATTTTCATCCATTACCAATTAAAGATTCTGTTAAAGATAATTCTGAATTCTTAATTATTTGGATTGCTAATTTCTCCCATAACAAGCAACCTGATAAATTTATCGACATAGCACGTGTATTTAATGAAAATAATTTACCAATTCGATTTATTATGATAGGCAGACCATTCTCTACAAAAGATCAAAAAAAAATTAGTAACGAATTAAACTCTCTCAGTAATATTAGCTATTTAGGACCACTTAGACAAGAAGAATTAAATCTAATTTTAGCAAAAAGCCACATTCTAATAAACACAAGTATAATTGAAGGTTTTTCAAATGTATTTATTCAGGCATGGTTAAGAGGAACAGTAGTTTTTAGTTTAAATTCAAATCCAGATAACATTATAGATGAAGAGGGAATTGGTTATTTTGCTAATGGAAATCTTAACAAAATCATTCAAGAAATAGAAAATTTATATAAAAACAGAACTTCCTGGGAGCTGCTATCGAATCGATGTATTGAATATAGTAAAGAAAATTATTCGATTGAAAGTCAAATCTATAAAATTTTACCTTACTTCAAATGAGCTTCATTTATTTTTTGTTGATTGGATTAATATCTCTTGTAATTAAAAAAAAATGGATTCTCCCATTGATCATTTTACATGAATTTTTACTTATTGGACTTACTACTTGGGATTTAGTTCCAAAATTTATTGCACATGGATATGACTTCTTGGTAATTTTCTTATTTATACGATTCGTTGATTTAAGAAAATTTGGAAAAAATATATTTTTAAAATTATCTGTTGCAATTATAATATATAGTCTAATTACAATGTTCATTTTTAATACTTCCATTGAAGTTTTCATAATGGGATTTAGAACTACAATAATCCCCCTTTTGCTTTTCACAACAATAATTAGTATTAATATACCATATTTGGAATACAGTAAAGTTTTAAAATGGATTATTAATATCAGCATATTTCAAGTAATAATTTCTATTTGTCAATTCTTATACTTAGGTGAAGCTGGTGATTCGGTTGGTGGTACTTTAGGAAGTAATGCAAGTAATCAACTTATGCTTTTCCAAGTAACTGTAATATGTCTGATCTTAGATAGCGCATTTAAATCAAAATCTTTTACAGTTCAAAATTTTTTTCTTGTACTATTCCTATCGATTCCTCCGTTAGTTGGTAGTTCCAAATTAGGACTTATAATAATTCCACTTGTTTTCTTAATTTTCTTAATCAAATATCAAATGAAAGGTGGTTTTAGCATTCAAATGATAGGTGTATCAATTTTACTTTTGACATTTGGATATTATCTTTTCCAAGGACTAATTACCGAAAGAGATTTAAAGATATTATCTGACAGGGAAGAATTAGAAAATTATAATGAAGCTGGAATCATTGATGAAGGGAGATCTATGGCGCGAGGAAGTATAGTACCGCTAACGCTCAATTTTCTGAATAAAAAAAATGTATTATTAACAGGAGTGGGTTTGGGAAATTTGTATTATTCAGAAAATGTTTTAGGAAATTCTATACATTCTAATAATCAATATATGGCTACTAGAATAGGATTTGTAAAAGTTTTAGGAGAACTTGGCCTAATAGGGATGGTAATAATTATAATTTTTTACAGAAATATAATAAAAATGGTTCGTTCAAATAAATTGATATTTGTTACTAAAGTATCCTATTTTTGTATGATCATAATCACGCTAATAATATTTATCTCAAATACCATTTATAGTGGAACTTATTTGAAAGGGGCTGGTAACATAACCCTATTGGTTGTTTTTGGATACTTATATTCATTAAAAAAGGAATTTCAGATAAATAATTCAAAATTAAGTTCAAAAAGCTTTCAATAATGAAAAAAATATTAATAGTGACACCCAAACAATTTGGTTACCACATTGATTATTGGAAATATGCAACATATTTATCTGAAAAATATGAAGTAAATTTCATTTGTTGGGATTATAAATTGGAAAAAATCAACGAAGAAAATATTAAAGTAGTTTATATACAAAGAAATAAGAATATCATTTATAGGAATATCAATTTTATAAAAGAAATAATTAAAGTTTGTAAAAATAACGACTTTAGGATCATTTTTATGAATTACTTTAAAGGTTGCTCATTAATTCGAATTTTTCTTTTTAACAAAAAATTTCGATTTCATATTGATATTCGTACAGGAAGTATACGTGAAAGGAAATGGAAAAGAGTTTTCGAAAACAATTTAATAAAAAGTGAAACTTTATTTTACTCAAGCAAAAGTGTAATTTCAGAAGGTTTAAGAAAAGTAATTGGATTACCAGAAAAAACAATTATAATTCCTTTAGGAGCGAATTTAATTCCAATTAAAAAAATAAAAACAGATCAATTTAAACTATTATATGTAGGTACATTTTATAATCGTAATATTCATGAAACAATTGTAGGAATAGCAAAATTTATTGAAACAAATAAACAGGCAAAAATTATCTTTGATATAATAGGAAGTGGTGACCAAAAAACTGAATCTATTATTAAGAGTGCAATAAATGAATATAAACTCGAAAAAATTATTAATCTTAAAGGATATATTACACATGATAAACTTAAATACTATTTTCAAGAAGCGAATGTTGGAATTTCTTATATACCAATAACAGAATATTTTCAGTTCCAACCAGCAACAAAGACTTATGAGTATCTATTAGCAGGTATTCCCGTATTAGCAACAAATACATATGAAAATAAAAAGATAATAAATGAATCAAATGGTTTGATTGTAAACGATAATTCTGAATCATTTGCAATTGGACTTGAAAAGTTAATTAAAAATTATCATAATTTTAATCTAATAGAAATTCAAAATTCAGCAAGAGAATTTGAATGGAAAAAAATAATTGATAGAATAGAAAAACTAATCATTCAACCTAAATTAAACTGAAAATATTGTTCTAATGAAGATTCTAATACTTACACCCAATCTATCAAACCCAGGGGGTGTTTCCTCCCTTTACAAAATACTCAAACTAGATAAAAATAAACATATTGAATACTTTGATGTTCAAGGAAAAAAAAGAAAAAATTCAATACTAAAGTTATGGACAATTTTTACTATATATACAAAATTCACGATTAAGATCTTTGATAATCAATTAATTCATTTAAATCCTTCATTTGATAAAAGAAGCTTTTATCGTGATGGAATTCTATTATTAATCGCAAGAATTCTAAGAAAAAAAATAATCGTATATTGGCACGGATGGAATCTAGAATTTCAAAAATCAATAACCCCTGGTAAATTATCAAACCTATTCTTTAAAACAACATTTAAAAAAGCCCAAATGCATATAGTATTAGGTAATGTTTTTAAAATTGAACTAATAAAAATGGGAATTGATAAAAATATAATTAAAATCGAATCCAATGCAGCAGATGATTATTTTTTGGAAAGAGAGAATGTTTATTTGGATCCTAAAAAGGATAAAATAGAATTACTTTTTATTGCACGAATTGAAGAAACTAAAGGTGTTTTTATTGCACTTAAAACAATGTTGTTGCTCAACAAAAGAGGAAACTACAGCTTAACTATTGCAGGAGATGGCCCCGCTTTACTTAGAGCTAAAGAGTTTGTTTTTGTTAATAAAATAGAAAATGTGACTTTTGTTGGACAAGTAAAAGATGAAATCAAACATAAAGTATTTAGAAATTCAGAAATTCTACTTTTTCCTACTTATTATCCGGAAGGTATGCCAATTTCGATAATTGAATCCATGTTATATGGATTAGTTATAATAAGCAGACCTATTGCAGGAATTCCTGATTGGGTAAAAGTTCCAGATAATGGATTTTTGATTGAATCACTTGATGAGTCAGAATATGCTGATCGAATTGAGCAATTATCTAAGGAATTAAATTTAATGAATCAAATTCAAGAAAACAATAGAAAATTTGCAAAAGAATATTTCACCCCAAAATCACTGCAAGATAGACTTAATAACTATTACGCAAGTCTATTAATGTCAAAATGATTATGCTCAATCCCAAACAAAATAGGTAGTTTTAAAAAATAATGGATACATTTTCGACTTCTTTTATAAAATTAAAAAATTATTGCGAACAGCAAAATTATAAAGGTTATGATCCTTACGATGGATTAAATAGTACTTTTTTTAAATCTCTTCCATTTCTATCAAAAAATAGAATTGCTAAACTTATATGGATTCAATTTTTCAAACGTTTCCCATTTAATTTACGACCATTGGTTGGAATAAAGAAAGAATACAATCCCAAAGCACTTGGTTTGTTTTTATCTTCATATTGTAACCTTTATAAGGTTAATCCGAGTGAAGAAAATATTAATAAAATCAAATTTTTCAGTTCGGAAATTATAAAAATAAAAAACACAGAATGGAGTGGGGCATGCTGGGGATATAATTTTGATTGGCAAGCTAGAGCTTTTTTTCAGCCAAAAAACACTCCTACTATTGTTGCTTCTACTTTTATTGCTTGTGCATTATTGGATGCTTATGATATTTTGAAAGATCAAAAATTACTAGATACAGCATGTGGTACTTGTGATTTTATATTAAAAGATTTAAACCGAACTTACGATGAAAATGGAAATTTTTCATTTTCATATTCGCCTTTAGACAAAAGTGTAGTTTTCAATGCTTCACTTTTAGGAAGTAGGTTATTATCTAGGGTTTATTCTTATACAAAAGATACTTTATTACTTATTGAAGCAAAAAAATCAGTTCAGTATTGTTGTGACCATCAAAAACCGGATGGATCATGGTCATATGGAACGTATAATTTTCACCAATGGGTAGACAATTTCCATACTGGATATAATTTAGAATGTTTACATGAATACCAAGAATTTAGCGGTGATAATACTTTCAAAGTAAATATCCAAAAAGGATTTGAGTATTACATTGAGAATTTATTCACATTGGAAGGAATTCCAAAGTATTACAATAATTCAATATATCCGATTGACATTCATTCTACTTCACAATTGATTGTAACGGCTTATAAATTAAAACTATTCGATTCAAATAAACCACTTATTGAAAAAGTGCTAAGTTGGACAATTCAAAATATGCAACAGAAAAAAGGCTATTTCTATTTTCAAAAAAAGAAAGGTATTTCATCCAAAATCCCTTACATGAGATGGGCACAAGCTTGGATGTTTTATGCTTTTTCTATATATTATTTATATGAACAAGAACAAAAGAATTAATATTTTCGGTCTTTCAGTTGATGTGCTAACGATGAAAGAAACACTTTCTATCATTGAAAATGCAATAGACAATAGAAAACCAATTCACCATGTAGTTGTTAATGCAGCAAAAATTATAAATGCTCAAAAAAATAAGGATTTGAGAGAATCAATTATCAATTGTGACATAATTAATGCCGATGGTCAAGCTGTAGTTTGGGCATCTAAAATATTAAAACAACCATTACCAGAACGTGTAGCTGGGATTGATTTAATGGAAGAATTAGTAAAATTGTCCGCAAAGAAAAATTATTCAATCTATTTTTTAGGAGCAAAAGGAGTAGTTGTAAAAACAGTAGTTAACAAATACATTGAAATATATGGAAGTCAACTAGTAGCAGGATATCGAAATGGGTATTATAGTTCAGAGGAAGAAATTACAATTGCAGAAGAAATAGCAACGAAAAAACCAGATATATTATTCGTAGCAATTACATCACCAAAAAAGGAGATATTTCTCAATAAATATAAAAAATTAATCCAAGTTCCATTTATTATGGGAGTAGGCGGAAGTTTTGACGTGGTATCAGGTATAGTGAAAAGGGCACCAAAGTGGATGCAGAAAAGTGGACTAGAATGGCTTTATAGAGTTTATCAAGAGCCTAATAGAATGTGGAAAAGATACCTTGTTACTAATTCTAAATTTATTGTTTTACTTTTCAAGGAAAGAATAAAAATGATGTTTTCTAAAACTAATACGAACAAAGTATGCTAATCACAATCGTCGCTGGGGCGCGTCCCAATTTCATGAAAATTGCTCCAATCATTGAAGCTATTGAAAAGAATAAAAGGGAAGGAAAAGAAATCGATTTTAGACTTATCCATACAGGACAACATTATGATAAAAAAATGTCAAGTGATTTCTTTGAACAATTGAATATACCTGAACCACATGCAAACTTGGGAGCAGGCGGAGGTACTCAAGCAGAACAAACAGCAAGCATAATGGTGCGTTTTGAACAAGAAATGTTGATACATACTACTGATCTTGTCTTGGTTGTGGGTGATGTAACTTCAACAATGGCTTGTGCTATTGTTGCTCAAAAACTTCAAACAAAAGTTGCTCATGTGGAAGGTGGTATTCGTTCTAATGATTGGTCAATGCCTGAAGAAATAAATCGATTAGTAACCGATTCAATAACAAATTATTTCTTCACAACTTCAGAAGTAGCTAATAATAATTTACGAAATAGCGGAGTTAATGAAAATAAAATTTATTTTGTTGGAAATACGATGATTGACACGCTAATAAAGCAGCGACAAAATTTTAAAAAACCACCAATCTGGGATAAAATCGGACTGAAGCAAAATGAATATATAGTGATAACTATGCATCGTCCATCAAATGTAGATGATGAGTCTAAATTAAGAGAAATGATGAATGAAATCATCTTAAATTCAAAAGATATTCCAATAATTTTTCCTGTTCACCCTAGAACAGCTAAGACTTTAGAAAACCTAGGTTTTTCTGATTCAAGATTACATATGATTGAACCAATGGGGTATCTAGAATTTAATTTTCTAGTAGAAAAAGCCAAAGCTGTTATTACTGATTCAGGAGGAATAACAGAAGAAACAACAGCAATGGGTGTACCGTGCTTAACACTAAGGAATAATACTGAAAGACCAGAAACAATTACAGAGGGAACAAACGTATTAATCGGCACCGATCCTAAAGCTATTCGTCCTGCATTGGAAATACTTTTTTCAGGTAAATGGAAAAAAGGTAAAATACCTGAATTGTGGGACGGAGCAACAGCTGAAAGAATAATCAACATATTATTACAATTACCTAAATAGCACATAATCAAAACATTTACATCCTATCGATTATCATACAAATTAAAACCTTATATTTAGAATATTAATGACAATTAGCATTGCTAATTTATTTGAATGTATTTAGAAATTTTAAAATCGTAAATATTAATTTACAATGAGTAAGGTTTTTTTTTAATAATGTTTAAGGCAATAGTTCGTTAAATTTTAATATAAATAATTGATAATCAACAAAATAAGCGATTTAAAAATGGGATAATTCATTGAATTTCAGTATCTTAGATGTATTTCTCAGGTACCCAAAAATATGAGTTTTCAAGAATTATCCCAGTTCAAATATCAGGTAAAAAATGTATTAAACAAAATGGTCGGACTCAATAAATGCAGAAAAGATTTTTTCATCAGTACAATGAGTTTGTTTCTGAGCATTAAAGGACGTATTAACTTTTTACAATTAGAAAGGTTTAGCGATATTGACGAACAAAGCTTTCGTAATCAATTTGAAAAGCCATTTGATTTTTTAAAATTCAACAAGGAACTAGTTTTAGAACACGGGAGTGGTCATTTTACAATTGCATTTGATCCTTCTTACATTTCCAAATCAGGCAAGCACACACCAGGTTTAGGATACTTTTGGTCTGGATGTGCTTCAAAAACAAAGTGGGGTCTAGAAATTTGCGGCATTGCAGCAATCGACATTGATAATCACACTGCATTTCATTTAGATGCAAAACAGACAATTTACGACACTGAAAAAGACAATTTAGTTAGCCACTATGCTAATTTACTAATCGACAACAAGGAAAGTTTATTCCAAATTTCAAAATATGTAGTTGTAGATGCATACTTTGCAAAAGAAACGTTTATCAATAAGCTCGCTAATCATAATTTTGATGTCATAACTCGATTAAGAGATGATGCAAACTTAATGTATCTATATAAAGGGGAGAAGCGCAAAGGAAGAGGACGTCCACAAAAACATGATGGTAAAATTAATTTTAAAAGTTTGAATAACGAACACTTCAATTTGTTAGAGATATCTAAAATTGAGCGATTATACTGCGGTATTATGTTTTCAAAATCACTAAAAAAGAATATTGCTTAACAATACTGTATACTAAAAACACCAAGAAAGATAAATGGAGTCATAAGATTTTTATGTCCACCGACTTAAATTTATCAGGACAACAAATTTTACAATATTACCGAACAAGATTTCAAATAGAATTTTTGTACCGAGACGGAAAACAATTTACAGGCTTAAACGACTGTCAAGCAAGAAGCGTAAATAAATTAGATTTTCAGTTTAATATGTCACTAACGACTATCAATATTGCTAAAATAGCACACTGGTTGTCCAAGTCTAAAGATCAGCGAAAATCGTTTTCAATGAGCGATATAAAAACAATGTATAACAATGAATTACTAGTAAATCGATTTTTAATCAAGTTCGGAATAAACCCACACTTGACTAAAAATAAAAAGAAGATATTGCAACTCCTGGATTACGGGAAAATTGCAGCTTAAAAATTTAACGAACTATTGTTAAGGAAATACTAAAAAAAATATTAAATTTATGTCTTGAATTAAAATAATATGACAAAAATATATATCTATATACTGATAATTATTACCTTAAATTCTTGTGGGTTAAAAAAAGAAATGGTGTATTTTAAAAACTCAGAAACAATAGATCTTGAGTTAAAAGATAATTCACCAATATTGAGAAAAGATGATTTTATTAGTATTTTAGTTTTAGGTGGAGACGAAAATACACTAAAATTAGTAAATTCACCTCAAATACAAGGAGGAATGAGAGGTTATGCAACAGGAACACCTTCTAATAATGGTTATTTAATTGATGAAAAAGGTGAAATAAATTTCCCGTTAATTGGTAAAATAAAATTGGAAGGTTTGTCACGCAATCAAGCAATTAATTTAATTGAAGAAAAATTAGCTTCTTTAATAAATAACCCTATTGTTAATCTGCAAATACAAAATTTTCGTGTTACAATTTTAGGCGAAATAAAAACACCAGGTACCTTTACAATTCCTAATGAAAAAGTAAATATATTAGAGCTCATTGGAATAGCGGGTGATTTAACAATTTATGGTGTTCGAAAAAACATCTTAGTTTTAAGGGACGAAAATGGAAGAAAAAAAGAATATCGAATAGACTTAACTAGATCTGATTTTATCAATTCACCCGTATATAATTTACAACAAAATGATATAATATATATAGAACCAAATCAATCAAAGATAAATTCATCGCGTGTAAGTTCAACAGCAGGAATTTTTGTATCAGTAGCCACCTTAATAATTACAACAATAAACTCTTTTAAAAAATAAGATGACTAATCGATTTGATGAACAATTTGAAGAAAAAGAAATTAATATAAAAGAATTACTTTTTTCATATATCTATTATTGGAAATGGTTTTTATTGACCCTAATATTATCATTAATAACATCAATTATATATTTAAAAACTAAAAATCCAAATTATGATATTATTGCAAAAGTTATTTTAAAAGAAGATGACGATAAAGGATTGTCTTCTGAGTTAAGTGCATTTTCTGATTTATCAGGTTTAATGGGAGGTGGAGCCAATAAAATAGAAAATGAAATAGAAATTTACAAGTCTCGTTCACTTTTATCTGAAGTAGTTCAAAACTTACAATTAAATGTTCGTTACTTCGATATTAGTTCAAAATTTATTAAAAAAGAACTTTTTCAAAATCGTAACTATACAATTGAATTTTTAACTAAAAAACCAAACACTTTTAAGAACTCAGGTAATTTTTTAATAAACCCTCTATCAAATGAAAAATTTGAATTCGAAAACTTAAAAACGAAACAAAAAAAGTTTGAAAAATTTGGAGAAGCGTTTGAAACGGAATTTGGTCAATTAATTATTTTTCCAAAAGGAAAGAAAATTCCTATGGAGATATTAATTGAAAGTTTTGATAAAACGGTTGATGATCTACAAAAAAATATAACTATAGAACCTACAAGTAAAGAAGCAAGTGTAATTGAACTTTCAATTAAATTAGAAAATATAGAAAAAGGAAAGGCGATTTTAAATACTTTAATTAAATTCCATAGCCAAAATGGAATTGACGATAAAAACCAAATATCAAAGAATACTTTAGGCTTCATAAATGAACGTCTTAATGTAATAACAAAAGAATTATCTTTTTCCGAAGAAAATGTATCCGATTTTAAATCGAGTAACAAAATATTTGATTTAACAACAAATGCTAATTTATTTTTTGAAAGCCAATCAGATAATGAAAAACTGTTAATTAAAAATTCAACACAAATAAAATTAGCTGAATATATTTTATCATGTGTCCAAAAATTTGAAACAGGCGATTTATTACCGGCAAACTTAGGTATACAAAACATTTCGATTGAAAATAAGATTGAATCTTTTAATTCAATTCAATTAGAAAGAAATAGACTTTTATTAACATCAAATGCAAAAAATCCGATTATACTAAATATTGATAATCAATTAAATCAAATAAAAAATTCGTTAGTTGAAAGTTTAGAAAATCAATTAAATATTTTAAAAATTGAAAATAAGGAAATTGAAAAACAAAATAATTTTTTAAATAACAGATTAACAAAAGCTCCACAACAAGAAAAAGATTTCAAAGAAATATTTAGACAACAACAAATAAAAGAGGGGCTTTATATTTATTTACTTCAAAAAAAGGAAGAGACATCCATTTCGTTAGCTGTAACTGTTTCAAAAACAAAAACAATTGAAGATGCTTATTCTAATGGAATACCAAGCTCTCCAAAAAAGAAAATAATTTATCTATTAGCTCTTTTAGTAGGTATCTTTTCACCAATTGGAATTATATATGTCTATCGCCTTTTTGACACGAAGATTCATTCTAAAAAAGATTTTACAGACTTAAATTTGCCTTTAATAGGAGATATACCTTTGAGTGAATCAGAAGAAAAATTAATAGTTAAACCTTTTGACAGATCTGCTGTTACCGAAGCTTTTAGACTTTTAAGAACTAATATAAATTTTTTAACAATTAACGAACCGAAAAAAAGTAAAACAATCCTAATAACTTCATCCATAAGTAAGGAAGGAAAATCATTTACTGCTGTTAATTTAGCTGCTATATTTGGAATTTCTGGTAAAAAAACATTGTTAATTGGTATGGATTTAAGAGCTCCTAAACTTCTAGAATATTTAAACATAAAGAATTCAGAAGGTGTTACAGATTATATTGTCAATCCTAAAATTGATTGGCAAAATTTAATACATAAATTACCCGATACCGAAAATGTAGATTTGTTACCTTCAGGTACCATCCCTCCAAATCCAGCAGAATTATTAATGTCGGATAGATTAGAGAAGTTATTTGAAGAAGTTAAACAAGAGTATGATTATATAATAGTAGATACTGCTCCCATAGGTATAGTTGCGGATACACATTTATTGAATAAATTTTCAGATGTTTTAATTTATGTAAGTAGACTTAATTATTTAGATAAAAAAATGTTAACTATTCCGCAACAGTTGTACAAAGAACAGAATTTTAAAAATATGGTCATCTTACTAAATGGATCTGAAACAAAAAAAGGATATGGTTATGGTTATGGTTATGGTTATGAAGAAAAAACTTCATTATTTAAAAAAAAATAAGTCTTTTTAAGAAGAAAAATAATTTTAATAATGAATAAAAGGTCTTCATCACTTTATCGGTACTCAAGATATATAAAATTAATATTCTTGCTTTGGGATATCTTTTTATTAAACTTTACATTTATATTATCTTATTTTGTCAGATTCGGTAACTTCGATAGACTAGCTAAAACAGACTCTCAAATAATCTATTTGATATCGAATATTATTTGGATATTACTCTCATATTATCTTGGCGCTTATACATTTGTAAGAGTAGAACACATTGAAAAAGTTATTTCACGAACGTTCAAACTAATATTCTTACATCTATTTATTTTATTTTCGATCATTCTTCTGTTAAATTTTGACGACATATCTCGTTCAAGAATGTTAATATTTTATGGATTATTACTAGTATTCATCTTTATTTTTAGATTATTATTTATTAAAATGCTAAAAAACATTAGAAAATCTGGATATAATTATAGAACCGTTGTGATTATAGGGCTAAATAGGACTTCTTTAGAAATAAACAAGCTGTTAGCTAAAGATGTATCCTATGGCTACCGTATTTTAGGTTTTTTTGACGATCAAAATAATATAAAACTAGTACCAGAAAGTTCTTTCTATTTAGGCGAATTTAACGACTTTATAAAATACGCATCAGAAAACAATATACATGAAGTTTATTTTGCTTCAAATGATTATAAAACTGAAAAAGTAAGAGAATTAATTAATTTTTGTGATAATAATTTAATCCGATTAAAAATTGTACCTCATTTTAAACAATATACAGAAAGTAGAAGAGTAGATATTAATTTTTATAACAACATCCCTATTCTTTCTTTAAGAAAAGAACCATTAGAAATTCCTTTCAATAGGATAATAAAAAAAACATTTGACTACTCAATAGCTATTTTAATTTTGGTTTTAATATTTCCTTGGTTATTTCCTATTATAATAATTTTAATCAAAAGTAATTCAAAAGGTCCTATCTTTTTTAAACAACAAAGAACGGGTTTAGAAAACAAACCGTTTTGGTGTTATAAATTTAGATCAATGAAAGTAAACAATCTTTCAGATTTAAAACAGGCAACGAAAAATGATGAAAGAATAACAAAAATCGGTAAATATTTAAGAAAATCAAATTTAGATGAATTACCACAAATTTTTAATGTTTTAAAAGGAGAAATGTCTATTGTAGGACCAAGACCGCATATGGAAAAACACACTGAAGAATACTCTGCTAAAATTAAAAATTATTTAGTTCGTCACTTTGCAAAACCAGGAATTACTGGATGGGCTCAAGTGAACGGATTTAGAGGAGAAACAAAGGAATTAAAGCAAATGGAAGATAGAATAGAATATGATATCTATTATATTGAAAATTGGTCAATACTTTTAGATATTAAAATAATTTTTAAAACTTTTATAAAAATGTTTTTGGGTGACAAAAATGCTATTTAAGCTAGTTTGATTTTTTAATTAATAATCAAATGTTAAAAACTTAACATTTGATTTTCAGACTTAAAATTGTTTAAATCAGAAAAATAATTACTTTTGTCTAAAGTACAGATATCTTAATCAAGATAAAAAAAAGTTTAATAAAAAAAAAGAAAATGAAAAAAAAGAACGTAATGCTAGCTTTAGTAGCTTTTTTAATGTTAGCAGGTATAACAAAAGCTCAAGACACAACAACTAATGCTAAATTGTCATTTGGAAAATGGTTAACTAAAACACCATGGCAGGTATCTTTCGGTGGAAACATTATTGATGATGGAATTAAATCTGAAACTTTTAAAGCATTAAACAAATATGCATATTATCCAGCTCAATTTACAGCAGAAAAAAACTTGAAAAAAGGATGGTTAGCACAATTTGCATTTTCAAGTACTTCATTAAATCCTCATAACTTTTTAGCAATAGATTTAAATGGGAAATATGATTTTAACAATCTTATAGGAGATACTAAATGGTTTGATCCTTTTGGAGTTTTAGGATTAGGATATACGTATAGAGATAAAACACCTTTAAAATCAGGCGGTGGATTAAATGTTATTAATTTTAATGCTGGTTTAGGTGCTAATTTCTGGTTATTTCCGAATATGGGTATCACGGCGCAAGGTTTAGCTAAATTTTCAAAAGATAATTACTTACAAGCATCTTTAGGTTTAGTTTTCAAAATTGGAAATTGTGAAGCTCCTAAATGTGAAGCTACTCCAAAAACTCAAGAAGCTCAAGATGCTTTACAACACTTAAGAGGAATCATTAACAAATAAAAACAAAAAAAAAGATGAACAAACTATTTATATTAGTTGGGTTTACGCTTAATTTTTCGTTGTTGTTTGCACAAGAATGTAATAAAAACGTATACTCTGAAGAAGAGGCAATTAAATTGTCTACTTACGGGAAAACCCTAGAAAAATCAATTTTAGAAAAAAATCCAGGTGACACTGCATTAATCGCAAAGTTACAGGGAGACTATTCTACAGATCTTTGTGGTTATTCTGATGAATCGGTAATTAAAATTTCTAACTATTTAAAAGAATTAGAAAAACTTGATTCTATAAACAAAATTGTTAAAGAAGTTGTTGAAGTAATTAAAATCGAAGAAGAACCAGTAAAACAAACAGAAACAAAACCTGGTCCAATTCTAACTCCAGCTGTTAAAGCAGTAGAAACTTTATTATTTACTCCTAACAGCGCACAAATAAAAGCTTCGAAATTTGCAGGTTTGGTGAGTCAGTTAAAAAATGACACGAAATCTACAGTAGTTATAGATGGTTATACTGATGCTGATGCTTCTGATGATTACAATTTAAAATTATCTCAAAGAAGAGCAAACGCAGTTAAATCCTATTTAATTTCTAAAGGTATAGCTGCATCTAGAATTACAATCAATGCTTATGGTGAACAGAATCCTATTGCGGATAACGATACGCCTGAAGGTAAAGCTAAAAACAGACGTGTAGTTATTTCTGTAAAATAGTCTACTATTTAATTTTTAAAAAAAAGGCGAAATCTTAATTGATGTCGCCTTTTTTTGTTAGGTACAATTTGATTGTAAAAAATTAAAAAACAAAGCAATTATAATTTGAAATACTACAATCCGAAATTCGCAATACTAGGTTATTAGCATATTAAAAACGGATATGTAATTGATTTGGAAATGTAACCGTATGAAGTATTATCGAAAAGAAAGAAAAGCATTATTACTTTTTATTAGATAGTCTATTTGAAATAAATAGTAAAGAAAAAAGTTTTGCTTAGAAATTAGAAAACAGAAGTTTTAATCAATAGCACTTCTAGTTGGAAATACAGTAAAACTATTGAAATATATTTTAAATTAACAATAGTAAATAAATTTCAAGAACCCATTTATTCACGAATTATTTAAGAACTTTTACTTCGTAATTATTTCAAATTTAAAAACAGTAAATCAAAAAAAAGCGATATTTAAATTAAAATATCGCTTTATAAATCAGTTTTATATTTATAACTTATATTACTCAACTAACTTTTGTAAAGTCTGTTTTGTTTGTGCACTAAAATAACCTAAACAACCTCCAGTAATATTAGAAACTGGATTAGCAGGAGTTGCTGAACCATTAGGTCCGTTTAAACTTAATGAATAGAAATACTTATAAATGTTTCTATCAATGCATTTCATAGTCATTTTAATACTATCTCCAGGTTTAAAAGAACTGATAGTACCAAAAATTGGTTGTTGAGTAATTACACCATCCGAATAAACATCATCTAAAACTAAAACTCCAGAATCTCTAACCCAACCTAAATTATCCTTTGAACGCATAATATATAAATCAAATAAATAATTATTTTGAACACCAGCAGGATCAAACCTAACTGGCACTGGTGTTTTCGCACCATTTCCTTCGAAATTATTATCAATCAGAAATATATCATCTAAATTAACTTTATAAGGTATGGTAGATGAAGATTCATATGTCTTTCCCTCTACTTCAACTTTTAAAGAATATGTTCTCCCTTGAACACCTTTAATTTTAAACTGGGTAGAAGAATATTTACCATCGGAAACTTCTGATAAAAGCTCTGAATTCCCAAAATTATCGCTTAAAGTCACAACAGCTCCTTTAACCCATGGAAAAGAATTTGTCGCTCCAAACTTAACTGACTTCGAAATTATGATTGTATGTAATGAATCTCCATCATTCACCTCACCTTCAATAACAATAACAGGTTCAGAGTCTTTTAGATCAATATCAATTACTTTTTGACAACTTACTAAAGTAATTATTGTCAACAAAAAAGAAATATTTAGTATATTTTTCATCATTATAAAAATTTAAAATTATATGAAACAGATGGTATCATTTTGAATAAACTAGTTTGAACAGCTTCTGTTTTAGTATGATCTGCTGACTCCCTAAATGTTATACTATAAGCATTCTCATGAGCATATACATTGAAAATTGAAAAATTCCAACTACTCTCATATTTTTCAGTCTGTTTTCTATTCCAAGTCAGAGCTATATCCATTCGATGATAAGCTGGCATTCTGCCTCCATTTCTTTCTGTATATTGCCATTGAACTTGATTATTAACATAATACTTGCCAGATGGTAAAGTAATTGCACTACCAGTATAATAAACAAACGTTGCTGAAAGTGTAAGTTTTTTAGTTAAATCATAAATCCCTACAACTGATAAGTCATGCGTTCTATCTTGTTTAGCTGAATACCAATTGTTATTATTAATTCCATCAATTTGTTTTTCTACTTTTGATAATGTATAACTTACCCAACCTGTGAATCTTCCACTTGTCTTTTTGAAATAAGTTTCTAATCCATAAGCTCTTCCTTTTCCGTATAACAATTCACCTTCAAGTAAATCATTCGCCTGTGTATTTGCTCCATCTCTATAATCAATTTGATTTTGCATTTCTTTGTAATATGTCTCAGCGCTAAATTCAAACATATTATCTTTAAAATTCTTAAACCATCCAATACTAGCTTGATCAGAAATTTCGGGTTTAATGTTTTGACTACTAGGAATCCAAATATCTGTCGGATTATCACCTGTAGTATTTGATATTAAGTGAACATTCTGAACATTTCTACTATATCCTCCTTTAACGGATGCCGATTTAGAATACATATAACTAGCGGATATTCTAGGTTCTATATTATAATATGTAGTAATAATTTTATTTGTTTCATAGGTATTTGTAGTTGAAAGCAATCCTTCAGGTGTGTAGGTGTAAAATTGACCACCATTTCCTAATAATGAAAAACCAGTTAATCTAACCCCATAATTAATGTTTAATTTTTCAGAAGCAATCCAATCATTTGAAACGAAAGCTGCATTTTCCCAACTTAATTTTGCTTTTTGTCTAACTGTATTTGCACCAGATCCCTCACTTGCTTCAATTTGTCCTGGAATAATACTATGATGAATACTATTAACTCCAAATTTTATTTTATTTCTTGAATTAGCAAAATATTGAAATTCTTGTTTCAAGTTGTAATCTTGAAGCGTAGAGTTGATTGATATCTCTACATTATTTGATTTAATTCCAATATTATAAATGTAATTACTTACAATTAATGAAGTATTAGAAAAAAGCTTATCATTTATAACGTGATTCCATCTAGCAGTTCCTGTAACGTTTCCCCATGTTAAACCAAATCCAGAAACTCCCAATTTATCTCTTCCAAAATAACCTGATAAATATAACCTATCTTTATTCGATAACTTATAATTTATTTTAGCATTCACATCATAGAAAAAAAGAGAACTTGATTTTAAATTTTCCTTATTCGATAATTTCAAAAATAAATCAGCATAGGTTCTCCTTGCTGAAATTAAAAAAGAAGATTTATCTTTTTTAAGAGGACCTTCAACATTCAATTTAGAAGAAATCAAACCTAAACCACCGCTTACTCTAAATTTCTTATTATTCCCCTCATTCATTCTAATATCTAAAACAGATGCTAATCTACCACCATATTGAGCTGGTTGAGTTCCTTTATAAATTGTAGCAGTTTTTATCGCATCACTATTAAAAGTTGAAAAGAAACCTAATAAATGAGATGCATTATATACTGGTGCTTCATCTAATAAAATTAAATTCTGATCAGAAGAACCTCCTCTAACATAGAATCCAGAACTACCGTCTCCCCCACTTTTAATTCCTGGAGTTAATTGCATTGTTTTTATAATATCTTTCTCACCAAAAATTACAGGTACTTTTGATAATTGACGAATATCTAAGGTCTCAACACCTGTCTGAGCACTTCTAACATTTTCATCTTTCTTTTTTGTCGTAACGACAACCTCTTGAATTTCTTTAGCAGGCACAGCTAATTCAAGGTTAATTTTAACACTTTCTTTTAAATCAACAGTTTGAGATTTCATTGAAAAACCAATTGCTGAAAATTCAAGTGTATAAACTCCTTCAGTTAATGTTAAAGAATAAAAGCCATATTCATTTGTAACTGCACCAATACCTGACAATTCTTTTACTTTAATTCGAACACCAATCATACCTTCACCTGAAGTTGTATCTGATATTGTTCCACTGACTGTATGTTTAACTTGGGAAAACACAACGTTTCCGCTAAAAAACAGTATGCTAAAAAATAAAATTCTAACTATATTTTTCATCTATTTAATATGATTTTAAATTTGATGAACAAAAGTAATTCAAAATTCAAGAAATAGATTATTCTACTCTAGATAAATAGGTGAATTGTAATTATAATAAGGTGAACTGTGTTTGATTATCAAAAAAGTAAATGGAATCTAATTTGTATCAATTTAAAATATCACGATAAAAAACACAAGATTTAGATTTAGAAGTAAATGTTAAGATAATAAAAACTATATTTGCGCTTTTTTCAAACTGTATTTTTGAAAGTTAATTAAGCACATCAAGTGAAAATAAAACATACAATATTTATGCCAAAAATTAGTTTTTTACTTATCGCAGTATTTATTTCAAGTTTTTTAAATGCTCAAACTACTAAGGTAGTGAGAGGTAGAATTGTTGACCAAAGAACTGGTCGCGATGTTGAAGAAGTTGAAATTACTTTAAAAAACACAAAATCTAAAAAATCATATGTTGTTGAAACAAATGATGATGGAAATTTTGAATTCAAAAACATTCCTTTTGGTAACTACAA
>CANCEQ010000012.1 GCA_947375085.1 Flavobacteriales bacterium
GCTACAGCAGCTGGTAAATGTTTATTGTTGGATACATTAGGTTTTGATGATTGGTATTTACCATCTATGGAAGAAATGAGAGGGGTGAGTGAGCGTTTAGGAAAAATTGGACAAGGAAATTTAACTTCAGATTATTACTGGACTTCAACGCAAATTAGTGCAAAAGAAGCATATTTGATAATGAATGCTAATAGATCTCCAGCAAAGTTAGCAAAAGGAGTGCCATACCATGTTCGACCAGTACGTTCATTTTAGTTTTTTAGAAAAAGCTAAAAACCTAGATTCTATCCACTTATTAAAAAAATGAGCAAATAGAACTGCCATAGCGGTATAAAAAAAGAGTAATAGGATTTTCCCAAAAGGATAAACATGTAATGGTAAAATTCTTTTAGTCACTGACTCAATTATAATTCCAAATGGCCAATGTGTAATGTAAAGACTATACGATATGCCTCCCAAATAAGTTGCCGCTTTGAATGAAACCGTTAAATTGCATAAGATGATAATAAAAGCGGACATCCCAAATATAAATTTAGGAATTGAATTTTGATAATAACATATTGAAATTGTTAAAACGGTAATTATTACATAAGGAATTCCTTTTAAAATCGATTCTTTTTTCAGAAAAAGGAGGATTCCTAAAAAGAAAAAAGAAGCGTGTCCAAAAAACCATCCAAACCAATCAATAGATTCCGGACGATTATTACCTATAAGAAGTATAGGAATACAGATAAGAAAGGTTGCTAAATATTTTTTATTCAAAATTAAAGGGAGTAAAAGTCCGATTAAAATGTAAAATTGAAACTCAATCGCTAATGTCCAAAAAACAGGATTGAACCAAGAAGATTTAATCAAAGGAGCTGAAAAACTGATGTTTCCAAGGATGGCTGTCCAATTAAAACCTGGCCAACTGATACCATCAATCGGACGCTTTAAAAAAAGTATAGCTGAAAAATAAATTAGGATAGAAAAAAGCATAGCAACATAAGCAGGAGGTGCGAGGCGTATGTATCTTCGAAGTAAGTTTTTCCAAAAACCCTTCAGGGAATAGTTCGATTTTTTCATCGAAAAAGGAATGATAAAACCAGAAATAACAAAAAATATTTGCACACCGTATTCACCGTATGCTAAAATCGAAGTTAAATAATTTGGATTTAAAGTGGGGAGCAATAATCCACTATAATGATAAAGGACTACCCCTAAAGCTGCTATCCCCCTTAAAAAGTCCAATGATTTTATATGTTCTTTCATCTATTATCTTTTACTATTAAATAGCCAAAAATAACAACAAAAAGAGAAATAAATTCTTTTAATTTCTATCTTTGGATAAATTAGAGTTATGCAGTATTACTATAGTGATCTTTTTTCTTTTCAAAATATTTTCTTGGGTGTGATTTTTTATTTTATCTTAAATTTTATTAAGAAAACTAAAATGAATAATATTACTGATCCAATTTTTCAAAAATATTATTCTCGCAATTTTAATATAAAGATAATATTAGTTGTTATTTATGCTTTTTATTATGTTTTCGTGGTAGGGGGAGGTGACACGGTTGCCTATTGGGAAGGTGCAGTAACACTTAATAAATTGTTCTGGAAATCTTCAGAAATGTATTTTGAACAATTAATGAATACACCTACGCCTGAATTGCAACTTCGACATTTTGATTATTCAACAGGAAATCCACCCGGTTGGATTTATCGTGAACCTGAAAGTTGGTTTGTTGCTAAAATTTATTCATTAATTACATTTATAAGTTTCAATAGTTATCTTGTGGGTAATTTAATAGTATCCTATATCGTATCCGTTGCTAGTTTTCGATTATTTCTTTTGGTAGAATCCTTTAAGTTACATCAAGCAAAATACGTTGCTTTTGCAACACTTTTCTTACCTTCAGTCGTTTTTTGGTGTTCGGGAATAACAAAAGATTCTATTGTATTGTTAGCCATCATTTATATCAATGTTAATTTTTTAGAATGGATTTTAAAAAAACCAGGAAATAATAGAAAAAGGATTTTAATTATTGTCTTTTATGGGTTTTTATTATTTCATATAAGAGATTTTATGTTGTCAGTAATTGGCGTTGCTTTTATGGTGGTATTAATGGCGAGACTTGCCAATAAATACAGAAAAAAACCTTTTGCATTTTATAGTTTGAGGGTTCTAACAATTGTAATAGGTGTTTTCGTTTTTATTACCCAAGGGAGTAAGTTGGCAGAAAGTGAGGAAGTTAAACAAGCGGAAGTAATTGCCGAAGATTTTGCAACAAATACAACCTATGAGGGAGCTCGTTATAGTATTGGAGTAACTAATTTTTCATCAGCAGGTTTGATAGCAGGTTTCATACCTGCGATAATTGCAGGTATTTATAGGCCTTTTATTTGGGAGAGTTTAAATATTTCATTTATTTTTAATGGTTTGGAAAGTATTTATTTTTTTTATCTAACGTGGCTGTTTGTGAAAAAAGATTTTTTATTAAAAGTAAAACTTGTTCGGCAAAATGAGTTTTTGGTGTTCGCTTTTGTATTCTCTATTTTATTAGCATTCATGGTTGGGTTAACTTCTGGTTTATTAGGGGTGCTAGTTCGTTTTAAAGCACCTCTTTTGTCTTTTTTTGTATTGGTTTTAACCGTAGAATTTAAAAAAGAAGAATTAAATTTAGAAAATAAAAATTTGAAAGATTAGTTCAATTGTTAATAACTAATCATTTACGTATTTTATTTAATTGATAGTATAATTAATTTTGTTTTATTACAAATTATATGATATATAATAAAGATAATAGTCGTTGGACAAAAATAATTTCCGCTAAGAGGAGTTTGCTTGATTTCAATTTGAAAGAACTTTTAGAGTACAAGGATTTAATTTTTGTTCTCGTTAAAAGAGACATTGTTTCTATTTATAAACAAACAGTTTTGGGGCCTTTATGGTTTTTATTTGGACCTTTATTTACTGTTTTTACTTATACATTTGCTTTTGGGACAATTGCTAAAATATCAACCGATGGAATTCCTGCTCCTGTCTTTTATTTATCAGGAACAATACTTTGGAATTATTTTCAAGCTTGTTTTAATGGAGCTTCTAATACATTCTCTTCTAATGCTAATATTTTCGGGAAAGTTTATTTCCCTAGGTTGATACCTTCTCTATCTTTGATCATTTCAAACTTATTAAAACTAGGTTTACAATTTATCGTGTTTTTATTGTTTTGCGTATATTATTTTAATTCGGGCTCTATTTCAATGAATGTATATGTTTTCTTTTTTCCTTTTTTAATTTTTTTGATGGCTATAATGGCTTTAGGTATAGGTTTGATTATTTCGTCCCTTACTGTTAAGTATAGAGATATCAATCAATTAATTGGAGCTTTTATGATGTTATTAATGTATTCTTGTCCTATTATTTATCCTTCATCAAGTGTTCCATCAGTATTAAAGCCTTATTTAGTATTAAACCCTATTGTACCAATTATAGATACATTCAGGTATGCTTTTACAGGTGCAGGCGTCCCTGATACAGTTGGGTTAATATATAGTCTAATATTTTCTATTGTAGTTTTAGTAATAGGAGTTTTATTTTTTAACAAAGTAGAAAAGAATTTTATAGATTCCTTTTAATAGTATGTCAAATAAATCAGTATTAAAAGTTGTAGATTTATCAAAGCGCTATCATCTTGGTGTTGTTGGTGGTAAAACAATGAAAGCAGATGTTAAAAGGTTTTTTAGAAAATTTTTTAATAGCAAAGAAAATTATGTAGACGAAGGTGAAGTAAATGATAGAACTATATCTGCTTCAAGTTCAAATTATGTTTGGTCACTAAAAGATGTAAACTTTGAAATTCAAAAGGGTGATGTTGTTGGAATTATAGGTAGAAACGGTGCAGGTAAAAGTACATTGTTAAAAATTTTATCAAGAATTACAGCACCAACATCTGGAGAAGTTAGAATTAGTGGTAAAATTGCCTCATTATTAGAAGTAGGTACTGGTTTTCACCCTGAACTTACAGGTAGAGAAAACATCTATTTAAATGGTTCTATTTTAGGAATGACTAAAGTTGAAATAAATCAAAAAATTGATGCTATTATTGATTTTGCAGAAATTCAACGTTATATTGATACACCTGTTAAGCGTTATTCATCAGGGATGTATGTCCGATTAGCATTTTCAATAGCTGCACATTTGGAGCCTGATATTTTAATTTTAGACGAAGTTTTAGCTGTTGGAGACGCTTCTTTTCAAAAGAAATGTATTGATAAAATGGCTGAAATATCACAAAATGAAGGGCGTACTATTTTATTTGTAAGTCATATTATGGCATCGATTCAAAGTTTGTGCAACAAAATAATAGTACTAGACAAAGGAAGTGTTAAATTTATTGGAAATGTTGAAGAAGGTATCGCTAAATATCTTGAAATAAATGAAAATTTCACTAATGAAATCGAAATAGAAAATTCAAAAAGCAGAACAGGTAATCAAAAAATAATTTTTTCGGATTTTTATTTTGAATCAAAAGAAGGAAGAAAAATTGATAAAATCCTTACTGGACAAGATTTAACTTTAGTCTTTAAGTTAAAGAAAAACAGCACCGATAATATTAATGATATTGACTTAGGTTTTTCTATTCATGATAATTATGATCAAGGATTAGCAAATTTGTATAGTTCTTATCAAAATGTTTTCTTTACTACTAATGAAAAATATATGACTGTAAAATTTGTTTTACCTACTTTATCATTCTCACCAGGTAATATTGGTATAAGAGGTCGAATATTGGTTTCAGGAGAAGAATCTGATTTTTATATGCATAAATTAGGCGAAATTTTGATTGAAATGGGAGATTTTTATAATACCGGTGTGATTGGTCAATCTAATTGGGGTAAATATTTAATAAAAGGTCAATGGTTAAAAGATTAATAGCAAATTTAATATTGAAAATATCACCTAAGAAGATAAAACGAATTTTTACTTATGAGGTGGATTATAGAAATGCAGAAAAGTTGAAATTTTCACAATTATCTTTTGCTCAAGAAAGTGAAGATTTAGTTTTAAATAAAATATTCGGTAATCAATCAAGTGGTTTTTTCATAGATATAGGCGCAAATCACCCTGTTCGTTTTTCAAATACTTGGTTTTTTTATAAAAAAGGATGGAGAGGTGTTAATATTGAACCTAATCCTGAAATGTTTAAACTTTTACAGCAATATAGACCTCACGATTTAAATTTAAATATTGGAATCAGTGATAAGAAAGGTTTACTTAATTATTTTATGTTCAACGAACCAGCTTTGAATACTTTTTCAGAGTACGAAAGGGATCAATACCTTCAGAAATCTGAATATTTTTTAAAAAAAGAAATGAAAGTTGGTGTGGATACACTTGAGAGTGTTTTAAAGGAAAATAATATTTCTAGAAATCAAGCTATTGATTTTATGACTATAGATGCTGAAGGTTTTGATTTAAAGGTATTGCAATCGTTTGATATATCTGAATATGCACCAAAAGTGATTTTAATTGAAATATTAGAAATTAAATCGATCTTAGATGTTGTTAATAATGATATTTATGTTTATTTGACTTCAAAAAACTATTACCTTTTTTTAAGAACTGGAAATACCTTTATTTTCAAGAAAGATTAAATATTTAATTTTTTTTTTTGCTATTATATTTGGATTTCACAAGAACACTTTCTTTTTTAAAAAGTGTTCTTGTGAAATTTAGAGGGCCAGAAACTAAATGTTTTGGATGGACAGTAATTTTTTTTAACTATAATTAAAAATAAACCAAAGGTTTGTAAAATTGGAAAAAATTAGACTTTTTATATAGTCAATACTTATAATTTATAAAATTAATTGTTAAGAAAATTTGATTATATTGAATGGAAGTAATGATTTGAGCTAGATAATTTGTCTGTGAGAGTATTTTATAAAATATGGAATTAAAAATTTACATCAATTTATCGATAGTAGAAAAATATCCTTTATAATTATAACTACCTTTACATTCGCAAGAAAAGAAAATACTTTATGAATATTGTTATTCAAGGTCGTCCAGATGGGTTAGGAAATAGAATTGAAGAATTAATCAATTTAGGTGCTTATTGTAATGTAAATAAGCAAAAAGCGACTTATATATGGAGGAATAAACCTCATTATTGGAATGGTGAGTTGATTGCTAGGTCCTATGATATTTATTTATCATTAGATAATGTTATAATTACAACTGACAATGAAATTTCAGGGGCTGTTACAGAGGTTAATACTATCACAGATAACCTCACTCAAAAAGATTTTCTGAAAGCTGCAAAAAACATTAAACCTAACTTTGCAATTAATTTTGAAAATAACATAAAACCTTTGGGTATTCATTTACGAGGAACAGATCGAATTAATAAAAAAATGAATCACCCTCACTTTATGAAATCTGAAAAGCAGTTCAATGATTTAATTGATAGAACAGTTTTTTATGTAAATAAAACCCTACCTCAATATTTATTTATTTGTTCTGATGACATACAATATAAAAATATGTTTTTGAGTCGGCTAGACAAACGAATAAAAGTAGTTAATCCTGTTGCTGAAAATGATATTCCTGAAGAATATATAGATTTTTTCTCATTAACACTATGTAGTGAAGTTGTAATGTGTTCAAAATTTTCCACTTTTGCTATAACAGCTTCTTTAATTGGCAATTTGAAGTTAACAGCTTTTTATAAAGATAATGAGGTAAGAGATAGATATAAAGCAATGATGCATTATGAACTTAAAAGTTTAAATCAAAAAATTATAGATATTTTTAAGTTTTTTAAATTAAGATTATGAAATTACATTTAGGATGTGGTAATAAAATATTAGAAGGATTTATTAATGTAGATATTAGACCAAATGAAGGAGTTGATATTATTGACAACATTGGAATATTAGAATCTATTGAAAAAGAGTCAGTAGAGTTTATATATTGTTGCCATGTATTAGAGCATTTCGGTAGATTTGAATACTTAGAGGTGCTAAAACGATGGTATGAGGTCCTTTTAAAAGGTGGAACCTTAAGGCTTTCAGTACCTGATTTAGAAAAAGTTTTTGAGCAGTATAAAAATGGAACTAGTCTAAAAAAACTGTTAGGTTTTTTGTATGGAGGACAAACTTATCCTCAAAATTATCATTATATTGGATTTGACTTCAATTCATTGAAAGAAGATTTAGAAATGATCGGATTTAAAAACATTCGTCTTTGGGATTGGAAACAAACCGAATATTCTCATATTGATGATTTTTCTCAGGCTTATTTACCTCACATGGAAAAAGATAATGGTATGTTGATGAGTTTAAATATTGAAGCAGATAAGTAAATGTGCGGAATTAATTCTATTTTTAATTCGATAGGGGTTACACAAGAACACAATCAGATTGTTTATCAAATGAATAATGAGATGGTGTACAGAGGTCCAGACAAACAAGTTGTTTGGAACAATGACAATGTAGTTTTTGGACACAATAGGTTATCTATTATAGGTTTAGAGAACGGTGATCAACCCATTTTCAATAAGGACAATACCTTAGCCTTAATTTGTAATGGTGAAATTTACAACTATTTAGAATTAAAAAAAGAATTAGAAAAAGATGGAATTAAATTCCATACAGAGAGCGATTGTGAAGTAATTTTGTACCTATATGAAAAAATGGGAACTGCTTTTCTATCAAAATTAAGAGGTATGTTTGCCTTCTGTTTGTGGGATGATAAGAAAAAGCAATTACTTATTGCGCGCGACCGAATGGGTAAAAAGCCTTTGTATTATGCTAGAGGAGCAAAAGGAATTGCAATCAGTTCAGAAATAAAAGCTTTAACCAATCATTTTTTAAGTTCTTTTTCCATTAATGAATTTGAAGTCACCAATGCTTTAAAATATTCTTACCCTTTAAACACATTGAAGACGGTAATTAATGAAGTGGATAAAGTACAACCAGGTGAGTTTGTCGTTTTTAAAGGTGATTCCATCATTAAAAAAACTTATTGGTCTATTAATGATATCCAAAAAAAGAGTAAAAATAATTCCTTCAAAGATACTTATGAGGTTCTTCAAACAGCTGTAGACATTCGATTAAGAAGCGATGTACCCGTGGCGATTTTGTTGAGCAGTGGGATCGATTCTTGTTCGGTTGCTGCGTTAGCAAAACAATCCAGAGAAGAAGTACATGCTATAACTGTGGGCTATAAATCGAAAGGTGCTTCTGACGAAAGAGTATTAGCTCAAAAATTTGCCAAAGAAAAAAACATAATCTACCATGAAATTGAATTAGATCAACAGGATTTTGAAAATTATTTTGAAGAGTATACATCTGTCATAGATGAGCCAGTTTGCGATATTGCCGCCATTGCTCAATGGGGAATTTATAAAAAAGCAAAAGAGTTAGGGTTTAAGGTTTTGTTGAGTGGTATTGGTGGAGATGAATTGTTTTATGGTTATCCTGTTCACAGTAAATTAGGAGAAGATTGGACTATTAATATGGAAATGAAGAAATTTTTCCCAATCAATAGTTTGAAAGGAAATTTGGCTTTATCTAAGTATGTATTTGACAACAGGAAAGAATTAAATGCATATTTCAAAAACAGTCTAGAAGCTCTTTTTAGTATGTATTATAAGTCAAATTTTAATTCTTTTATCAAGTCATTTAACACATCTGATTTTGAGTTTATCGATATCGATCTAGACTTTTATAACCCTAAAAAAAATGGCACAGAAAATATATATAGTTTTTTATTAAATGAATGGCTGATTAATAATTGTTTTTATCAAACAGACAAACTGGCAATGGGAAATTCTGTTGAGGTTAGAGCTCCTTTTGCTGATCATGAATTAATAGAACAAGTTCTGTCCATTCCTTTCAACGAATTGTATTTTCCATCGAATCCAAAAGGTTACTTAAAAAATATGATGCAAGCAGATTTGCCAGACTATATTTTAAACATGCCTAAAAAGGGTTTTACTCCGCCCTTAGATTACATAGATAGCATCGTCAAGAAATACAATTCTAAATTTTTCAAGTCACCGCTATACGATTACAATCAAGTGCTTACGGATAAAATTTTAAACAACTTCTATGGAGGGAATAAATAAATTAGCTCCAATTGTTCTGTTTTGTTATAACAGGCCTTGGCACACTCAACAAACATTGGATGCACTTTCATTAAATGAGTTGGCATCTTTTTCTGATTTAATCGTGTATTGTGATGGACCCAAAAATGATTCGGATAACAAAACTTTACTAACAATAACTCAAACAAGGAATATAATTAAATCAGAAAAACGATTTAACTCGATTACAATTGTTGAATCAATAGACAACAAGGGATTAGCTGCATCTATAATAGAAGGGGTGACAGAGGTAGTAAACTCTTATGGAAAAATCATTGTATTAGAAGATGATATAGTTACCTCTCCTGGGTTTTTAAAATACATGAATGATGCGTTAAATTTTTACCAAAAGGAAGAAAAAGTGATGCATGTTAGTGGCTATATGTATCCAATTAATGAAAAATTACCTGAAACATTTTTCATTCGTCCAACTTCATGTTGGGGATGGGGGACATGGAAACGAGCTTGGAAACACTTTGAAAAGGATGTTGACAAACAAATTACTGAAATTGATAAAAAGAACTTATGGAAAGAATTTACCATCGACTCTTCATATCCATCATTCCAAAATCAGTTAATTTTAAATCAAAATGGAGTATTAAATACTTGGGCAATTTTTTGGCAAGCATCTGTTTTTTTAAAAAGAGGTATATCTTTACATCCCTACCCGAGTTTGGTTCAAAATATTGGTTTTGATGGTTCTGGAGTAAATTGTGATTTGAATTTAAAGAGCCCTTATACTTGGAATAGTTTAGCTACAAGTATTAGTGTAAAAAAGATAAAATTAAAAGTTGATAAAAAATCATATAATTTATTGAGAGATTACTTTTTAAAACTAAATAATATGAAAAAGGATTTAACAAAAAGAGATAAATTCTATCTTTTTAGAAAAATGAAAGTCAATCAATTAAAAGATTTAGTTAAAGTAGTTTTTCAATATAAAAAGCTATCTATTAATTATATTACAACTAATAAAAGAATTAATAATGTTGAAGAAATTGAACGTTATAGAGAAGGCAATACTTTTTTTAAAGGAAAAAAGATTAATTACATAGATTTTGCGTCATATCAATCTACGTTAAATGAATTGTTTACCCATAAAATATATTCTTTTAAAACTGACAATAAAGCACCAGTAATTATTGATTGTGGGGCGAATATAGGTCTAAGTATTTTGTTTTTTAAAGAGTTGTATCCTGAATCTAAAATAATTGCCTTCGAAGCTGATCCTAAAGTATTTTCATGCTTAAAAAAGAATGTGGAAGGATTTAATTTTAATCATATTGAATTAATAAATAAAGCTTTATGGAGTTCAAAGACAACATTGTCTTTTTTTTCTGAAGGAGCTGATGCAGGAAGATTAGACCAAAATATTAAAGAGCATCAAAATAAAATAGATGTTGAGACAATATGCTTAAGCGAGTATTTACATCAAAAAATCGACTTTTTGAAAATAGATATTGAGGGAGCAGAATATCAGGTGTTATTAGAATCAAAAGATTTTTTACATAATGTCACCAATTTATTTGTAGAGTATCATTCATTTATTGATCAACCACAACATTTAAGTCAAATTCTTGATATCTTGAAAAGTTCAGGTTTTAGATATTATATATCTTCAATTGGTGTTAAAAGTAAATACCCTTTCATGTCTAGAGACCAATATTTAGGTATGGATAATCAGTTAAATATTTTCGCTTTTAGGAATTCATGATATTATTAAAACTAAAATGATGAAAATTTTACACATCAATACCGCAACAACAGGCGGAGCAGCCACTGCGGCTTTGCGTATTCATCAAGGTATGGTCAATCAAGGTCTTGATTCGCATTTTTTGTCATTGAGTAATACTTCATCATCGATTTCTAACCATCATGTTTATTCGGGACCAGTTAAAAAAACTAAGCCAGATTATCCAATTTTATCTCTAAAAAACTGGATAAAAGAAAGATTTTTTAAATCATATGAAAAGGCCCTAGAAATTTATAAAAAGGAGCATGTTAGAAAGCAAAAGATGAGGACGCCTAGCGTTATAAATGGTTTTAATACATTTAGTTTGTTTTCTTATCCTGAAACACCTTATGACATTACCGAAACACAAATTTATAGAGATGCAGATATCATTCATTTACATTGGGTAGCTGAGTTTTTAGATTACGCTACTTTTTTTAAAAAGAATAAAAAACCGATTGTTTGGACCATGCATGATATGAATCCAATTATGGGTGGTTTTCACTATAAGAATGATTTATTAGATAATTTAGAAACCCATGAGATAGAAGATAAGCGACTAGAAGAAATTAAAATAGATGCATATAGTAATACGTCTTCTTTGACTATAGTTGCACCATCAAAATGGTTATGTAAAGAATCAAAAGAGAGTGAGGCTTTTAAAACGAGAGAAGTATTAAATATTCGTTATCGTATTGACCGAACTATTTTCAGGCCAAGAGACAAGCAATTCGCTAGATCATTATTTCAACTTTCAACAGCAAAAAAAATATTTTTGTTGGCATCTAAAGATTTGAATGATCCACGAAAGGGAATTGATCTCGTACTTCCTATTATTGAACACCAAGAAATGCAAGATTGTATTTTTTTATTAGCAGGTTCAAATTTTAAGGGAAAATCATATCCTAATGTTGTTGCTTTAGGCGGAATTCTAGATGAACTATTAATGTCCTTGGTTTACAATGCATCTGACTATTTTATTTTATCATCCAGAGAAGATAATTTACCAAATACCATGTTAGAATCAATTGCTTGTGGAACTCCAATAATTGGTTTTAATATAGGGGATAACCTAGAAATAATCGGGAAAAATAATTGTGGAATTATTTGTGATGATTTAACAACTGATTCTTTGTTTACAGCTATTAAAAGTGTTTTAAATGACGAGCTTACATTTGATTCAAATTTAATTTCAGAGATAGCTAAAGACCTTTTTTCAGAAGAAAAGATTGTAAAAGAATATAAAGCGGTTTATGAAAGAATAGTTTGAACTGATTAATTACTATTTTTATAATTAAAATGACATAAAAAAATAAAATGATAAAAATAGGGATTGTAGGTTATGGTTATTGGGGACCAAATTTGGTGCGAAATTTCTCTTGTCAAAAAGATGGAAAAGTAACTGTAATTGCAGAGTCAAGAATTGATAGACATACTCATATAGCTAAATTATATCCATCTATTTCTATTGTCAACGCTGCCTTTGATTTGATAGTAGATGTGAATGTGGATGCCGTTGTTATCGCGACACCTGTTTTTTCACATTACCAATTAGCAAAAGCAGCACTGAATGCGGGAAAACATGTGTTACTTGAAAAACCGATGACAGCTTCGGTAGAAGAGTCAAAAGAATTGATTGATATAGCTAAAAGAAAGAATTTAGTTTTAATGGTTGATCACACTTTTTTGTATACTGGTGCAGTTCAAAAAATGAAAGAATTAATTGAACAAAGGCAATTAGGTAAATTGCAATATTTTGATTCAACACGTATTAATTTGGGATTGTTTCAACCGGATGTAAATGTGTTATGGGATCTAGCTCCTCATGATATCTCAATTTTAAATTATCTAGTTAGTAATAAGCCTTATAGCGTAAATGCAACGGGTGTATCTCACACAAATAATGGGATTGAAAATGTGGCTTATATGACTGTTAATTATGAAGATAATTTTATAGCTCATTTCAATTGTTCTTGGACTTCACCTGTAAAAGTGAGGTCTACATTAATAGGAGGCGATAGTAAGATGTTGGTTTATAACGATTTAGAACCATCTGAAAAAATCCGTATTTATGATACTGGATATAATCATACATCCGACGAAGAAAAAAATAGAATAATGGTTGATTATAGAACTGGTGATGTTTTTATCCCTAAACTTTCAACTCAGGAAGCTTTGTATGGTGTCGCTTTAGATTTTATAGAAAGTATCTTACATTCAAAAGAACCATTAGCAAATGCTGAATTAGGATTGGAGGTTGTAAAAGTGTTAGAAGCTTCTCAAAAATCAATCAAAAGTAAAGGTAAAGAAATCATAATTTAATGGAATTAGTTACGATAAATGATCAGACTCAAAGTTTGAATAATGTTCAAATAGGAGAAAATGTTCGAATTTTTAAATTTGTAAATGCTTACGGTTGTTCTATAGATGATAATAGTAAAGTAGGAACATTTGTTGAAATTCAAAAGGGGGCTACTGTTGGTAAAAATTGTAAAATTTCAAGTCATTCATTTATTTGTGAAGGGGTTCGTATTGAAGACAATTGTTTCATTGGACATGGTGTAATGTTTACCAATGATTTATTTCCAAGAGCAACAAATTCGGATGGTTCTCAACAAACGGATGAAGATTGGACATTAGTTGAAACTTTTGTAAAAAAAGGAGCTTCTATCGGAAGTAACGCAACCATTTTATGTGGGATTACAATAGGTGAAAATGCATTGATTGGAGCTGGCGCAGTTGTTGTTAAAGATGTCCAAGCAAATTCAGTTGTTGCAGGGAATCCAGCGAAAGAAATAAAAAAAATATGAATGTTGGATTAGGGATAATCAAACATCAACCATTCAAAATTAATAATTATTTAAAATGGCAGATAAGATTAATTGCTTGGATTTAAGTGGACAGCACAAACAAATAAAAGCAGAAATTTTTGAGGCTTTTGAAAAAGTATATGAAAAAACAGCTTTTTCAGGAGGACCTTTCGTTGAAGAATTCGAAAAAAAATTCAGTAATTATGTTGGTTCAAAATATGCAATTGGTGTTGGAAATGGAACCATTGCCTTGCACTTAGCCATGTTAGCATTAGGTATAGGTGCTGGTGATGAAGTAATAATACCTGCAAATACTTTTATAGCAACTTCTTGGGGAGTTTCACATGCTGGAGCAACACCTGTTTTTGTTGATTGTGAATCAGATACTTGGGAAATTGATGCCTCCAAAATTGAAGCAGCAATTACACCTAAAACAAAGGCAGTTATTGGAGTTCATTTGTATGGACAACCTTTCGATATTGACGCTGTTAAAACGATTTGTGATAAACATAATTTATTTTTAGTAGAAGATGCTGCTCAAGCACAGGGTGCTCGATACAAAGGTAATACGGTTGGTGTTTTTGGTGAAATGGCTTGTTTTAGTTTTTACCCAGGTAAAAATTTAGGTGCTTGTGGAGAAGCAGGCGGAATTTCAACGAATAATGAAGTGTATCAACAGCATCTTCATTCATTAAGAAATCACGGTTCAAAAGAACGTTATTTTCACGATGAGATAGGTTATAATTATCGAATGGGTGGATTAGAAGGAGCTTCACTTTCTGTAAAATTAAATTATTTAGAATCCTGGAACAATAAAAGAAGAGAAATCGCTAAACAGTACCATCAAGAGATTGTAAATCCAAAAGTAAAATTACAGACAATTCCTACTTACGCAGATGGAGTTCATCACCTTTTTGTTGTAACCGTTGAAAACAAAGAAGCCTTTGTGAAACATTTAGCGGATAATGATATTAATGCTGCTTACCATTATCCAGTACCATGCCATTTACAGAAAGCATACGCTTCATTAGGATACAAAGTAGGAGATTTTCCGAATTCAGAATATTTGGCAGGACATTGTGTTAGTTTACCGATGTATGCTGAATTAACAGAAGAACAAGTATCTCGAGTGATTAATGCTGTAAATTCATATTAATTCAATGGAGAAATTATTTATATTTCCTTTTAATGGAAATGGTTTGGAAGCATTAAGTTGTATTCAAAATCAATTTGAATTTATGGGGTTTATTGATGATACAGTTGAAAAACAAGGAATAAATGAATATGGATTTGAAGTATTTGGAAGAGAAATTTTAAATCATTTTCCAGATGCAAAAATTTTATCTGTTCCAGGAAGTCCAATTAGTTTTAAATTTAGAGACAAAATTATTGAGGGGTTAGAGATTCATCCTGAAAATTTAGCAACTTTGATTCATCCATCTGCTTCGATTTCTCCATTTGCTAAAATAGGACATAATGTATTAATTATGGCTGGAGTTGTTATAACAGCTAATTCTATTATCGGGAATCATGTTTGTATCTTACCAAATACTGTTATTCATCATGATAGCAATGTTGGAGATTATACATTGATTGGATCCAATGTTACTTTAGCAGGTAATTCAGAAATTGGAAAATATTGTTATATAGGAAGCGGTACAAGTATAATTAATGGGATTCAGATTGGAGATAATACACTGGTAGGTTTGGGTAGTAATGTTATTAAATCAGTAAAATCTAACTCTAAAATATTTGGCAATCCAGCGAAAGAAAAAACAGTATAAATTAAATGAAAATATCTATTATTATTCCGTTTTTGAATGAGAAAGAAAACATCGTTAAATTGGTTACGACGTTATCTCTATATTTTGAAACAGAAACTCGGTTTGGGGTAGAAGTAATTTTTGTTAACGACGGTTCAACTGATAATTCTAAAAAATTATTAATAGAACAAAATCATAAAAATTATTCAAGTAAAATTATTTCCTTTTCTAAAAATTTTGGATCTCATGCAGCTCTAAGAGCAGGGATTTTAAATTCAAGTGGAGAATATATAACTTTTATGTATGCTGATCTTCAAGACCCTATTCAATTGATTTCTCAACTGTATGATAAGATTGACGAAGGAAATAATGAAATTATTTGGGCAACAAGAAATACAACTAACAATGGTTTTTTTGAATCTTCTTTTTCAAAAATTTATTCTTCTTTGATGAAAAAATATGTATCGAGTTCATATCCTGAAAAGGGCTTTGATATTGTCATGTTTTCGAATAAAATAGCAAAAGTGATTAATGAAAATATTGAAGCAAATTCATCTATTTTTTTACAAATTCTTACTTTAGGTTTCAAACAAGATTTTATTTTTTATGATAAACAACCTAGAGAAAAAGGTGTTTCAAAATGGACTTTGAGTAAAAAAATTAAATTATTTATTGATTCATTTAT
Organism: Flavobacteriales bacterium; assembly: GCA_947375085.1. The sequence goes on from CANCEQ010000012.1 coordinate 16,122, forward strand.
AGCTTTCTCTTATGCTCCTATTCGTTTTGTAACGATTATTGGTATTACTTTATTTATCTCTGGAATAGGTTTTTCTTTGTATTTACTGTTTCGAAAGATATTATTTAATGATTTGGTTTCTGGATGGACGATGTTAATTTCAATTCTAACAATTGGCTTTGGGATTACGAATATTTCATTGGGTATAATAGCTGAATATTTGTGGAGAACTTTCGACTCATCAAGAAAAAGACCTGTATTTATTATTGACGATATTATTGATTTAAAAAATTAAAAAATGACGAATAAAATTACAAATTCAACAATTTTAGTTACTGGAGGAGCCGGTTTTATAGGTTCTTATGTGGTAGAATATCTCTTAGAACATAATCCTAAAAAAATAATTATTCTTGATAATTTGATTCGTGGGAGTCATGCTAATATGGTTAACTTTAAAGATAATTCACTTGTTGAATTTATTGAAGGAGATTTAAGAGATACAGATTTATTAGAGAAATGTATTAGTGGAAGTGATTATGTTTTTCACATGGCAGCACTTCGTATAAATTCTTGTGCAGCAAATCCTTTAGAAGGTTTTGATGTAATGTTAAAATGCACATTCAACGTTGCTGAATTATGTGTGAAATATAAAGTTAAGAAGGTGATTTACAGTTCAAGTGCTTCTGTTTATGGATTAGCTCAAAATTTCCCTACACCTGAAACAGATAATCCTTATGATAATCAAACTTTTTATGGTGCTGCTAAATTATTTGGTGAACAATTGTTTAGAAGTTTTAAATTCACGTACGGTTTAGAATACGTTGCTCTTCGATACTTCAATGCTTATGGTCCAAGAATGGATACTGATGGAAAGTATACAGAAGTAATGATTAAGTGGTTAGATTGTATTAGAGACAATAGAAATCCATTGATTTATGGAGATGGTTCAACTACAATGGACTTTGTATATGTAAAGGATATTGCTAAATCAAATGTTGCAGCTTTACTTTCTGAAGCAACGGATGAAACATTTAATATAGGAAATTGCGAAGAAACCAGTTTAAAAGAATTGTTAGAAGTACTTTTAAAAGTAAACAATTCAAATTTAGCTCCAGAGCATAGAGAAGAGAATAGTGTGAATCCAGTGTCTAGGAGATTAGCAAATATTGATAAAGCAAAATCATTATTGAATTTTACTCCGACTATATCTTTGGAGCAAGGGATGAAAGAATTGAGTGAGTGGTATTTTGAAAAACAAAAAAAATGATTCCGATAGCAAAACCTTATATTACAGAAGAAGAAGCGCAAGCTGCTTATGACACAATTTTGACTGGTTGGATTACGCAAGGACCAAAAGTTGCTGAATTTGAAGATAAATTTGCAAACTATACCGGAGCAAAACATGCCGTAGCTGTATCAAATTGTACAACAGCATTACATCTATCTATGATTGTTGCTGGAATATCAAACGGAGATGAGGTTATTTGTCCTTCAATGAGTTACATAGCAACCGCAAATAGTATAAAATATGTAGGCGCAACTCCTGTTTTTGCAGAAGTAAAGCAAGATTATAATATTGATATTGAAGATGTTAAAAAGAAGATCACTTCAAAAACAAAAGCAATTTTGATTGTGCATCAAATTGGTATGCCAGCTGATATTGATGAGTTTTCAGCCTTGTGTAAAGAGAAACAATTGGTGTTAATAGAAGATGCAGCTTGCGCTATAGGTTCATCGTATAAAAACAAGAAAATTGGAAGCCATTCAGATTTAGTTTGTTTTTCATTTCATCCTAGAAAAGTAATATCAACTGGAGATGGCGGAATGGTTACAACTACAAATCAGGTCTTTGCTGACAGAATGAAACTATTAAGACAACACGGAATGAGTGTAAGCGATCGTGTTCGACATCAATCTTCTAAAATTCTATTTGAAGACCATTTGGAAGTAGGTTATAATTATCGGATGACAGATATTCAGGCTGCTGTAGGCATCAAACAATTAGAGAAATTAGATTGGATTGTTGAAGAACGAAGAAAACTTGCTAGAAAATACTTAGAAGGTTTAAAAGATATTGATTGCATTCGATTACCATTTGAAGGTGATGGAAAAATTTCAAATATACAATCATTTTCAATTTATTTAAAAGAAAATTGTCCTATAGAACGAAATGATTTGATGCAAGAATTATTAGATCGAGGAATATCTTCGCGAAGAGGTATTATGACTACACACAGGGAAACAGCCTATAGTTCTGGAAATTATCAGTTACCTGTATCGGAAGATTTAGCGGATCGTAGTATTATTTTACCACTATATGTTGGAATGGAAAATATTAATATCGAATACGTAATTAAGAGTTTATATTTAATTTTTAATTTGAATCAAAATTGAAATAAACATAATTATTGTATGTTAAAATTTCAATTCATTTGATTGTATATATATCTAATGTTATTAAATAATGATTTAGTTTTATTCCCAAATTATTCTTAATATGTTATTTTAAGGTTGTTGTAAAGTTTTCAAAAAAACTGATTTTAAAACTGCCCGCTTTTACAATTAATTTTGTGTTTTGATATCGATTGAAATCATTTTTTTCAAAAAAAGGCATTATTGGTATTTTTGAATTTCAAGTAATGTAAATCAAATACAAAACTTTTATAGATTCTATACATTTAATTCTTTGAAGATTTAACTTGAAAATTATTAAATTATTTCATTGCTCAAAATTAATTGAGACAATTATGTAATGATTAATGCGTTCCATCGAAGGTACTTATATTCGAAAACCCTATATTTGTTTCTGGAAGGTTTTATATGTTCCGAGAATTTACAAGATATATGATGGAAAGTTTAAATTCAATATTAAAAAAAATCTTTTTCAAGAAAATTAATTCGGCAGGTCTATCTGTGTTTAGAATTCTCTATTCAAGCATTCTTTTAGGTAAAGTTTTTCAATTATATTCTGAACGAGAAATAATTTACAATGGAGTAGACTTAAATATCGACTATGTTTTTTTATTTTGGTTTCCAGTCTTAATATTGTTGATTGTGGGATTGTATACACGTATAGCATCAGTATTAAATTATATTTTTTCAATCATTTTATTTAGCTCAGCGGTTGAGTATGAATACACTACCTTTTATGCTTTTGTCGGTTTAAATTTATTATTCATTTTTCTTCCAATTTCTCGTTCAATTTCCCTTGATTCATTGGTAATGAAGTTGAAATACAGTACACTACACTTTCGGTTTAAGAACGATGAAAATGTTTTTGCTGTAAATTATCTATTCCCTATTTTTACGGCAATTACCTTATTTTATATAGATTCTGTTTCATTTTTTTTTAAATTGAATCCTTCAAACGGTTTTTCTTTAAATCGAGCCGTGGAAATGTGGAATATATTTGCATCCATTCTTAACCATGACTTTTATGGTTGTACATTTGTTTTTTTTCAATTAATTTTTATTTTACTTTTCTGGTTCAAACCATTTAGAATTCCATTACTCTTTTTAGGTGTAATTTTTCACTTGGGAATAGCTTTATTTACTCCTTTTTTTTGGTTTAGTTTAAAAATTTTAAGTGTATATTCATTAATTATCCCCATTCGTTTTTGGAGAAAATTCTTTTCACTTTTTCAATCTAAAAGGTCTATTTTTACGTTTTATTACGATCTAGAATGTCCATTGTGTGCAAAAATTATTATTATCATTCATCACTTTGATGTATTTAATAAAATACAATGTTTGCCAGTACAAATGCATTACAAATCTAATCAAGCATTAACTAGCATTAGTTTAGATGAGTTATTAATTAATATTCATAGTGTTAATTCAAAAGGTCATGTTTTTGTTGGTTATAATTCGTATGTTCAATTATTGAAACACATGATTTGGACTTGGCCATTTGGTTTTCTGTTAAATTTACCAGTTTTAAAAGCAATCGGTCAAGGTTTGTATAAAAAAATTGCAGGGAATAGACTAACAGAAAGATGTACAGAAGAAAATTGTTCAATTCCAGTTATCAGTTTACCTATAAAAGAAGATGAGGATATTTTAATTAAAGGACTTAGTAAATCAGCTATTTTAATGAAATTTTGGTTGATTTTTTTTTATTTAATGTTGTTTTTTTTAATTACAAAATTCGTAAGATTTTAATAGAATAGATAACTATATTACTAACTATTCACACAAGTCTTTCTATTAATAGTAGCAAATGTTGCTAGTTTAGTTTTACTTCAAAAAATACAAAAAGGTATGTTAAAATTCTTTAAAGAGCAAAAAATACTGATTTCATTTCTTTATAGCAGTTTGTTGATTGCTCTTGCAATCCTTTTTTTACCAATTCGTTTTGAAGAGAACGATGATGTTGTTATGTTGCTTTTAGCATCAGGAAATTACACAGGTAACTTTGAGTCTAATTTAATTTTTATAAACCCAATTTATGGGGCAGTTGTATCATCACTTTATCGTTTTTCAAAAGGAATTGAGTGGTATACATTGCTGTTTTTGTTATTTCATTTAGTATCTTTCAGTGTACTTATACATAAACTCATTAAACTCACTCTAAAGCCAATTATTGTAATATCTCTGGTTATTTTATTTTCTGTTTTGGAACTAAATTTCTTAATGTATCTTCAGTTTACTACAGTGGCAATTATGATGTCAGTAGCCGGAATAATTCTTTATCAAAGAGAAAAAAGGGTGCAATCAATTTTTTCTTTTTTAATGATCTTATTTGCAGCATTCATTCGTCCAGAAGTCACTCTTTTAATATTGATTTTTGTGTTTCCCTATTTTATTTACAGTTCCTTTAATTCAAAATCGTATCGACATTTAATCTATTTTTTATTTTTTTTAATCATTCCTGTTTCTTCAATAATTTCGAGAGATAAATTAGTCTCAAATGAATGGAAGGATGCGACAAAATATAATCGACTTAGAGCAGTGGTGACAGATAATTTAAATGCCGATTTTTCAGAATCAATTTACAAAGGTGTTTGCTCTAAGGAGGATTACACCTTACTCAAAAATTTTTTCCCAAATCCCAATGTAATCACGATGGATGTATTAAAGAGGTTGAGCCAAAACATTCAAATTAAGAAGCAGAAGTCCGACATCTTTAAAAATGTAAAAACACAGTTTATTTCTTATGTACGTGATTTCATATTGCTTTTTTTCATTGTAGGGATGTTGGCAATATTCAATAAAAACAATAAAAATCGATTACTTATTCTTCTTTATAGCATATTTTTAATTTCGGTATTAGCCTATATTTCAATTGATGGATTATTGAAAAATAGGATTTATTTAGGTTTTGTTGTTTCATTCATTTTAGTTTGTGTTTTTTTAATTGAAGAATGGAATTATTTTTCTCGTTTCCAGTTGTATAGTCTTTCAATAGGTTTCGTATTACTTTCTTTTTATTACACAAGACGTTTGAATGAAAAAGCGAATGAAACACTTGCTAATAGGTATGAATATTTAAAAGAACAAATTGATTTATTAACTCAATTTCAAAAGAAACATCCGATTAAATATGTTACACCTTACGCAGATGATTTAAAATTACAATATTTGAATCCATTTGAAATCTCAAAGATTACACGAAATTGGAATTTGTATTTTTTAGGGTGGATGACTAAAAATCCACATAATCAAAAATATGAACAACGTATGAAAACCGAGCTGAATGTGTTTATATCAAATTATTCATTTATAAAAACAGAAAATGATTTTAAATTGTCAAGTGGTTTTTCTAAAATGAAAAATAAATCGTTTATAAATTCAGCAAATTACAAAGTTGTTACTTATAATCGTTAATTATATTAGTTGTCATTAATTTTAATAATATTCATTTTTTTTTAATGATAACTATCATCCATTTTTGACACTTAATTTAAAATTTGTCCACGATTTTTGTTTTGGAGTTAGTGTCATTTTTAGAATGAATTATTAAACCAATTTAATCTTTATTAACTTTAAAAATTTTATTATGAAACGTTTAATTTCAAAAATAACAAGTATTCTTTTTAACAAAGTTGATTCAATTGGATTATCGATTTTTCGAATTGCATATTCATTTGTTTTTTTATTTGAATTAGCACATTTGTTCAAATACAGATCTATTGTATATGACGGGTATACTGAAATAAATCCAACACTGTTTTTTCTTTTTTGGATACCAACAGTTTTTTTATTAATGATAGGTTATAAAACAAGGTATGTAGCTGTTTTGAATTACATTTTTTCGGTTATTATTTTAAGTTCAGCCCAAAAATATGAATACCATGGTTTTACAATCTATACAGGAATTAATTTTTTATTGATGTTTTTACCTGTAGCAAATCAAATCTCTTTAGATGCATTTCTACAAAAAAAATCTAAGGAAGAGGATGAAAAAGTTTTTAAAGTTTATTATTTAGCTCCAGTTTTTTTAGTCATTGCCTTGATTTATTTAGATTCAGCATTTTATAAGTTTGCCAGTTCGATGTGGTTAAACGGCTTAGGTATGTGGTTGCCGGCTAGTTTGCCAATGGCTACATGGTCAAGCTTCCCCTGGCTATTAAATAATGAACTTTTAGTTAAGTTTTTAGGCTATTTGGTTTTGATTTTTGAGACTGTATTTATTCTATTAATGTGGTTTAAAGTATTTAGAGTGCCATTATTAGTAATTGGTATATTATTTCATCTTGGTATACTTTTTTTCTTTCCCATTCCTTGGTTTGCATTGGCTGTAATATGTGTTTATTTTTTAATGGTGCCTATTCGATTTTGGAAAAAAATTAAATTGGAAAAAATCAATAGAAGATTTTCTAATTTAAAAATTTTAGACAAATATAAAAGCGAGTCTTACTCTAGTTTTCGTTTTTCGGAAAAAATGAGTAAGAAAAGTTGGCTGTTGTTTTTTTTATTTAGCTTTTCAATCCAATCCCTATTAACATGGAGAACACCATTTATGACAGAAATATTTGCTTCATCAATGAAGAAAGAGAATAGTTTACCACATAAGATGGTTGGTTTAGCTGATAAAGTAGATTATTTTTCTCATAAATTTATTGGAATGACAAATCACGGACTTTTTTTAGATGATCATTTTAGAGGATATTCAAACATTATAAAAGTGGTAGCGATTTGTAAAGGCAAAAGATATTTAGTTCCTTTAATAAATGAAAAGGGACAACCAAGCGATTATATTACAGGAAATTTTTGGACAAATTATACTTTTAGGGTTTCATCACAACATTTTAATTTAGATTCATATTTAATGAATGTATATCCTTATTTAGATTATTTTTGCATCAAAAATAATTTGAGTGTAAAAAATGTTCAGTTTGAGTTGTTTTCCAAAAATGTTGTAGTTCCTTCTAAATGGGAACGTGACTATTTGCAGAAAATGATGAAAAAGAATTGGGTTAAAATGGGTGTATATTTCATAAACAATGAAAAATTAATTGAGTTAAGATAATTCCCTTTTTTTAAGTTTTTTTAATTAGCGTTTTGTGATCTGTCAGAGAAAAATATTACTAATCGTATTAAATGTTATTATTCAAACATTAAATTTATAGTTTAATTTGATCTAAGAAAACGTTTAAATTCAATAACCTCTTTCTTAAATTAAGATAAAATATAAATTATTTAAGTTATATGATTAAAGAAGATATTAAAATTTCAATAGTTTCGCCAGTCTATAAATCGAAAGAAATGGTTTCAGAGCTGGTGAGGAGAATAGTTGAGAGTGTTTCTATAATTTCAGAGCATTATGAAATTATTTTGGTTGAAGATGGATGTCCCAATAATTCATGGAACTCAATTATTGAAGAATGTAAAAGTAATCAACGCATAAAAGGAGTAAAATTAAGTCGAAATTTTGGACAACATTATGCAATAACAGCGGGATTAGATATTGCAAAAGGAGAATGGATTGTAGTTATGGATTGTGACTTACAAGACCAACCAGAAGAAATTTTTAAGCTTTATAATAAAGCAATAGAAGGTTTTGACTATGTTCAAGCAAGAAGGTTCGAACGCAAGGATAATTGGCTGAAAAAGAAAAGTTCACAATTATTTAATTGGGTTTTCTCTTATTTAAGTGGAATAAAATCAGATAGTGCGGTTTCAAATTTTGGTATTTACAATCGTAAAGTAGTTCAAGCCTTTTTAGAACATAGAGAATTTTCAAGATCGTTTCCGTCTTTACTTTTTTTAATTGGTTTTGAATATTGTTATTTAGATGTAGAACATGCAAATCGTTTAGAAGGAAAATCGTCCTACTCTCTTTCTAAATTAATTGATTTGAGTTTGGATATTATTTTATCAAATAGTAATAAACCACTAAAATTGACTATTAAATTAGGCTTTTCAATTTCTATTTTAGCATTTTTATTGGCTATTTACAATCTAATAGCAGGATTAATAGGATTTATTACTGTAGAGGGCTATACTTCAACTTTATTTTCAATTTGGTTTGTTGGGGGATTGATTTTAATTGTTTTAGGGATTTTTGGTCTTTACATTGGCAAAATTTTTGATCAAGTTAAAGATCGACCACTTTATATAGTTTCAAAAACTTTGAATCTTGATAAGGAATAATTGTTTGATCTTTTATAAAATGGATTAAGTGAAAATAAAAGGGTTAAGTAAAATGATGAAAATACTAAACTTTACATTATATTTGGATAAAATTATTCTGTTTAAATCGAAATAGATTAGAATAAATTGAATTAAAAAAATTATGAATGATTAAAATAGCTGTAATTGGTGCTAGTTATTTACAGTTACCTTTGGTTGATAAAATAAATGAATTGGGTCATGAATCACATTGTTTCGCTTGGGATAGTGAAGATTCAGTTTGTAAGAAAAAGGCAACATATTTTTATCCTATATCAATTATAGATAAGGATAAAATATTAGAAAAATGTCAAGAGATTCAAATTGATGCAATCTTATCCATTGCATCTGATGTTGCTGTCACTACAGTTTCTTATGTCGCAGAAAAAATGGGCTTAATTGCAAATTCAGTTGAAAGTTCTTTTGTTTCAACAAATAAGTTTTTGATGCGAGATCGTTTTCGTAGTGTTGGTTTACCGACACCTATTTATTCTTCCTTTATATCTTCTAATTCTATAGAAAAACTAGATGACTTATCTTTTCCTTTAATAGTAAAGCCTACTGATCGTTCAGGAAGTCGAGGGGTCACAATTTCTCAAAATCATGACGACCTTCTTTTGAATATTCAGCGAGCTATTGACGAATCTTTTGAAAAAAAAGCTATAGTAGAAACTTTTATTGAAGGAAGTGAATATAGTGTGGAATCTATTTCTCAAAATGGCATACATACTATTTTGGCAATAACAGAAAAAATAACTTCTGGACCTCCTTATTTCGTTGAATTAGAACATCATCAACCAGCTGGTTTAGATGAAGATTTAAAGTTTCAAATTTATTATACTGTAAAAAAAGGATTGAATGCTTTGGAAATTAAAAATGGAGCAGCTCATTCTGAAATTAAAATAAATGATAAGGGAATTTTTCTAATAGAAATAGGTGCTAGAATGGGAGGAGACTTTATTGGTTCACATTTAGTTCCATTATCTACAGGTTATGACTATTTAAAAAATATAATACAGGTTTCATTGGGTAATAAAATTGATGTTTTTGAGGGTATGAATCACCATTTTTCTGGAGTTTATTTTTTATCAAAATTAACGACTTATCTATTACCTTATTTTAAAAATATACCTCATTCTACAACTCATTATTTGGAAATGAGTCTTCAATCAACTGAGTTAGAAGAATTGAAAGATAGTAGTAATAGAGCAGGTTACATTATTTATCAAGGTAAATCTAAATTGAATTTGAGATGAGTCAAGGTATTTCAATAGTTACAAGTTTGTATAAATCACACATCTTTTTGGATGAATTTATTTCAAGGACACTTGGATCATTAAAAAAACTAAATTGTGTTGATTTTGAACTGATTTTTGTAAATGATGGTTCCCCCGATGATTCTGTTTCATTTTTAATACAAAAACAACAATTAATTCCTCAAATTAAAATTATTGATTTAGCACGTAATTTTGGTCATCATTATGCTTTACAAGCAGGTTTGAAACATGCCAAAGGTGATTATATTTTTGTTATTGATAATGATTTAGAAACTCCTCCTGAAATTTTAATTGATTTTTATAATGAAATAAAATTAAACGATCAGCTAGATGTAGTTTATGGTTATCAAGAATACCGAAAAGGCGCTTCATTTGAAAAAGTTTCAGGAAAATTATTTTGGAGCTTATTCAATAAGCTATCGCCGATTAAGGTTCCTGCCAATATTTTAACGGAACGTTTGATGACACGACAATACATTGATTCTTTGCTAGAAATGAATGATAGTAATTTATTTTTAGGAGGGATGTTTTATTGGGTTGGGTACAATCAAAAAGGAATGCCTGTAAAAAAAGGTATGAGGCTGACAAAAAGTACTTATTCTTTTTCAAAAAAATTCAATTTAATGCTCTATGCGATTACATCCTTTAGTTCTAAACCTCTTGAATGGATGTTTAAATTCGGTGTCTTTGTTAGTAGTTTTAGTTTTTTATTTTTAATCCTAATAGGGGTAAATAAATTGGTAAATGGTAACGCAGTTCAAGTTGGATGGACTTCCGTAGTAGCTTCTATCGTATTTGTATTGGGAATTATTTCCACTTTTTTAGGATTGATAGGTATATATATAGGTAAAATTTATACCCAAGTTCAAGGAAGACCCAATGTTGTGATAAAAAAAATATACGAACAACACTAAATTTAGATTTGAAAAAAATGAAATTACTAGTAGTTGGAGCAGGAGACTTAGGAAAAACATTGGCATATCATATTGATAATGATACAACTGATGATGTGGTAGGTTTTTTAGATGATACTTTGATTGTAGGATCAATTGTTCAAGGTAAAAAAGTTGTTGGAAAAATAGATGATGCTCAACTATTATTTAATGAAGGAGTTGCAGATCAATTTGTGATTGCTATTGGGTATAAACATTTTGATTTTAGAGCTGAAATTTTTAAAAATATGAAAAATATCGCACCAATTTACAAGTTTATTCATTCTTCTTCGTATGTTGATGCTTCAACTAAAATAGGTGAAGGTGTTTTAGTTTTTCCGGGATGCATAATTGATATGGGGTGTATTTTGGAGGATAATGTACTTTTGAATACAGGTGTTGTAATTGCGCATGATTCAATTGTAAAAAAACATTCTTTTATTGCACCTTCTGTTACTATATCTGGATTTTCAGAAATAGGGGAAAAATGTTTTATAGGAACTAATGCAACAGTTGTTGATAAAGTAAAAATAGGAAATTCAATTCAGATAGGGGCAGCTTCTTTAGTGTTAAAATCTATTGAAAAAAAAGGGTTGTATATAGGTTCACCAGTAGAATTAAAAAAATGAAAATACCATTTAACACGCCCTATTTTACGGGTAATGAAACGAAATATATAAAAGATGCTGTGGATCGTAAAAAGATTTCGGGCAACGGATATTATACTCAAAAATGTCAATCCTTTTTTGAAGAAAAATACCATTTTAAAAAATGTTTGTTAACAACATCATGTACGGATGCCCTTGAAATGGCAGCAATTTTAATCAATATTCAGCCTGGGGATGAGGTTATCGTTCCTTCTTACACGTTTGTAAGTTCAGCAAATGCATTTGTATTGCGAGGTGCTAAAATAGTATTTGCTGATAGTAGAGAAGATCATCCAGGTATTGACGAAGACAAGATAGAAGCATTGATTACTTCTAAAACGAAAGCGATTGTTCCTGTTCATTATGCTGGTGTAGCATGTAATATGGATAAAATCATGACATTAGCTGATAAATATAATTTATTTGTGGTGGAAGATGCAGCACAGGCAATTGATAGTTATTATACAGGAAAAGATGGAGTCAAAAAGCCATTAGGAGGAATAGGACATTTAGCGGCTTTTTCTTTTCATGAAACGAAGAATATCATATCTGGTGAAGGTGGAATGTTGGTAGTGAATGAAGAACGATTTGTAAAAAGAGCTGAAATCATTTGGGAAAAAGGGACCAATCGTTCGGCTTTTTTTAAAGGAGAAGTTGACAAATATGGATGGGTAGATATGGGCAGTTCATTCTTACCATCTGAAATAATTGCTGCTTTTTTATGGGCACAGTTAGAAAATTTAAAAGCTATTCAAACTAGAAGAAGTGAATTATGGAATGCTTATTATAATTCATTAAAAGAATGGGCGAAATATTTAAATATCAAATTACCAAATATTCCTGAATATGCAAGTAATAATGCGCATATGTTTTATTTAATTTGTGAATCAGGAGAGCAAAGAGATTCATTAATTTCTTTTTTGAAAGAAGATAGTATTCAAGCGGTTTTTCATTATTTAAGTTTGCATAAAAGTCCATATTATTTACAAAAAAATACAAACAATACTTTAATTAAATCTGATTATTATGAATTGAATTTAGTAAGACTACCATTTTTTATAGGAATAAATTGGGCAGAAGTTGTAGAAGTTTTAATTAAATTTAAACAATAAATTTAAACAATAAATTTAAACAATAAATTTAAACAATAAATTTAAACAATAAATTTAAATGTATACTAGATTAAATTCAAAATTAATAAAGAATATTGATATCATATTATTGAGTTTAGTTTTAATTATACTTT
>CANCEQ010000013.1 GCA_947375085.1 Flavobacteriales bacterium
ATGAATACCAAGATTTATTGAATAAAAGCAAAATTAGATGTAGCATGACAGAGACTTATGACCCATATGCCAACGCTGTTGCAGAAAGAATAAACGGTATATTAAAGCAAGAGTTCATCGGTGAAAATAGAAATATTGAAATAAAAATCGTGAAGGAACTTGTTCGAGATAGCGTAGGTATTTATAATAATATTAGGCCCCATTATTCGTGTTATATGAATACGCCGAAATACATGCATCAACAAAATAAGATTAAAATAAAAACGTACAAAACCAAAAATACCAGCAAACACGTGTTTGCTGGTATGTAATATTTAATTATTTTTACTTTAAATATGTAACGTCTATTTAGGACTAGTCATTATTTAATTTATTGTATGCCGTGACATTGTTTAAATTTCTTACCACTTCCACAAGGGCATAAATCATTTCTTCCCACTTTAGGTTCAGCCGTAACAGGTTGTTGTTTTTCTCTTACTTGTTCAGAGTTTTGAATTGCTTGATCATAACCTTGACTTCCTTGAAATTGTGGAGGGCGAGTAGAAGAAGTGTTACCACTTTGTTGAGCAATCTGAGCTTTTTGATAATGGTCTTGGTGAGAAACTTCTTTTTTAGAGCTTTCTATTTCTTCTTCAAATGGAATATCTACTTTCATTAAGAATTCTGTCGTTTCTGTATTTAAACGAGTTAACATATTCTTGAATAAATCAAAAGATTCAAGTTTGTAAACCAATAAAGGATCTTTTTGCTCATATTGTGCATTATTAACTGCAGAACGTAAGTCATCCATTTCTCTTAAATGCTCTTTCCATTCGTTGTCAATCATTCCTAAAGTGATATTTTTCTCATATTCTTTAGCAATTTGTTTTCCTTCAGATTTGTATGCTGCTTCTAAATCTAATTCCATTTTAACTTCACGTTTACCATCAGAAAGAGGGAATACGATCGTTTTGAATTGACCAGGCATATTTTCGTATACATGTTTTACTTGAGGATAAACTCTAGATGCAATTTTATCGTTTTTTCGAGAATAATGAGCACAAACTTCATTGTATACTTTCTCTGCTAATTTAGTTTTATCGATCGTTTTGTATTCTTCTATTGATACTGGAGATTGAACATTTAAAACACGTAGTAAATCCATTTCAAATTCTTCGAAATTGCTACCTCCACCATGTTGAAGTACAATTGATTCAGAAATATCATAAAACATATTATCTGTGTCTAAATCCAAACGATCACCGAATAATGCGTTGTGACGTTTTTTGTAAATCGCTTTACGTTGTGCGTTCATTACATCATCATATTCTAATAAACGTTTACGCATTCCGAAGTTGTTTTCTTCTACTTTTTTCTGAGCTCTTTCGATTGATTTTGAAACCATTCCGTGAGTAATTACTTCACCTTCTTTTAGTCCCATTCTATCCATTAATTTAGCAATACGCTCTGATCCAAATTTACGCATCAAATCGTCTTCTAAACAAACAAAGAATTGAGAAGAACCAGGATCTCCTTGACGACCAGCACGACCTCTTAACTGTCTATCGACACGACGAGAATCATGACGTTCAGTACCTATAATTGCTAAACCACCTAATTCTTTAACACCTTCGCCTAATTTAATATCAGTACCACGACCTGCCATATTTGTAGCAATAGTTACTGCTCCAGATTTACCAGCATTTGCAACGATTTCAGCTTCTTGTTGGTGATATTTTGCATTCAATACTTGGTGGTTTACACCTTTCATTTTAAGCATACGGCTTAATAACTCAGAAATCTCAACAGTAGTTGTACCAACTAAAACTGGTCTTCCTTCTGCAACTAAACGTTCAACTTCTTCAATTACTGCATTGAATTTTTCTCTTGCAGATTTATAAACGAAATCATTGTGATCTTTTCTGATGATACCTCTATTTGAAGGAATTACAACAACATCTAATTTGTAGATGTCCCAAAATTCTTTTGCTTCAGTTTCAGCTGTCCCTGTCATACCACCTAATTTATGGTACATTCTGAAATAGTTTTGAAGTGTAATTGTAGCGTAAGTTTGAGTAGCGTCTTCTACTTGAACATTTTCTTTGGCTTCAATCGCTTGGTGAAGTCCGTCAGAATAACGTCTTCCTTCCATAACACGACCTGTTTGCTCATCAACAAGTTTTATTTTACCTTCTAAGATAATATATTCTACTTCTTTTTCGAAAAGGGTATAAGCTTTTAATAATTGAGTTACAGAATGAATTCTTTCTGATTTTATACTGTACTCACGAATTAACTGGTCTTTGCTTTCTAAGAAATTTTGTTTCTCAAGATTTTGTTTCTCAAGATTTGCAATTTCAAGACCGATGTCAGGCATTACGAAGAAATTTTGATCATCTTGACCAGAAATAAGTTGAATACCTTTCTCCGTTAATTCAATTGTATTGTTTTTTTCATCGATGACAAAGAATAATTCTTTGTCGACCTTCTTCATGTGTTTGCTTTGATCTTGCATGTAGAAATTTTCTACTTTTTGCAATTGTGCTCTCATTCCTGGTTCAGATAAGAACTTGATCAATGCTTTATTTTTTGGAAGTCCACGGTGAGCTCTTAATAAAGCCATACCACCATCGTCTAACATTTGTTTCGCATCTTTTTTATCGTCAGTAGGTGAGTTGATCACCGTTAAAAGACGTTTTGCTTCTGCTAAACATTGGTTAATGTATTGACGTTGAGCAGCAACTACAGTTTCTACTCTTGGTTTAAGTTGGTAAAATTCGTGTTCGTCACCTCTTTCGGTTGGACCAGAAATAATCAATGGAGTTCTCGCGTCATCAATCAAAACTGAATCGACTTCATCGACAATTGCAAAGTGGTGTTTTTGTTGAACTAGATCTTCAACGCTTCCTGCCATATTGTCACGAAGGTAATCGAATCCAAATTCATTATTCGTTCCAAATGTAATGTCTGCTAAATATGCTTTTCTTCTTTCTGGAGAATTAGGCCTATGTTTATCAATACAATCTACTACAAGTCCGTGGAATTGATACAATGGACCCATCCACTCAGAGTCACGTTTTGCTAAGTAGTCATTTACCGTAACTAAGTGTACGCCTTTTCCTGCAAGTGCATTCAAATAAACAGGAAGAGTAGCAACCAATGTTTTACCTTCTCCTGTTTGCATCTCAGCGATGTTACCTCTATGTAAAACCGCACCACCCATTAACTGAACATCGTAGTGAACCATTTTCCATTCTACAGGAGCACCAGCAGCAGTCCATTTGTTGTACCAAATAGCTTTATCACCTTCAATAGTGATTCCATCTTTTTTAGCAGCTAAATCTTTATCAAATTGTTGCGCTGTAACGGTTAATTGACCATTTTCAGCCCATCTTCTAGATGTTTCTTTTATAACAGCAAAAGCTTCAGGTAAAATACCTTCTAAAATTTCTTCAATTTTATCGTCTACTGCTTTAGTTAGCTTATCAATTTTCTCAAAAATCGCTTCTTTGTCAAAAACTATCGTTTCAGGATTATTCGCAAGGTCATTTAATTCTTGAATTTCATTTTCAAGCGATTGAGTACCTTCTTTAACTAAATTTTGGAAATAAGTTGTTTTCGCTCTTAATTCATCGTCTGATAATGAAACGAATAGAGATCCAAATTCTAATGTTTGATCGATTATAGGTTGGTAATCTTTACGATCTTTTGCCGATTTATCTCCGAATATTTTTTTTAATAATCCTTGTATCATAATTTCTTGGTCATTTTGAGAATTCAAAAATAACTTTATTTCTGAAAGTACACTCGTTCTTTTATGTTAATTGTCCTGCATTCATCGAAAATTGTTCCATTTTTTATTTTCTGACAGAATGACGTTTTTAATTGACAATTATTAATTGACAATAGACAATTATCAATTATCAATTATTATTATCTTTGCAAAATGAAAGAAATGATACTTATACTAGATTTTGGCTCACAGTATACGCAATTGATTGCTCGTCGTGTGAGAGAATTAAATGTTTATTGTGAAATTCATCCATGGAACAAGTGTCCAGAATTGAATGATTCTATTAAAGGAGTTATTCTCTCAGGAAGTCCTTTTTCAGTGAGAGATGAGCAAGCTCCAAATCCAGATTTAAGTGAAATTAAAGGTAAGTTTCCTTTATTAGGATTGTGTTTTGGTGCTCAGTATTTATCTCATAATTTTGGTGGTGAAGTATTGCCTTCAAATACAAGAGAATATGGTAGAGCAAACCTTACACACGTTGATCAATCAAATGTTTTGACAAAAGGAATGTCTTTAGGTTCTCAAGTGTGGATGTCGCATGGAGATACAGTGAAGAAAATTCCTTCAAATTATAAAATCATTGCGAGTACTGAAGATGTTGAAATCGCAGGATATCACGTTGAAGGAGAGCAAACTTTCGGAATTCAATTTCATCCTGAAGTATATCACTCTTTAGAAGGTTCAATTCTATTGAAAAATTACATAGTTGATATTTGTGGATGTTCTCAAAATTGGACACCTGATTCATTTGTTGATTCTACTGTTAATGATTTAAAAGTAAAAATTGGTACTGATAAAGTTATTTTAGGTTTATCAGGAGGGGTTGATTCATCTGTTGCTGCTGTATTATTACACAAAGCTATTGGGGCGAATTTACATTGTATATTTGTAGATAACGGTTTATTACGTAAAAATGAATATCAGTCAGTTTTGGATTCTTATAAAGGAATGGGATTGAATGTGAAAGGAGTAGATGCTTCTGAGAAATTCTATTCTGCTTTAAGTGGTTTAACTGATCCTGAATTGAAAAGAAAAGCAATCGGTAAAGTTTTTGTTGATGTTTTTGATGAAGAGTCAAAATTAGTAGAAGATGCAAAATGGTTAGGTCAAGGTACTATTTATCCTGATGTAATTGAATCTATTTCTTTCTCTGGTGGACCGTCTCAAACTATCAAATCTCACCATAACGTAGGAGGTTTACCTGACTATATGAAATTACAAGTTGTTGAACCATTACGATTATTGTTCAAGGATGAAGTAAGAAGAGTTGGGAAATCAATGGGTATTGATCCATTGATTTTAGGAAGACACCCTTTCCCAGGTCCAGGTTTAGGTATTCGTATTCTAGGAGAAGTTACAGCTGAAAAAGTACGTATTTTACAAGAAGTGGATCATATCTTTATTTCAGGTTTGAAAGAAGATGGATTATACAATGATGTTTGGCAAGCTGGAGCGATTTTCTTACCTGTTCAATCAGTTGGTGTAATGGGAGATGAAAGAACATATGAAAATGCAGTTGCTTTAAGAGCTGTAAGTTCTACAGATGGAATGACGGCTGATTGGTGTCACTTACCATATGAGTTCTTAGCGAAAATTTCAAATAAAATTATCAATCAAGTTCGTGGAATAAATCGTGTGACTTACGACATAAGTTCTAAGCCGCCTGCAACGATTGAGTGGGAATAGCCCTTCGATACTAAAAATAATATTTCCTTTGGAAAAATTATTTTTCTACTCAGGACTTTCCCATGGAGGGGAGGGAGAATAGAGTTGGAGAAGTTCTAGTTTTACTCAGGACTATCCCAATGATAGATAAAAATAGATAGGGGTCAAGATTCGTCTTGACCTTCTGCGTGTTTGGTAATTGTATTTTAGTTTAAATAAGGTTAATACAGGTTAAGATGAGAAAATGGACGATAATTGTTTTTTTACTTTGGAGTATTCCGCTTTTAGCGCAACCAAAGAATGCTGAAATTGAAGTAAAAGAAGGGAAGAAATATTACGTTCATTTTGTTCAGAGTGGTAATTCACTGTGGGGGATTCATACGCTTTATAATGTTCCGGTTGATGATATTATAGCTACAAATCCCGGAGTTGAAAATGGGATAAAAGATGGACAGAAATTATTGATTCCAGTTCCAGGTAATCAATCAGTAGATAAATCAAAAGCAGGAATTAAATCAGAAGTAAAGCATACTGTACAACCTCAGGAAACTTTGTATGGTATATCTAAAAAATACAATGTTACGATTGATCAAATAGTTTCGGCAAACCCAGCAGCTCAAAATGGAGTGAAAGTTGGACAAGAGTTGATTATTCCAATTTCGGTAGATTATATAGCTACACCACCAATAAATCCTACACCTAGAATCGTTTTTTCAGATACAATTATAGATCATGTTGTTTTGGAGCATGAAACGATGTATAGTATTTCCAAAAGATTTATGGTGCCAGTTGAAGATATTCAAGCGGTAAGTGGTTTAAAGAATAATCGAATTAAACCGGGAGATATAATTAAAATACCTGTCAAAAAAGAAAAACTTCAAAAAGTAGAAATCAGAGAAGTGAAAGAATTAGAATTGAAGAAAGTTGATTCTACACTTTTGTATAGAAAAAAAGATGAATATAATATAGGGATACTATTACCTTTCTTTCTTGATAAAGGTCAGGGATATTCACAATATGTTTCTGATTTATCAACCGAATTCTATATGGGAGCTCAATTAGCAATTGATTCATTGAGTAAATTAGGTTTAAAAGCAAAAGTATTTGTGTATGATTCTCAAAATGATTCAATTACAATAAAAAATATTTTAAAGAAGTCTGAGTTTGCTTCTATGGATATGGTAATTGGTCCATTATTTCCAGATAAAATGGGAATTGTAGCTAAATGGTGTAAAGAAAAGAAAGTGAAATTTGTTTGTCCTGTTGCAGCTAATACAGAGATTTTAAAAGAAAACCCATTTGCATACGCAGCGATTCCTTCCGATATTACTTTAATTGAAGGAGCTGCATCTTATTTGTTAAATCGTAATTTGAAAGAGCAGTTGGTTTTGGTTAGACCTGTTCTAGAAAAGGATATTGTATTGTATGAAAGATTTAGAGCTGCTTATTTAAGTTTACCCTATAAGGGAACACGTCAAAAGTTGATAGAGTCTACTTTGAAAGATTTTAAAACATATGTTAAAAAGGGGGTAAATTCTACTTTTATTATTCCTTCAACAGATGAGGCTACCTCTAAAAACTTTATGAATTCATTGATAGCATCTTCAAATAACGTAACAGGCGATATAACTGTTTTCGGAACGAAAGAATGGCAAAATTTTGATGATATTAACGGAGCTTATAAAAACAAGTATAATTTTCATTTTTCTGCTCCAAACGATTTTAATTATTCATACGAATCAACGAAAAATTTAAATAAAACCTATAGACGAACATTTAATTCTGATATGACTAAAATGTCTGTTCAGGGTTTTGATGTGTTATTGTATTTTGGAGTGAAATATCTATTAGATAAAGATCCTTCTGCTGGGGTGATGAGTAATTTTAATTTGGTTCAGAAAGGTGCTGGTAATGGATTCGAGAATAAAAATACTTTTATTTTAAGACAAGAAAATTTTGAAATTATAAAATTGACAGAAACGAATGACTAAAGAGTTTATTGCCGAACAGATGAAAGCGCTTCAATCTAGAATTTGTGCGCGTTTAGAAAACATCGATGGAGTTTCTAAATTCATCGAAGATGAATGGGAGAGAGAAGAAGGTGGAGGTGGTAGAACTAAAATTATTCGCAATGGTGATTTGATAGAAAAAGGGGGAGTTGCATTTTCAGCAGTTCACGGTCCTGTTTCTGATATAATGAAAAAACAGCTTGGTTTAAATGGAGATGAATTTTTCGCAACTGGTGTTTCTATAGTCTTGCATCCAAATAATCCTCACGTACCTATAATACACATGAATGTTCGTTATTTTGAATTAAATGATGGTGCATTTTGGTTTGGAGGAGGGATTGATTTGACACCACATTATGTCATACCTGAACAAGCTAAATTATTTCATCAAGGCTTAAAAGCTATTTGCGATAAGTATCATACCGAATTTTATGAAAAGTTTAAAAATTGGGCAGACGATTATTTTTATATCCCTCATAGACAAGAAACAAGAGGGATAGGAGGAATCTTTTACGATCATCAAAACACAGATTCAGGAATCACAAAGGAACAGTTGTTGAATTTCGCTATGGATTTGGGAGATAATTTCACTGTATTATACAACCAACAAGCTGAATTAGGTAGGAATAAAGTATTTTCAGAAGATGAGATTACTTGGAGAAATTTACGTCGTGGTAGATATGTAGAATTCAATTTAGTGAATGATCGAGGAACGAAATTTGGATTGCTTTCTGGGGGTCGAACAGAATCGATTTTAATGAGTTTACCTGCCAATGCAAGTTGGGAGTATAATAAAATAGTAGAAGCTGAATCTAAAGAGTTTTTCACATTGAAATCCTTAAAAAAAGGAGTTAATTGGGTGAAAGGTTAGATTTATAAACTGTGCAAATTTTGATTTGTATGTGAATTTAATTAAAGTTTTTTAAAACATTTAATTTATTGAAAATTAAATACTTAATTCATTGTTGTTTTAAACCATTCACCCCTTTCGATTAGATTCACGAATCAACTCTTTTGTTTCGTTGCATTATAATTAAATATTGCTTGAGTTTGTTTTAATTTGCAGTATAGTCGGTTCAAAACAGATTATAAACTATAGACAACTACAAAGCATAAACTAGTAAAATGGTAAAATTTTATTATTGAGCAAGATTTTAAATAATCAATTTCTCTCCAAAAGCTCCATAATAAAATTTTATTTTTCTTTATTTCTAAAAAACTGAATTGGTAGTCTTATCAATTTGATGTGATTTAGTACTTTTATATTTTAGAATTAAAAAAATGAAGTTAGACGGTTTTGCATATAATAATCCTTCACTCTTTAAAGAGGATAACTCACTTAAATTAAAATCATTTGTTGGTATGAAAAAGACAATTAATTTGAAATCATTGATCATGATTTTAGCACTTGTTTTTGTTAACTTTTCTTTAAAGGCTCAAAATGTTGACAGTAGTATTTCAAAAGAAACAATCGAAACGACTACTGTTTTATTGAAAGAGTTGGAAAGAAAAGTTTCTTTAACAAAATCAATTGAACTGGAATTAACAAAAGAAAATATATCACCTACTCAAAAAGAAGATCTGTTAACTAAATTGTATAACTCAAAGAAAGACATTATCGTCTATGTTTCTCATTCTTTAGAAGAAAGATGTACAAATGAAAATAGATTATTAGAAATTTCTAAAATTGTTAAACCTTTAGACTCTAAGATGTCTGAAAAGTTTGAAATCCTTCATGAAGAGAATCAATCAACTAATCGTTAATTATATCTGAAAAATATATATTATGAAAAATTTCATTAAAAATAGTATTGTATTCTTATCAGTTTTCATCTCACTGATAAGTTTTTCATATACTCAAACTTTTTCAACGACTGCTGGCTCTTCTCCTTTTACAAGTGGAGGTTCTACTTGTAAAAATATTGTAGTTTCAGGACTAACAGGGTTTCTAAATCATGATTTAGGTTTACAAGCTGTTAAATTGAACATTACCCATGCTAATATGGCAAAAGTGAAGGTGAATTTAGTTTCTCCTTCAGGAACAACATACACTTTAGTTGACGGATCAAATGGAACTTACACTGGTGCTAATTTTACAAATACCGTAATTACACAAATTAATTCACCTATTCAATTTCCTTCAGTATTAAACCCCGTAACCTCTAATCCGCCATTTACAGGGAATTATTGGCCAAATGGAGATGATGCGAGTTTTAAAAATATTGATTTTTGTGATATAAATTCAAATACTCAATCGGGAAATGGTTCTTGGCAAGTTTGTGTTTTTAGCTCTTCAGGTGGAGGGGCAGGCAATTTTATAGATGCTTCATTTACTTTTGGATCAAATGCTCCATCTGAATATGGAAGTGGAGTAGCGTCTGATGCAATAGTTTCTTCTCCTTATCAATGTGATTTAACAAACTATTCAGGTTGGACTAGCAAATGTTATGATATCACAGACGTTGCATCAACTAATATCAATTCTTTAGTATTAGGAATTTCTCTTGAGAATACTTCTTATTTGAAAATAATGACTACTAAAACTACTTTAAATGTCAATTTTACTGTTCAAAATTGTAAAAAAGGAGTTGGTGCTCAGTTGATTTTTTTAGATCCAATTGGAGGAGGTATTACTAATTTTAGAAAAATTAATACAGTTTCTGGTATAAATACTTTTACGGCTGGAAATTATAATGAAACGATAAATGGATTAACTCCTGGGAATCCAATCTATTTAATGTTTGATGGGTATACTGGGGATGTTTGTGAATATAAAATAAATACTTATTCTTTTGCAAATTCAACCGATTTATTAGCTCAGGTAAATCCATCGACCTATTGTGCTGGATCTGGAACAAGTGCTCAAATTTTAACTCAAAATATTTCTACTGCCAATTATACTTGGACTCCATCAACCGGTTTAAGTGCTTCGAATATTTATAATCCTATTGCAACACCAACTGTGACTACTCAATATACAGTTGTTGCGAATGATCCTGTATCAGGATGTATATTTAATGATACAGTTATCGTTACTGTAAATCCTGCTCCAATTATTAACGCTGGAAGTGATGTGGCAATTTGTAGTGGTGGATCTACCACTCTAACTGCAACATCAACAACAGGAACAACCGGAGTTAAACCTTTTATTAATACTGCTGATGCTGCTATTCTTGACAATTCGGTAACAGGTGGTTCTTCTGTTATAGCTGTTTCAGGAATAAATCCTTCTACTTTTAGTACTGCTAGAATCAATAAGGTTTGTATGAATATTGGTCATACTCAAATCGGTGATTTATCAATATCCTTGATTTCTCCAAGTGGTTCGAGTATTACATTAAAACCTACGTTTTACGGAACTGGTTCAAATTTAATTAATACTTGTTTTGTTATATCTGGAGGTACTGCCTTAGGATCATCAACTGTTGGTCCGATGAATGATAATTTCGTTCCTTATAATGCATTTTCAGGGATAACTTCAGGTTCTACTGTAAATGGTAACTGGACTTTAAAAGCAGTTGATAATGTTACAGGTAATTCAGGGACAATTTATGATTGGTCTATCTATTTTAATAATACTCCATTATATAGTTGGACACCCACAACCAATTTAGGAACACCGACAACTGCATCAACAACAGCGAATCCAACCACAACTACAACTTATTCTGTAAGTGAAATAGACGGTAACGGCTGTACTTCTAATACAGATAATGTAGTTGTAACTGTCAATCCAACTAATACAATTACTTTAACTTCAGGAGTTTCTTCTACAACTCAGTCTATTTGTGTAGGTTCTGCATTGTCAGCAATAACATATACTACTACTACAGCTACAGGAGCAACGTTCTCTGGTTTACCAACTGGGGTTTCAGGATCGTGGGCAGCAAATGCAATTTCTATCTCAGGAACACCGACAATTGTAGGAACATATAATTATACCATTACATTAACAGGAGGCTGTGGAACGATAACAAGCACTGGAACAATCACCGTAAATCCATCTCCAAATCCTACAGTAGCTAGTGTTACTCCTTTTTGTCTAGGAGGAAGCGCTACATTAAGCGGTACAATAACTGCGCCTTCAACTTCACCATCTTCTTTTTCTAATACTACTTCTCAAACTATTCCTGATAATGGAGCTGCTAGTTGGTCTGGTGCTTCATCTGTAACGGTTGCAACATCAAATATTGCTGTGACGGGTCTAAAAACTGGTTGGACATTATCTTCAGTTGTATTAAATATATCGCACACATACGATGCAGATGTTAAAGCTTATTTAATTGATCCTTGTGGGAATAGTATTCAATTAATAAGTGCAAATGGTGGTTCAGGAGATAATTTTGTTAATACTACTTTTTCATCGACAGCCGTTACCGTAATTCCTACACCATCTTCAAATGCTCCTTTTACTAATTCTTATATACCAAAAGATGGAGCAACAGCTTGGAATACATTTATTACTAATTCTCAAGGTTGTGCTTCTGCGAATGGAACCTGGATTTTAAGAGTAGGTGATGTTTCTTCACTTACTACTGGAACTTTAAACAATTGGTCAATCAATTTTAATAATCCAATCGTATCTACGTTTGCTTGGTCACCGACTACGAATATGACTGGAGCTACAACTTTAACTCCAACTGTTACACCAACTGTTGCCGGAACAACTACTTATACTTTAACAGAAACGAATTATGCTAATTGTTCAAATACAGCAAATGTTGCTGTAACAGCAATTGCACTACCTGTAGTACCAGCAATTACCGGAACAACGAATGTTTGTGTTGGATCTACAACTACTTTAGCTAATACTACTTCAGGTGGAACATGGTCTAGTGCTTCAACAGCTGTTGCAACAATAAATGCAACAACAGGTGTAGTTTCTGGAGT
This sequence comes from Flavobacteriales bacterium, assembly GCA_947375085.1. The sequence goes on from CANCEQ010000013.1 coordinate 12,337, forward strand.
AAGTGCCGGAACAAGTTTAATTAGTTACACAGTAACGGCTGGTGGTTGTACAACTACTGTTACAACAACTGTCACTGTTTATGCTATGCCGATTGTAAATGCAATTACAGGTACTTTAACTGTTTGTCCAACCGCAAACACTCAATTAGCTGATGGAACAGGAGGAGGAGTTTGGTCAAGTGCATCTACAGGAATTGCAACAGTAAATTCTTCTTCAGGTCTTGTTACTGGAGTGGCACCAGGTACAAGTATAATTTCATACGCTGTAACAATAAACGGTTGTACAACAACAGTTAACAGTACAGTTACTGTTAACCAACTTAATTCAGTAGTTTTATCTTCTGCGACTAATTCTGATGCTCAAACAGTTTGTGTTAATACTCCAATAAGTACAATAACTTACACAACAACAGGTGCGACAGGGGCAAGTTTTTCAGGTTTACCAACAGGTATTACTGGTAACTGGTCTGCTAATACTATTTCAATCACAGGGACACCATCTGTTTCAGGATCTTTCCCTTATACTATTACCTTAACTGGTGGATGTGGAACTATAACAACTACAGGTACAATTGATGTTACTCCAATTAATTCAATTAATTTAAGTTCAGCAGTTGGAACAGATGCTCAAACAGTTTGTATTAATTCAGCTATCGCTGCAATTACTTATACAACAACAGGAGCAACTGGTGCTACTTTCTCAGGTTTACCTACAGGTGTTACCGGAGGTTTTTCAGCAAATACGGTTACCATTTCTGGTACATCTTCAGTATCAGGTGTTTTTCCATATACAATTACCTTAACTGGAGGATGTGGTGTAGTAACTAAAACGGGGACTTTAACAATTTCACCAAATAATACCATTTTACTGACATCTGCTTTAAATACAAATGCTCAAACAGTTTGTATAAACACACCAATTACATCAATTACTTATTCGACAACTGGTGCGACAGGAGCAAGTTTTTCAGGTTTACCATCAGGTGTTTCAGGAGCTTGGTCAGGAAATACAGTTACTATTTCAGGTACACCAACAGTTGCATCTAATTTTTCTTATATCATTACATTGACAGGTGGTTGTGGTATAATTACAGAAAATGGAACTATCAATGTTACTCCAGTTAATACAATTTCTCTTACTTCAGCTGTTGGTTCTGATGCGCAAACAATTTGTAATAATACTGCATTAACAAATATTACTTATTCAACAACTGGCGCTACAAATGCAAGTATCTCAGGTTTACCACTTGGAACTTCAGGGATTTGGTCTGCAAATACTTTTACAATCTCTGGTACACCATTAGCAGCAGGTACTTTTCCTTATACTATTACTTTAATTGGTGGTTGTGGAACGATTACTACAACTGGATCAATCGTTGTTACTCCAATTAACACAGTAAGTCTTTCTTCTGCAATTGGAACAGATGGTCAAACAAAATGTATTAATTCTCCGATTACTAATATTACTTACGCTACAACTGGTGCAACCGGGGCAACAGTATCAGGTTTACCAACAGGAGTTAGTGGTAACTGGTTAGCAAATGTATATACTATTTCAGGTTCTTCTTCAGTTTCAGGAAGTTTTCCTTATACAGTTACTTTAACAGGTGGTTGTGGAATTACAACAATTTCAGGAACTTTAACAATAACACCTAATAATACGTATACTTTATCTTCTACAGTAGGTACAGATGCTCAAACACTTTGTATCAACACAGCAATCACTCCAATAACTTACACTACTGTTGGAGCAACTGGCGCAACATTTTTAGGATTACCAACTGGAGTTAGTGGAAATTGGTTAGCGAATACAATCACAATTTCAGGTACACCAAGTGTTGGTGGAACTTTTCCTTACACTGCAACATTGACTGGAGGATGTGGAATTGTAACGATTAATGGGACAATTACAATCACGACTGTAAATACGGTCTCATTATCTTCTGCAGTTGGAACTGATGGTCAAACGATTTGTTTAAACACAGCTTTAACTTCAATTACCTATAATACCGTCGGAGCAACAGGAGCAACTGTTTCAGGTTTACCTTCAGGAGTTACAGGCAATTGGTTAGCAAATGTGTATACTATATCAGGAACACCTTCTCAATCAGGTTCTTTTCCTTATACAGTTACTTTAACAGGAGGGTGCGGAGTTGCAACAATTTCGGGAACAATTAACGTAACTCCTGATAATACAATCACACTTTCATCAATTGTAGGTTCTGATAATCAAACTATTTGTAACAATACTGCATTAAGTTCTATAACTTATACAACTGTTGGAGCTACAGGTGCCTCTTTTTCTGGCTTACCATCTGGTGTTTCAGGATCTTTTTCTGCAAACACTGTAACAATAGTTGGAACGCCAACAGTTTCAGGTATTTTTAATTATACTATTACATTATCAGGAGGTTGTGGTTCTGTAACAAAAACAGGAACAATAAATTCAACACAGGATAACTCAGTAACACTTACATCAGCAGTTAATACAGATGCTCAAACGGTTTGTGTAAACAATTTATTAACGGATATTACGTATGCTACAACAGGAGCGACTGGAGCAAATTTTTCTGGTTTACCAAACGGTGTAACAGGAAACTGGTCAGCAAATCAAATTACAATTACAGGGACACCAATTGTAGCAGGGAATTATCCTTATACAATCACTTTAACGGGTGGATGTGGAAATGTTCCGGTTTTGGGATCGGGAACAATTATTACTGGTAATACAATTACTCTATCTTCTGCAATTGCAACAGATGCACAAGTTATTTGTGAAAGTACTCCTTTAGTTACTGTTACATATTCAACAACAGGTGCTACAGGAGCAAATTTCTCAGGTTTACCATCTGGTATTTCTGGAAGTTGGTCAGCAAATACCGTTACCATTTCAGGAACACCTTCAGTTGTTGGATCATTTTTATACACAGTTACATTAACAGGAGGATGTGGTGTTGTTTCTAAAACTGGAACAATTCAGATAAACCCTAATAATTCAGTTGTATTATCTTCTAGTATAGGTACTGATGCACAAACTGTTTGTATTAATTCTTCAATTGCAAATATTACCTATGCAACTACAAGTGCAACTGGAGCAAGTTTTTCAGGATTACCTCTAGGAGTTAGTGGTTCTTGGTCTGCAAATACAATAACAATTTCAGGAACACCAACTGTTTCAGGAAGTTTTTCGTATACTGTAACTTTAACTGGAGGTTGCGGGGCAATTGTAGCAAATGGAACAATTGATGTTACACCTGTAAATACACTTTCACTTTCATCTGCATTAGGGACTGATAATCAAACAGTTTGTTTTTCAAATTCTATAACACCAATTACTTATTCAACAATTGGAGCAACAGGTGCTACTTTTACCGGTTTACCAAATGGTGTAACAGGAAATTGGAGTGCGAATACAGTTACAATTTCAGGGACACCATCTTCAGCAGGAACATACCCTTATTCGGTAATCTTAATTGGTGGATGTGGTACAATTTCAACAACAGGGACTATAAATGTTTCTCCAACGAATACGATTTTATTTAGTTCATTAGTTGGAACAGATAATCAAGCACTTTGTATAAATTCGACTATAACTAATATTACTTATTCTACTTCGGGTGCAACTGGAGCAAGTTTTTCAGGTTTACCAAGTGGTGTTTCAGGATCTTGGTCTGGTAATGTAGTAACTATTTCAGGAACACCTTCTACTAGTGGTATAAATCCTTATGTAGTTACTTTAACTGGTGGTTGTGGTACTATAACTGCTAATGGAACAATTACTGTAAATCCATCGAATACTTCTGTTTTATCTTCAGCTTTAAATTCTGATGCACAAGTACTTTGTGTTACTGATGCTATAAGCACGATTACTTATGCAACTACAGGTGCAACAGGAGCAACTTTTTCCGGCCTACCTACTGGTGTTTCAGGGGCTTTTTCAGGAAACACAGTTTCAATAGCAGGAACACCTTCATCAGCTGGTGTAAGTAATTATACAGTTATATTAACTGGTGGTTGCTCAGTAACAACATCAACTGGAACAATTACAGTTAATTCAGCTCCAACTTTAACAATTACGAATCCACTTGCAGCATGTATACCTGCAACAGTAGATTTATCAGATCCTTCTATAACTGCAGGATCTTCTTTAGGAACATCTTTAACGTATTGGATAGATGCAGCTTGTACTTCAATTCCGTTAGTTGGTGAAAATGCAATATCTATATCAGGTACGTATTATATTAAAGCAACTATTGGATCTTGTTTCACAACTGCTCCTGTAACTGTTGCTGTAAATAATTGTGCTTGTCCTGTTTCACTTGCGATAACTAATCCTACAGCTGTTTGTGCACCAGGAACGGTTGATTTAGCAACTACATTTATTGAAACAGGAGGAGGTGCAATTTCATATTATATGTCTGACGGTACAACTCCTTTAGTTATTCCAAATTCAGTTGCAACAAGTGGAATTTATTATATTGAAACTGTAGATGTTTCTTTATGTTCAGATAAAAAACCGGTAACCGTCACAATTAATCCAATTAATACGATTTCACTTTCTTCTATAGCAGGAACTGATAATCAAACAATTTGTTTAAATACAGCAATTGCACCAATCACTTATTCAACTTCTAATGCAACTGGTGCGTCATATGCAGGATTGCCAACAGGAGTTTCAGGTTCATTTTCTTCAAACACAGTGACAATTTCTGGTACTGCAAGTTTAGCTGGAACTTATAATTATACAGTTACTTTAACTGGAGGATGTGGAGTAATAACTTCAACAGGAACAATCATTGTTACAGATAACAATACAATAGCACTTTCATCTGCAGTAGGAACTGATAACTCTCAATTAATTTGTGTTTCAACTCCTTTAACAGATATTACATATTCTACAGGAGGAGCAACTGGAGCAAATTTCTCAGGTTTACCAACTGGGATATCAGGGGGATTATCAAGTAATGTTGTTACGATTTCTGGTTCGACTACTGTTGTTGGGGTTCATAACTATTCAATATCTTTTACAGGTGGATGCGGTGTAATTTCTGCCATCGGCTCTTTTACTGTAGTTCCGAATAATACTGTTGTTCTAAGTTCAGCTATCAATACAGATGCTCAGACGGTTTATATTAATTCTCCAATAACTTCAATTAATTATTCTACAACTGGAGCTACTAATGCAACTTTTTCAGGACTACCAACAGGAGTAAGTGGAACTTGGTCTGGAAATTCTGTTTCTATTGTTGGTTCACCAACTCAATCTGGAGTATTTAATTACACTGTAACTTTAACAGGAGGATGCGGTTCGATCGTTTCAAACGGAACTATTACTGTTTTACCATTAAATACAGTAATATTAACATCTGCTGTAGGTACCAATGCTCAAACAGTTTGTGTTAACTCTGCAATTACATTAATTGAATATACTACAACTGGTTTTACAGCAGCAAGTTTTGTAAATCTACCGGTGGGTGTTTCAGGTAATTTTTCATCTAATACTGTTACGATTACTGGAACACCTTCTTTTAGTGGAAGTTCAATTTATACAGTAAATTTAACTGGAGGTTCTGGTTCATCAAATGTTACTGGTACGATTAACGTAAATCCATTGAACACTTCCGTTTTAACATCAGCAATTGGATCTGATAATCAAACTAAATGTGTAAATACACCTATTTCATCTATAGATTATACTACAACAGGTGCTACAGGTGCTACTTTTTCTGTTTTACCGAATGGTTTAAATGGAAGTTGGAATGCAAATAATGCTCAAATATCAGGAACTTCAACTGTTTCAGGTGTTTTTCCATATACTGTAACATTGACTGGTGGATGTGGTTCTATCACATCAACTGGAACAATAACGATTTCTCCTGATAATACGATTGTTTTATCATCTGCAGTTGGAACGGTTGCTCAAAGTGTATGTGTAAACACATCAATTACACCAATAACATACACAACTACAGGAGCAACAGGATCTTTAGTTACAGGTTTACCTTTAGGTTTAACGGCTAATTTAGTTTCAAACACCTTAACTATTTCAGGGACACCAACAGAGTCTGGTAATTTTACTTATACTGTGAATTTAACAGGAGGTTGTGGTAATCCTACTTTAACAGGTACTATAAATGTTACTCCAAATAATACATTCACACTTACTTCTGCAATTGGTTCGGATATTCAATCTGTATGTGTTAATTCTCCAATAATTAATATTACCTATTCAACTACAGGAGCTACAGGAGCTCAATTCTCAGGATTACCAACAGGAGTAACTGGTAATTGGAGTGCTGATGTAATTACAATTTCAGGATCACCTTCAGTTGTTGGTACTAATACGTATTCTATAATTTTAACAGGTAATTGTGGATTGATATCTGTTGGTGGTAGAATTGATGTAGTTTCAGGAAATACATTAGCTTTAACTTCTGCAGTAAATACAGATGATCAAACAATTTGTGTGAATAGTGCTTTAACTAACATTACCTATTCTACTACAGGTGCAACAGGAGCTTCATTTTCTGGTTTACCATTAGGAGTTTCAGGATTGTGGGCTGCAAATACAGTAACAATATCAGGAAATCCTACTGTTGCAGGAACTTATAATTTTACTGTAAATACTACAGGAGGATGTGGAATTACTACATTAAACGGTGTAATTACAGTGAATCCAAACAATACGATTTCATTAACTTCTGGAGTTGATTCTGATAGACCAACACCGTGTATAAATACAGCTATTTCTTCTATAACTTATTCTACAACAGGTGCAACAGGTGCTAATTTTAGTAATTTACCAAATGGAATATCTGGAAATTGGAATAATAACAATATTACAATATCGGGAATACCAAGTATTGATGGAAACTTTGCTTTCACGATTAATCTTACTGGTGGATGTGGAACTATTTCTCAGTCAGGTACTGTATTAGTAATACCAAATAATACAGTTGCGTTAGCTTCTTCGATAGGAACAGATGCTCAAACTATTTGTCAAAATTCTGCTATTACAAATATCGTTTATAATTTAAATGGTGAAAGTGGAGTTACATTGACGGGATCTTTACCAACTGGAGTTACTGGTCAATGGACAGCTGGGAATTATACAATTTCAGGTACTCCATCTGTTTCAGGAGTGTTCAATTATACTTTAACATTAAATGGAGGATGTGGTATTGCTACTATTGGTGGTTCAATAACTGTAACTCCTACAAATACAATTAATCTTACTTCTTCTGTTGGTTCAAATTCTCAAACTATTTGTATAAATACAACTCTTACAAATATTGTTTATGCAACAACAGGAGCAACTGGTATAACATCATCAGGACTTCCAACGGGTGTTAATGCTTTACTTGTTGGAAATAATTTAGTAATTGCAGGTACTCCTTCAGTTTCGGGTAATTTCAGTTATACAATTAATTTAACAGGCGGTTGTGGGACAATTTCAGCTATAGGAACAACAAATATCACGGATGATAACACAATTACATTGACATCATCAGTGGGGACAGATGCACAAACAATCTGTCAAAATGCATTGATTACTCCAATAACCTATTCTACAGTAGGAGCAACAAATGCAACTATATCTGGTTTACCAACTGGTGTTTCGGGAAAATGGTTGAATAATACCTATACTATATCTGGAACACCAACAGTATTTGGTACTTTTAATTATACTATTTCATTAGTTGGTGGTTGTGGAACAATTACTAAATCAGGAACGATTACAATAAATCAAGAAAATGTATTTACTTTATTAAATGCATCTAATAATTTTGTACTCTGTGAAAATAGTACATTGTCACCAATCAGGTATTTTTCAAGTGCGGCAACAAATGTGAATTTTTCTACTCTACCAACTGGTTTGTCAGGATCATTTGTAGGAAATGTCGTTACAATATCAGGTAGCCCTACATCACCTAATGTTGTACCTTATAATTATACACTTACAGCAGTTGGAACATGTCCTGGTATTCCAGTTTCTGGAACTATTAAAGTTAATGCTTTGCCGACATTAAATAATGTTATTTTTAATAATCCAGTTTGTGAAGGTGCTTCCGTAACATTGAATGCAATTTCAGATGGAACAGTAATGTGGGATAATGGAATTTCAAATAATGTACCTTTTAATGCTACTTCAACAACTCCTTACACAGTGACAGCTGACAATGGTAATTGTTCTCTAACACAGACCGTAAATTTGGTTGTGAATCCAAAACCAACTAAGCCATTAGTTTCTGCAACAATTTCTTATTGTAAAGGTGAAAAAAATGTTCCATATCTAACTTCAATTCCTACAGGGTCTGTAATCGGAATTCCTGTTTGGTATGATCAAGCTGGAAATGAAATCTCAACACCAGTTCAAAATACTTCACAAGTTACATCTACATTTTATAGTGTTGCTCAAAAAAGTTCTGCTGGATGTTTGAGTGATCTTTCTAGAATTGATGTAACAGTGAAGCCAAATGTGGCGCCGAAATTTACTCCTGCTGATTTATCAGTATGTCAAGGAAAAGAAAATCCAGTGTTACCTGACAGTACAATTAATAATCCTAGAGTTAAAGGTACTTGGACACTTGTTAGTACTGCAACAGCAGGACCTGTTCAAACAACATTTACTCCAATAAATGTTAATGGTACTTGTGTTACAGATACTACAATTATAATTGAGATCCATCCTTTACCAGTGGCCAATTTTACCGTTTCACCAAAAGAAATTTGGAATTCAAATCCAGCAGCTTCAACAAATAATTTATCAACTGGAGCTATAGAGTATTCTTGGGATTTTGGAGATGATGAAACAGATATTGATTTTAGTCCTACTCATATTTATGCTGATTCTTGTAAAGGAGATTATTTTATTGAGTTGACAGCAATTTCAGAATATGGCTGTAAGAGTACTAAAATTCAAAAAATAACAATCAAAGAGGATGTAATATATTATATTCCAAATTCATTTACTCCAAATAATGGAGATAATTTGAATAATACATTCCATCCAGTTTTTGAATCAGGAATAGCATTAGATCAATTTAGTTTCATGATTTTTAATAGATGGGGAGTAATTGTATTTCAAACCTCAAACCAAGATTTTGGTTGGGATGGAAAAGTAGATGGAACAGATGCAATGGTAGGGACCTATACTTGGAAAGTTGAGTACAAAGAAAAAACTTCTGAGATTAGAAATTATGCTACTGGCAAATTGAATTTACTAAGATGATAAAATAGTTTTTACTTATAAAAAAAGCCTTAACAAATTTATTGTTAAGGCTTTTTTTGTGCAATTATCAATTATCAATTATTCTTTCGTCTATTTCTTTCTTTGGTAATTAAGTTTAGCTCTCTACTCGTTTGACCAGCTACAGAAGTATTCTCATCGGCTCTTCTTAATAAATAAGGGAGAACCTCTTCTATTGGACCATAAGGAACGTATTTAGCTACATTGAATTGATTAAATGAAAGATTATATGAGATATGATCACTCATCCCTAAAAGTTGAGCAAAATATACACGTTTATCGTTTTTAGAAATGTTGTTTTTTTCAAGTAATTCAGTAAGGAAATGAGAACTTTCTTCATTGTGAGTTCCGGCACAAATAGAAACTTGATCTATGGAATTAATTAATAATTCTAAAGCTAAATCGAAATCCTTATCAGTAGCTTCTTTATTTGGTTGAATTGGAGAAGGGTAATTATTTTTTTCGGCTCTTTCTCTTTCTTTTTCCATATAAGCACCTCTGACCAACTTAATTCCAAAATGATAATTTTGAACCTTTGATTTAGCTATTTCCGATTTTAAATATTCATATCGATCATGACGATACATTTGTGCTGTAGTAAAAACAATCGCTTTTTCTTGATTGTATTTAGCCATCATATCAACAGCAATTCTGTCTATAGTGTCTTGTATCCATGTTTCTTCAGCATCAATAAAAACTGGAACATTGTTTTCAAAAGCACTTCTACAAATTAAATCGATACGATTTATCACATCTTCCAATTCTTTTTTTTCATTCTCAGAAAGTTCGTTTTTTAAGTCGTTCGCTTTTTCAAGAATATCAAAACGTGCGATGCCTGTAACTTTAAAAACGGCAAAAGGAATATTAGATGAATTTTTTCCTTTCAAAATAGTTGAAATAATTTCATTCGTTGTATGGTTAAAATCTTCATCAGAAGTTTTTCCTTCGATCGAATAATCTAAAATAGTACCTATTCCAAATTTACCTAAGGTGTCAATTGTTGGTGTACATTCATCAATAGTTTCACCTCCGCAAAATTGTTTGAAAATTGTTTTCTTTATTATTCCTTTAATTGGTAATTTATTCTTTATTGCAAAATTAGTTGCAGACTTACCAAATTTTACCATACCTGGATTACCTACAATTTTAAAGAGCCAATAAGCTCTATTTAAATCTTTATCTGATTTGCTTTTAAAAGCAATTTCTGTATTTTCGAATGTGTTCATATTTACAAAAATATGTGCTTTTTGAATAAGTTGCATCAAATGTTGTTATGAATTTATACATTTGTTAATTAATAAACATAATTACATTAAAAATGAATCAAATTCAAGCAAATAATTATACAATTGAAGTTGGAAATCTTGTAGAATCTTCTTTTCAAACTTTATTAAATACTAAATATGCTTCTTCAAAAAAAGTTATTCTAGTTGATGAAAATACACATGACTATTGTTTAGAATATTTGCTAACTAATTTTGAGGAGCTGACAGATGCGGAAGTTATGCTTTTACCTGTAGGAGAAGAAAATAAAGTGATGGCTGTCTGTTTTCAAGTTTTTGAAGCGTTATCTGAATATCAAATTGGAAGAAATGATGTAATTATTAATCTCGGAGGAGGATTAGTTTCTGATATGGGAGGTTTTGTAGCATCTATTTATAAAAGAGGAATTGATTTCATAAATATTCCTACTTCTTTGCTTGCTATGGTTGACGCTTCAATAGGAGGGAAGACGGGTATAGATTTAGGACCTTATAAAAATCAACTAGGAACATTTACAGATCCAAAGTCATTATTTGTTGATATTTCTTTTTTAGAAACTTTACCAGAAGAAGAAATAATGAACGGTTATGCTGAAATGTTAAAACATGCTTTGATTTTAGATAAAAGTTATTGGAATGAATTAACTTCATTGGCATCTTTAGATGATTTATTGGATGAAAATTTAATATTACGTTCAATAGAATTAAAAAATGAAATTGTTAAAGCAGATCCTTTCGAAAAAGGCAATAGAAAAAAATTAAATTTTGGACATACAGCTGGTCACGCATTAGAGGGTTTCTTTTTAGATTCGACTCCAATTTCTCATGGTCATGCAGTTGGAATCGGAATGATAGGCGAAACTTTTTTATCTTATAAAAAAGGACTTTTAAGTGAAAAAGAATGGCAATCAATAGAAGATGTGTTATTGAATATTTTCCCTTTAATTCCCTTCGAAACCGAGGATATCAGTACTTTTATTGAATTAATGAAAAACGACAAAAAGAATTTTGAAGGTGCTATAAAATGTTGTCTATTGAGTTCAATTGGTGAATGTTTAATAGATCAAAACATTACGGAAAATGAAATAAAAGAAATGTTTTGCTATTTATTGGCAATGTTAGATTAATCTAGTTATATAACTATTAATTTTTTATCTAACTTTTTTAAATGAAATATATTTTTGAGTTAAATAACTGAAAATTACAATTATAACAGTAGTTATTATTTGACTTGGCATTGCCCACCAATTTAATAGATCTACAAATAATTTTAACAAAGCATAATTTAAAAAGGACGCAAAAATAAAAAAGTTTATATGTCTAAATAATTGTTTTTTTCCTGGTAGTGTACTATCACTCCAAACAATATATTTTGTTAGTACAAATCCAATGGGAAAGGTGATTATTGAGGTTGTAAAAAGTGCTGCTATGTGAGCATGTATATGTAAATATCCAAAGTTGAATATCTTTAAATCAAATGTTTCTTTATGAAAAATTTCATGGTAGGAATAATAGTACAAAGCAAGTCCTAAAACAGTATTCCCACCTCCACAAGCTAGATAATGATAAGTTTGTTTATTAAAAAATGGTTTGAAAAGTGGATAAAAAATATCCAAAAATCTATATATAAAATCTCTTACTTTTTCCATATTCAGTGACAAATATAAATAGAAACTGTGAAGAATTAATCTTATCTAGATTTAATTATTTTCAATTTAATATAATATTTACCTCTTTCTATCGTTTTATATTAAATTAAACATTTAATATTTGCGTATGATAAAACATTACCCTGAAGTAGCTCAAATTAAAGAGGATAAAATTAAACCTAAAAACACGACAATAAATGCTATTTTAAATTACAGTAAGTCGTTAAAAATTGAAAAGGTTTGTGGTCAAAAAATGATCATTAATATGAATTAACTACAATAAAAAAAACCGCTATTTATAGCGGTTTTTTTTATTGTAGTTATATGTATAATTTTTTTACATCCACTTAGCTGCGAATTTATTGAATTCAGCACGGATTTCATTAAAGTTTTTTTCGAAAGTATCCACTAAATCTCTCTCTCCTGCATGATCATCTACTTTTCTATGATCAACAGCAACTGGATTTTTATTTATCTCTTTTTTGATTTTATCTTCATCTAAATTGATAATGTGTTTTATTTGATCAATATTGTTGTTTTGTATAATAAATTGATTTTGAAACCTTTCCACTTCAGCTAAAATGTCATTTTTAGTATTTTTAGCTGCAATTTCAGAAAGTCTATTATTGAAAACAATTAAATCATCTTTATAGAAATTTAATTTATTAATCCATTCTGTGTGTTCGTGGTGTAAGTTGATTATTGATTCGCCTTTATTCATGAGTTCTGATTTTTAAATTTGTTATATCATTTTCTTATTACAAATTTCAGCATTAATCAGAAATAGAAATATGATGCAGGTTAGTAATTAAGGTGATCGTTGATAGTTGTATTATTTTACACTAAATCCTTTGTGACAACTTTCCATCTTGATTTCTTTTGTCTGTTTATTCATACTTGCTTTCGGACTAATATAAGGAATGTCTAGATTTAATCCTCTTAAAAGGATAAGTAGCCCTATTATAGTTACAAGAAAAGGTAGGATTTTATTAATTTTCCCTCTAAAACGACTTGTTATTTTATTTGCAAAAAGTGTGATTAATATCATTCCTGGCAATGTGCCAAGCCCAAAAAAGAAAAGTGTGAAAGCTGCGAATGTTGGTGTACCAGTCACAACAGATGTGATTAAAGCAGTGTAAACCATTCCGCAAGGTAATAAACCGTTAAGTATCCCAAATAAGAAAAGTTTAAAAGGACTATTGTTTTTAATGATTTTACCCATATTTCTAGAGGTAAATCGATGAATAAAGTTGATGTTGATTTTTTGAAATATTTCTGATGAAAATAGAATTTTTCGCCAAGCATATAAAATAATTCCAATTCCTGAAATAATACTTAACGTTTGAAGAATTCCGATTAAATTAATTCCAAAACCTATAAATCCAACAATAAATCCCAGTAGGGTATAGGTGAGTATTCGTCCAAAATTATACTGTAAAACTCCAGTGATGATTTCAATTTTAGAAGATCGATTTAGCGGTAAAGCTAGTGCTATAGGGCCACACATACCTACACAATGTAAATTGGCAATCATACCAAGAAAAAATGCAGATATAAATAGAGAAAACACTTTTTTTTAATTTTAAATTTTTGATGTTGAATGTTGGATTGCTTAACTCAACATTCAACATCAAATATCAATAATTATTTTATGATTACAGATTCTTTCTGCATATAAAGTTCACCAGCAACTTGATATTGAATTTTCAAATCGTAAACTCCAACTTTTAATTTTTTATGAGGAATCATTAATATTTTTGAATCTTCAACTGTAAAAGTTTGATCGTCTTTTTCATTGTCTGGTCTAAACATCAAAACAGAAATTGAATCTAATTCATCTAAATTTGGAAACTGAACAATTACATAGTCTTCATTTTGAGTTACTTTAACTTTTTCTTTTAAGTTGTTTGTATTTTTAGAAGCTTTGATTTCTTTCTCAAATTCAATTTCTTTTTGGTAATAATCCTCGCTCTCCAAATCTGTATTTTTAGACATCAACGTTATTACCATATATAAGATAAATGTCATAAAAGCAATCATAAAAATCGTAATTCCTTTTCCCCAAGATAATTTCATTTTGTTCTTTTTAAGTTTTTGTAAAAGTAAATATAATAAAGTTTAAAATTATAGATTCGCTTATACGACTGAGTAGTTAGCTATTTCTATTTTGTAGTTCATCTAATGCGACTGAGTAGAGCGCCCAGTTCTAATTTATTGGTATTCTAATGCGACTGAGTAGTTCGCCATTTCTATTTTATAGTTCATCTAATGCGACTGAGTAGTTCGCCCCTTAAAGGCGAACGTACCGAAGTCACATTAGGGGACCTATAAATCTCACTTTCGCTCGATCAATTTCTTTATTATTTCCAATAACAATTATTGTAATATTACGTTTTCCATTTTCCATTGCTGAATATGGATATTTCACGATAAAACGATCTTTTAAATGTGCCTCTTTTTTTAATTTTAAATGATGAACAACCAATTCAATTTTACCAATTTTATCGTCTAATTTAAGTTTGATTTTATAATCGTCTCTTGTTTTATTCGATAAATTTATTTCAAAAATATTACTGATATATCCTGAGTCATTTGTTTGATAGGTTGTACCTCTTTGTCTAAAAATAGTTGCTTGAAAGTTACTTCTAGTTACCAATAAAGTAATTAAAATTCCAAGTAAAAAAATCAATAGGGCAGTGTACGATTTAACTCGTTTAGTCCATTCGAATTTAGTTCCATTTTTGATTCCATTTTCAGAAACAAAACGAATTAATCCTTTTTCTAAACCTACACTTTCCATCATGTGATCACATTCATC
>CANCEQ010000014.1 GCA_947375085.1 Flavobacteriales bacterium
AGCAGGAGCTGCAGCAGGATCTGGCTGTTCATCAACCCATGTTAAGATAGCATCAATATCTTCTTTTTTCAACTCAGGAAAATCTTGCATCGCTGTTGGAGACCACGTAGAAACTGTTTGAGCATAAGGATCAGTTGCTACAGCAGTTTGCCAATTATTTACCCATTGGTAAATTGAACCATCTTTAGCGCCACCATCTGCCCATTTTGTTCTTACTTGAAACAATTTTGGTCCAGTACCATTTTTGTGAGGTTGGTGACAACTTGCACATTTCGCTTTGAAAAGAGCTTCGCCTTGGGCATTTGAATTGAATGAACCAACGAAAAGCATCGCTGATAAGATTCCAAAACACCACTTGTTAAAATTTTTAAACATCTGATTATTAGATATTTTCATGTAAAAAACTGTTAATCTACTGTCAAAAAAACGTATTTTGACAATCGCAAATTTAGAAGAATAGAGCTATTCTGTGACAGTTTTATGACAATTTTATTTGGTTTTTTATTAATTTAAAATCATTCTAAATAAGAATTAATTAAAATAAATTAACATTTCCCTTGATTAGCACCGTTTTAGGTTTTAAAAAACCAAGTTACAGATTAAATCAAAAGATCAAAAGGTGAATGATTGAGTATAACATATATGCATTCAATAAATGGTATCAATTTTTAATCTATTTTTGTAAAACTTAAAAAGCTTATATGATTAAAAACATTTGTTTCCTTTCGACACTTATCTTCTCACTTTTTAGCTTTTCACAGGAAAGCCAAATAGAAATAATTAAAGATTCCAGAATTGATGCATTAGTTAAAAAACAAGGCGAAATAATTCCACCAGCTACAGTTCCACAAATTACCGGATACAGAATTCAATTATTTTTTGATACTGAAAAAAAGGCAGTAGATGATGCTAGAGCGAAATTCATAAGTATGTACCCAAAAGTAGACACCTATGTTATTTATACCGCACCCAATTATTTCTTAAAAGTCGGTAATTTTAGAACACATTTAGAGGCTGAAAAAGTAAAAATATCAGTAGATAAAGATTTTCCTACAAATTATATCATTAAAGAATTGATAAATCTTCCTAGAATTGATTAATGATATTAATCTTCTTCGGTATTTAAATCAAAGCTTTTTATTAAAATAGCAATTTCACTCATAATTTGAGCCTTTTGAGGATCTTTTGCTGTAACAGTATCTTCGATGTAGTCTTTTAAATGTAATTGGCATTCCAAAATTCGATGTTCTTCAAATGGTCCTTCTAAATTCTCAAGAATAGTTAAGCACTCTAATGCTTCCATGAAATTACCTTCACAAGCAATTTCAACAAATTCAGCTATATAAGATGAATAATCAAGAGTAGAATTCCAAATGGTTGATAATACTTGTTGACGTTGACCTATAAAATGATCATCTTTAATAATGGAAATAATTTCTTCTATTGTATTTGTTGCTTTTAAATCACCTAAAAATTCGAGAATTTCAACTTCTGATTCATGAGATAAATCAGTTTTTAAAAGCTCTACAAGTGGTCTTAGAACTGAAACATCACCATTTACCTGTAAAGATTTTAATGCACTACTAATTTTAGATGTTTCCCCACTATTTAAATCTCCGATTAATTTTTGGATTTTTTGATTTTGCTTTTTCTTGTTATTCTCTAATTCTTCCACTTCTAAACGATTTTAAAGACAAAAATAGTTGTTTTATTTAAGAGAAGTCCAAAAAGTAAAAAACTAACAAAATTATTTACCAGTAAAATAGAAATTAATTTATCAGTTTCTCAATATATTTGTTCTTATGAAAAATCAAAAAACGATATTAAAAACAATCTTTTTCCTGTTATTTATTTTGTGTTTGACATCTTGCATCGTTGAAACTGCAAAAGAATCCAAAAGACAAAGTGTAACAATATATTCAGATTGTATTGGACAAAAAGAATCTCTATTTTTTAAGAAATTTCAAAAAAAGGAACATATTAAAGTTAAAATTGTTCATTTAACTTCAGATAGTATTTTAAAAAGATTAAAAAATCAAGGCTTTAATTCAAACGCTGATGTAATCATAATGAAATCATTGTTTGGAATTTACAAAGCGGATAAATTGGACTTATTACAACCGTGGAAATCTATAAAAATGAAAGAATTAATACTTCCGCATTATCGTTCAAAACAAAATACTTGGTTTGGAATTGGAATTGACCCTTACGTTTTTGTCGCAAAAAATGATTCCAGTTCAAGTATTAATTCAATGGGAGATTTATTATATACCGAAGTAATGGATAAATGGTCATCCGATTTAGAAAATTCTACTGATTTAATACCTTTGTTAGCACCAATTTTAAAAAAGAAAACAAGATTAGGTGCAAAAGACTGGTATTACGAATTCATAAGAAATCAACACTCTCAAGCAAATGAACTCGACAAAAACAAAATTCCAATAATGACAACAGATGTACTGTTAACCTATTATTCAAACTATTTGAAAATGTCGGAAAGAAATGACAGTACAGATTTACAGCTTCAATTATTATTCTCAAATCAAAAACAAAGAGGTGCATACTACAATATGCATTGTATCGGAATTGTAAAACAAGCTAGAAATTTTGAAAATGCTAAATTACTTGTCGAATACATTTCAAGTGCTCAAACTAATGAAAAAATAAATAATTTCTGGAAAAGTTTTCCTATAAGCTTACATAGTCGTATACATCCTTTTGCTTATCAAAATACATTTTTTAAAATTGCAACTATCTCACATCAACGAATGATGGCGAACTACCCTCATCTTGAAAAAATAATAATAAAAAATAAAAACTTTTAAAACTTAAAGCAACATTAATATTATACATTGTTAACAATTGAACAAGTAAAACTATTGATTCATTAAACAAATTTAAAAATCTGTTTTATTTATTTTTGCCAAAATTGGATAAATGATAAAGCAAGATAGACTTTTAAGAAAAATCGCTAATAAAGAAAAAATAACACTTTCTTTTGGTTGTGATAAAATTAAAGTATTTGCTTTAAGTTTGACTTTAATTTATCTAACACTATCATTTTCAATACTCTACATTTTTCATTTTAACTTTAAAACACTTACTTTATTAAGTATACCATTTTTTATATACTTATTTTTAATGTTACAACTTAAAAAATATGTATCTGCTTCTATTATAGGTGAAATGTTGCTTTCTGAATCATTATTTAAAAAGAATAAAATCACTTCTTTAAAAAGCATAAAAAAATTAAGCTCAAATACTTTTTTCAATTATGAAATCACCAAAATAATTTACAAGCTAGATGGTAATACTTTAGTAATAAGATTTATAAATAAAATTGATCGAGAACATCTTAGAGCTGAAGAAATTATAAAAACAATTCTAAAAGAAGTAGCTTAAGAGTGTATGAATCACTTATTAAAACTTGATGAATATCATAAAAATACCTTAAAAAGGTGAGTAAAAAATAAAATCACTTGTCGTAACTTTGGTATTCAGAAAAATGTAAAATGGATACTTCTCTTTCAATTGTACGCACTGGTCAAATAGTTACTATTGACAATTTAATCGATTCATCTCTTAAACCAAAACTTATGGAAATGGGATTAGTAGCAGGTAAAAAATTGAAAGTTTTGTTTAAAGCTCCTTTTGGAGACCCTATTGCAATCGATTTAGGAGGTTATGTCTTATCTCTTCGTTTAGATGAAGCTCGTTTAATAAATGTAATTTAATTCCATACATCTTAAGCAATCTTGAATTTCTATAAAAAGTGACTAAATTTGTATTATGAATATCGCACTTTTAGGAAATCCAAACACGGGTAAAAGTACCATTTTTAACTTGCTAACAGGTTTGCGTCAGCATATAGGAAATTTCCCTGGCGTTACGGTTGACAAAAAAATTGGCGAATTCCTATTTGAAGATAAAAAGCACATAATTACAGATTTTCCTGGTACATATAGTATTTATCCTCGTTCCAAAGATGAGGAAGTTGTCTATTCTGTTCTTTCAGATAAAACTCACCAAGACTATCCTGAACTTGCCATTATCGTTGTTGATGCTTCCAATTTAGAGAGAAATTTATTTTTATTTACTCAAATCTACGACCTTCAAATCCCGTCGATTTTAGTTTTGAATATGTCGGATATTGCAAACAGAAGAGGAAAGCAAATTAATATTCAACAACTTAGAGAAGAATTTCCAGGTGTTACAATAGTTGAAACAAGTGCTCGTATTAAATTAGGTATAGACCGTTTGAAAGAGGCTATTCATTCATTTAAACCAGAGTCATCAAATAAAAAATTTATTAATGATTTTCAACTGTATAAAATAGATGATACTATAAATCAATCTATTGATACAGAAAAACGATATGCAAAAATTAGATTTCTCTTGAATTCAGTTGTTAAAGAACAACTTGTTTCTGAAGATTCAAAAAGTAGTAAACTTGACCGAATATTAGTGCATCCTATTTTAGGTTATTTAATATTTACACTCGTATTATTTGTTCTTTTTCAATTCATTTATGTTTTTGCAGCTTTTCCAATGGACCTAATTGATGGAACTTTCTCCAATATTAGCTCTTGGCTTCATGAAATGCTACCCGTAGGATACTTTTCAGATTTAATAAGTCAAGGAATAGTTCCAGGAATTGGTGGAGTTGTTGTTTTTGTTCCTCAGATAGCTCTGTTGTTTTTATTTTTATCAATTCTTGAAGAAAGTGGTTATTTGGCGAGAGTTGTTTTTATCATGGACCGATTGATGCGACCACTTGGCTTAAATGGGAAAAGTGTTGTTCCTCTACTTTCAAGTGTAGCATGCGCAATCCCAGGTGTAATGGCAGCAAGGACGATTAGCAATTGGAAAGAGAGAATTATAACAATACTTGTATCTCCTCTAATGAGTTGTAGTGCCCGAATTCCTGTGTATACTCTATTAATAGCTTTAGTTATACCTTCAAAATTAATTTTTGGATTTATCAATTTACAAGGTCTAGTATTATTTGCATTATATGCTTTGGGGTTAATATCTGCATTGGTTGTTTCAGTAATAATGAATTTTTTTATTAGAAGTAAGGAAAAAAGTTTTCTATTGTTGGAAATGCCTTCATACAAGATGCCTCGTTGGGGTAACATCAGTTTAAATGTATTAGAAAAAGTAAAAGTATTTGTCTTACAAGCTGGAAAAGTAATTTTAGCAATCTCTATTATTTTATGGGCACTTGCTACTTTTGGTCCGTCGGAAAGAATGGAAAATGTAGAAAAGTCTCTTAAAAAAGAAATTTCTTTCCGAAAATTATCTAAAGAAGAACAACAACACATAATTGCAGCTGAAAAACTTGCCAATTCCTATATTGGCATAATTGGAAAATCAATTGAGCCAATTATAAAACCTATCGGATATGATTGGAAAATTGGTATTTCATTAATTACATCATTTGCTGCACGTGAAGTATTTGTAGGTTCATTAGCAACAATTTATGCAATTCAAGAAGATGGAGAAGAAAACAAATCGTTATTGAATCGACTTCGTGAAGAACAAAGATCAGATGGAACAAAAGTCTATTCACTAGCGACAGGTGTTTCTTTGATGGTGTTTTATGTATATGCTATGCAATGTATGGCAACATTAGCAGTAGTTAAAAGAGAAACAAAAAGTTGGAAATGGCCTCTTTTTCAAATCGCTTTTATGGGTGTATTAGCCTATTTAGGGGCTTTTATCGCTTTTACTATCTTTAGATAATGCTATGCAAATCCTACTAACCATATTTGCAATTTTATTTGCTTTACTATACCTCGGAAGAGAATTTTACAAACGTTTTTTTGGAAAGAATAAAAAATGTGATGGCTGTGGAATTTCAAAAAGTATGGAAAAATAGCTGATAAATTCATTTATGACGAAAATCATTCCAAAACTTTAACATCCCAAAACCTTTCAACTATTTTATAATCCTATCTTTGCGATTCAAAAAATACGATTATGAAATTTACATTATTTTTAGTTCTTGCAATAAGTACTTTCTCTTTCGCACAAGATGAAAAACCAGTTTCATCGACTTCTAAAAAAGGAAGTTTCTATGTGTATTGGGGATGGAATAGAGCAAAGTACTCAAATTCAGATATTTCATTCAAAGGAAATAATTATGATTTTACATTATATGATGTAGAAGCAATGGACCGACAAAGTAAATTCGATTTAGGTTTATATTTGAATCCTGGAACAATCACCATTCCACAATACAATTTAAGAATTGGATATTACTTAAATGATAAATACGATATTTCAATTGGAGTTGATCATATGAAATATGTAATGAGAGCTTGGCAGGCATCTACAATTGACGGAACAATTACAAATTCTGGCACTACTTATGACGGCACTTATTCCAATGCACCTTTTATGATTAAACCAAATTTTTTAATGTTTGAACATACTGATGGTTTAAATTACATTAATACAGAAATAAGAAGACACGATAATTTATACCAAAAAGATAAATTTAACGTAAGTTTCATCGAAGGATTAGGCGGTGGTGTATTAGTGCCTAGAACAAATACTACCTTACTTAATAATCCAAGATACGATCAATTTCATTTGGCGGGATTTGGTTTAGGTGCAATGATTGGATTAAATGTTGAATTTATTAATCATATTTTCATCCAAACAGAATTAAAAGCTGGATATATCAATATGCCGTCTGTTCGTACAACAATGTTCAAATCAGACATTGCTAAACAAAGTTTCAATTTCTTGCAAACAAATGTTGTATTTGGATATCGATTTTTCGCTAAAAAAGGCAACAAAAAATAATTCTATAAAACATTAATTATGAAATACATATATATCTTTTTAGCACTTTTTTTAGTTGGCTCTTGTAGCCCTGAAAGTATGGTAAATAGAAAAATTGATGGAGAATGGAATCTAGTAACCATCAATTCAGAAAGTTTATCAGCAAACTATTCTAAATCGATTCAATTTAAAAAAGATGGTAAAGGTGGTACAATCGTATATACCATTGTAAATAATGACACAACAACTGTTAAAAGTGGAATTTATGCATTGATTAAATCTGGATCAATGTCATTTGCATTTCCAAATAGTTCTTTTGGTTCAGGTTATGAAACACAAAGTTTTGATTTAACAAAAAGCACCAAATCGGACTTAGTCTTGACCGAAATAGGTAACGGTAATAGTATTTATACTTTTAAGAAAAAATAAATCATTTCCATTACTGATTCACATCATACAAATTTGACTTTCAATCCACTACTATTGTAATAGAAATACAAATAATAGTAGTGGATTATGAAAACAATTTTAGTACCAACAGATTTTTCTAAAAATGCAGAAAATGCATTAGATTATGCTATTCAATTAGCGAAAAAAGAAGAGTTTAAAATTCTACTTTTCCATGCTTTTCACTATAATTATTCTGGAATTGATACTTCTCCTGAAATTGTTTTAGAACAGTCTATCTTCGTTCAAGAAGGAATTGAAAAAAGATTAAAAACATTAGCTCAAAAAACAGCAAATAAAAACCACATTTCTTGTGAATATATAAATGAACAAGGATTACTTTCGGATAAATTGGAGGAAGCTGTTAAAGCCAAAAAAATTGATCTAATCGTGATGGGTACTCAAGGAGCTTCGGGATTAAAAGAGATTTTTATGGGTAGTAACACCGCTAGAGTTATTGCAAATGTAACTTGTCCGGTTATTGCTGTTCCAGCAAAATCTACTTTTAAGAAAATAAAGAAAATAATATACGCTACAGATTATCAAAACTATGATATTGAAGCAATTCAAGGACTAATTTCAATAGCTTCAAATTTTGAAGCAAAAATAGAGGTATTACATATCGCAAACGGAAAATACACTCATCTCGA
The DNA here is from genome assembly GCA_947375085.1 of Flavobacteriales bacterium. The sequence continues at coordinate 7,890 of CANCEQ010000014.1, forward strand.
AGAAATAAAAAGAATGGAGAAATTTCAAGAAAAAGTAGAAAAGAAAATAGTTAGCGATGTAATTTCTTTTAATTTCTTATTTGGACTTGAAATTAATGATATTATAGAAGAGTATTTAGAAGAAACAACTATCAATATGATTGCGGTTTCTACAAAACAACGTGGTTTGTTTGAACGTATTTTTGGAAGCAGTAGTATCACTAAAAAAATTGTAAATCATACTAAAATTCCTTTGATTGCTTTCCACCATAAATAAGCTATTTTTTCAGTCGATTTTATATCCAAAAAGTAAAATTTAGGAAAATTTGAAAATTCGTTTTGGAAGGTTTTTGTGATTGGTTTGTAAATAGTTCTGATGAAGAAGTAAAATATCTTGCATCCAACCTAAACATTGCTTTATTACAAAAACCATAGGAATAACATGCACCTATACTATTTGTTTTGAATGAATTTCCATTTAATCCTGAAGCAACCGTATTTTTTGCATCATTAAAATATTCGAAACGAGTCGCTATTGAATGTTTACTATTCAAATTGTATTTTAAAGTCGAATTAAATTGCCACCAATTAGTTTTCCTATGGGGATTCTCTTGATTTTGTAGTCCAGCATAAAAGCTGGAAATCCAATTAATTTTTTTGGAATATTTACAAATCCAATATATATCAGAAAAATAACGACTTCGATAATTTGGCAAAATGGAAGATCGTTCATCACCTATATAAAGATTCCAATTAATTAAATTAGTAGTATTAATGGTATATTCTAATTGTGAAGTAAAAGCCAGAGATTTATTTTGATCCTTGATTTGTTGCCAACCATTTATCAAATACATATAAAGATTGATTTTTAATGCGATGGGAAAAGTAGCTTTAATTCCAGTAATAAAATAAGGAACATATTCTGGAGCTAGACTTCTAGTATACATCAACTGGTCTTTTGATATAGGGGTTTCGTTAGAAAATGGAGAATTCAAAATACCAAAATCAATCCAATAACCTTTTCTTTTATAAACTTCAAAACCAATTGATGCTTCATAAACATTTTTTAATATTCCCTTTTCTTGAATATAATTCGCATTCATGTAAGATCCAACTGCAGGTGTAAAAGAAGTTTTAAATCGCTTATAGGAATATTTAAATTGAAAAAAAGCTAAATTTATAGCCGGCTGATTATGAAGATTTGAAGATACAAAATAAGGGCATTGATTATTAATAGGTGGATTAAAATGATAACCATAGTAACTATCAAAATAAAAATTTAAAGAGAAATTTCTTCTCCCTTTATTTATCGAATCAGTTTGACTATAAATATTTCCCCAAAAAGCATAAAAACAAAAAATAAGAAATACTTTCAATTGAATTTTCTTCATATTTCAAATGTATTTCAAGTGATGAAGATTTAAAGCCATCATTTAAAATCTTTATAAAATATTTACAAGTGATTAATTAGCTTTGTATACAAATACAGAAAATGTTTAAAACATTATTATACAACAAAATAAGTACTCCAAAACAATATTTAATTAGTATTGCTCTCCTTTTTATTGTTACATTTTCTTGTTTTTCATTTTTACCATTTATTGATTACAGAGGAGTAGCACTTATTTTACTAATGTTTGTTTCATTAATTGCAATGTTCTTTGATATTGCTCCTGTTTTATTTGCAGCCCTTTTAAGTGCATTAGCTTGGATTTGGTTTTTTATTCCACCTGTATATACCTGGGTGGTGAAAAGTACTGAAGATAAAATGATGATTCTAATGTATTTTATTGTAGCATTGGTAAATACTGTTTTAACAATCAAGATCAGATCCATTGAAAAAGCTGCAAATAAGCGTGAAGAAAAAGAACATACACTAAAACTGTATAACACGCTATTAAATTCGCTTTCGCACGAACTTCGAACCCCTATTTCTACTATCATTGCAGCAACTGATAATCTTCAATCAGGGAATGAACAACTTTCGGAAAATTTAAAAACAGAATTAATTACCGAAATATCAAAAGCTTCTATTAGACTTAACTCTCAAGTTGAAAACCTTTTAAATATGTCACGTCTTGAATCAGAATATATCCAAATTAAAATAGATTGGTGCGATGTGAATGAATTAATTCACGAAGTAGTAAATGGTTTAAAAGATCGATTAGAAGATAGAAAGATAACTGTACTTATTCAAGAAAATATACCTCTATGCAAATTGGATTATGGATTGATGCAACAAGTTCTACAAAATTTAATTATCAATGCCCATATTTATACAACGAAAGATTGCGAAATTATCATTACTGCAAACTTTTTATATGGTGATTTAATTATTACAGTAGAGGATGATGGACTTGGTTTTCCAAAACATGAAATAACCAATGTTTTTGATAAATTTTATCGTTTAAATCATTCTAAAACTGGAGGTACAGGTCTAGGATTATCAATTGTAAAAGGCTATGTTGAAGTACATAATGGCACAATTGCATTAATGAACAAAATTGATGGTGGCGCAAAATTCACGATTAAAATCCCTTCTGAAATAAACGATATCAATAGCTATGAAAATGAATAATCTTGAAATTTTAATCATAGATGACGAAGCTCAAATTCGTAAAATGCTTGAAATTACTTTACAAAGTAATGATTATAAAACAATCATGGCTTCTACTGCTAAAGAGGGAATTATATTAGCTGCAAACCATCCGCCTGATTTGATATTACTTGACCTCGGTTTACCCGATGAAAGTGGTCATATTGTACTAAAAAAATTAAGAGAATGGTACAGTAAACCAATTATTATTCTTTCTGTACAAAGTTCTGAAAATGATATTGTTACAGCATTAGACAATGGTGCAAATGATTATCTAGTAAAACCCTTTAGAACAGGTGAACTTTTAGCAAGACTTCGCTCTGTTTTAAGGAGTTCTATTACTGAAAATGAAACACCTATCTTAATAAGCGATGAATTAGAAATAGATCTTTCAACACGTGTAGTAAAAAAGAATAACGTGCCAATTAAATTGACGACAACCGAATATTCGTTGTTATTTTTATTTTTCAAAAATGAAGGTAAAGTGCTAACCCACCATTACTTATTAAAAGAAGTTTGGGGACCAAGTTATATTACTCAATCACAGTATTTAAGAGTTTTTATTGCTCAATTAAGAAAAAAAATTGAAGACAATCCAAATCAACCAAAACATATTGTCACAGAATCTGGTGTTGGTTATCGATTTATATAATACTATTTAATAAAAAATTTACAACGACATCAATTTGTTTAATAATTACTTTATAATACTATTCTTTCCTTTGTAATTAAAATTACTAGGTATGAAAAAGCATTTATTCATTACATTTTTACTCTTCTCATTTTATTCTTTCACACAAAAAAAAGAAATTGGTATTTTTTTATCCCACTCTGATTATCAAGAAAATACTCTTTCCTTTTCAGATAAAGGAAGTAAAAATTATAAATTACGCATTCGGCGGATTTTTAAAACTTCTTTTATTACAATTCAAAAAGATAAAGAAACTTTTAAACTTAAAAAAGATTCCATTTTTGGCTTTCAAAATGGAGATGAAGCTTTTCGATTTTATAATCAATGTGAATATAAAATCGTACAATCATTAAATGATTTTTTTATTTATAGTAAACTTTTATTTCCAAAAGGTAAGGGAAGCATTCAAGAAACCCATTATTATTTCAGTAAGGAAAAAAATAGTACGATTTTGAAATTAACACGAATGAACTTAAAAACATCCTTTCCTACAAATTCAAAATTCCATGATTTACTAGATCAAAATTTCAAAAATGATTCGGACCTCATCAATTTTGATGAATTCAATAGAGAATATAAACTAATTAGAATACTAAAATCCGTTCAATAAAAAAGTCCTTTCCAAAACTGAAAAGGACTTCATTTAAATTATATATTCTAAGTTTATAACGACTTCGTTCTCCCACCATCTACAGGCACATTAATACCATTGATATAAGAAGCTGCTGGAGAAGCTAAAAAAGCAATTGCTGAGGCTATTTCTTCTGGCTGAGCGATTCTGTTCATTGGTGATTCTGAGGCCATCTCTTCAAAAATTGAATCAACTGATTCCTTTATTTGATCTGATTTAATCTGAGCTAATGTTTGTAATCGATCTGTATTTGTAGCTCCAGGTAAAACGTTATTTACCGTAATATTGAATTGACCTAATTCATTCGCTAACGTTTTACTCCAACTTGCAACCGCTCCTCTAATTGTATTAGAAACTCCTAAATTCGCTAATGGTTGTTTTACACTTGTTGAAATAACATTTATAATTCTACCATAACCCTCTTCTTTCATAATTGGGTACAATGCTTGAACCATTACGTGATTACAAATTAAATGCTGATTAAAAGCATCTAAAAATTCACTTGTTGCAGCATTTCTGATCGGTCCTCCTTTTGGTCCTCCAGTATTATTTACTAAAATATGAACTTTGTTTTTAGTCGCCCATTCAGATATAATCTTCTCTAATTCAAATGGTTTAGTAAAATCAGCAACAATATAAGAATGTTTTTGATTCGCAGAAGTTTCTAAATCTAATAAAGTAGATTTTAATTTTTCCTCATTTCTTGCAACCAAAACTACTGATGCGCCTAATTTCGCTAATTCAACGGCAGAAGCTTTTCCAATTCCTTGTGTACTACCACAAACTACAGCTGTTTTATCTGTTAATTCTAAATTCATTGATTTTATATTTTTAATACAAAAGTTATATTCTTAAAATTTAAAGTTATTTTAAATCTTCCAATTTACGTCAAAAAGTAGAGATTATTTTATCTTAATAGATTTACATGCCCAACAATTTGATCTGTAATTTGATTGAAATCAGTATATAAAATTTTCCAAGTATATGTTCCATCCTGACATTTAACTCCTTTGTAAGTGCCATCCCATCCCTGTTCAATAGAATTTGAAGTAAAAATTAAGTTACCCCATCTGTTAAAAATTGACAATTCATATTTCTTAATATTTCCTCCTTTTGGCACAAAAATATTATTTATTGGAGAGTCAGGAGTAAATGTATTTGGAACATATAATAAGCCATCATATTTAATTTGAACTTTGTCAATAGTTTTACATCCATTTGTATCTGTAAACTCTATTGTATAAAGAAAATCTTTATTTGGATTTGCATATGTTTTAACACAAGTATCACAACTCAAATAATCTTTTGGTGACCAAAAATAAGAACCCATAGGAGTATTTATAGTCGTTAATTCAACTAAATCGCCATTAATAGCAAAAACAATAGGGCTTGTATGAATATCAATTGGTACAAATATGTTTACTAACATAGAATTCGTATCCTTGCAAGAATTACTATCAATTCCAATGACGGTATAAATACTTGTTTCACTTGGAAAAACAATCAAACTATCTGAAGTTATTGTTGATCCTAAAAAATTCAAATTATAGTACCAATCATACTTTAATCCCCCTTTTGCATATAATTTAGCCATATTGGTAGGACAAATAGATGTGTCTTTAGCAGGAACAATTTCTGGAATTAAAACATCGACAAATACACTATCTTTTGTTAACCCACAAGCATTTATAAAATCACAAAAATACGTTATATCGACTCTTGGATAAACACTTACAGAATCATTTGAGAGTGAATTTATTGTAGTGTTTGGCGACCATTTATATCTTTCAGCTCCACTCGCTATAATTTCAAAAGAAGAATAAATACATGTCTGAATTGTATCTATCAAAACAGGAGTAGGAGGAAAATTAAAAACTTTTACAAAAGATGAATCTTTTATAATACAATTGTTGTTTGTGGTTATTGTTACTACGTAATTAGTTGAGAAATTAGGAGTAGCCGTTGGATTTGAAATAAGTGAATTATTTAATGAAGAAGAAGGTGTCCAACTATAATTTACTCCACCAGTTGCAAAAAGTTCTACATTATTTCCAATGCAAATAGATGTATCATCTACCATTTGATGCAGATCATCAAATATGTTTAATAATAGTGGATAATTTCCAGAACCACATTCATCCATAACGAAAACATTAAAAATAACCGTAGTATCTATTCTCGCTATTGGATTTGAAATAGCTGCGTTATCTAAATAATTTATTGGTGTCCATGAATAACTTGTCCCCCCAAATGCTTCTAATTGAAAATTGGTGTTTCTACAAATTGTCTGAGGACTAGTACTTAAACCCCCATTAAATTTATTCACTTTGACATTTACCATCATCGAATCTTTAACAAAACAAAAAACAGTATCTATAAAAACAACTTTAACCAAATAATTTCCAGAATTTAAATAAAAATGATTGGGTAAAAAAAGTTTTGAGTTTAATCCATCACCAAAATCCCAATTAAATTTGACACTAGAAGTATTTGGATTTGTAAAATTAATAGGGTCTTGAATACAAATTATTGAATCTGAAATGATAGGTTTTAAAGCTTTAGAGTGTAAATTCACAACAACTGAATCTATTTTTTTACAACCATTTAAAGTTGTAATTTCAACAAAATATTGCATCGTTTGAGTCGGAGTACAAATAACAGTTGCGCTATTGAAAGTATTCAAATCTGGTGAAGTTGGAAACCATGTATAATTAACTCCTCCTGTAGCTTTTAATTGAACATTTAAATTTTCACAAATTATTGTATCATTTGATAATGAAGTTATTACAGGGTAAATATTTAATTTAACTAGAAAAGTTTGTGATGCACAAATATCTGACACGATAACTTGAAATGTTGTAGTTGTATCAATTTTAGCAATTGGATTTGAAATAAGTGGATTATCTAAATAAATTGCTGGAGACCAACTATATTTAGCTCCACCAATTGCTGATAACTGATAAGGTGTATTTGGACATATAGGATTTACAGGAGTAACGACATTAGGTAAAAATTTAATAACCCTTGCATGAAAATAGAATGAATCTTTCACATAACAAAACACAGTGTCTTGAACAACTAATTTTATTAGGTATTTACCAGGATTAGCATAATAATGAGTCGGGTTTAACGATTTAGAAATTGAACCATCTCCAAAATCCCATAAAAAAGAATTTCCATTTGATATACTATTTCTAAACTTAATAGAATCAGGTAAACAAATAACACTATCTGCACTACCAATAATAGGAGTACTTATATTTAATTCAAATTTAAAAGCAGCTAAATTACAATTCGAACTTAAATTTTGAGGTGAAAAAACTCCAGGAGTTGTAGTAAAACCATTTAAATTTTTCCCACACCCACCGCAAACAGCATGATAAATTCTACCTGATTTATCAAAACGACTTGTTCCTCCATCTACATGGTTATAACTTCCGTTTGCACCTCCCATATAAGTTCCATATTTCAGATAGGTTGCATCTTTTCCTAAAACAGCAATGTAAAAATTATCTCCATTTGTAGTTGATTGAAATGCATCAATTGTTAATGGAAAACCAACAGTTGTACTAAATTTAGCAAATTGACTATTAAATTTATTTACTTTTCCTCCCCATCCAGATAAATAAATATCTCCACATGTGGAAACTAAAAAAGCAGTCGGCGAAATTTCAGGGTTACCTGTTCCTGCCCCTATCATAGTAGTCCAAATTGTAGAACTCAAATCTTGAGAATATCTTCTTATAAATTGACCAGAATTAGGGATTCCATATTTACCTGGTGTAATCGCCCAATCTGATTCAGTTTGACCATAAACATAAACATCGTTATTTACATCCAACTGCACAAAATAGGCTTGATCATATTCGGCATACCCCAAATAAGTACCTTGTAAATTTTGCCCATTTGAAGTTGAAATTCTTAATAAATATGCATCACTTAAACCACCATCATAATTCAAATCTTCACCAAATGAAATAGGTAAATCTGCTGATGTTGTTCCTCCAGCAATATATAAACTTCCATTTGTAGATTTTTGAATAGAATTACTAGTTTCTGAGCCCGAACCTCCAAAATAAGTAGACCATGATAATGAAGATAAATCATCTGTTAATTTAAAAATAACCCCATCTTGAATTCCATTTAAATTAGTTTGAAAACCATTTTTTACAGGAAAATCGGTAGACCTAGATGAACTAGAAATATAAACATATCCATCAGCACCATCAATTATCTCTCCTCTAAAAGGATCTCCATAGTTATATTCTAAATCACCAATATTTACACCATCAGATTCAGCTCCTCCCATATAAGTTGACCCTAAAAGTTGACTTCCATCATTACTTAATTTAGCTATAAAAATATCGGCACCTTTATAATATAACTCATTAACAATAATATCTGGACCTCCATTAAAAGACTTATCAAATGCATCACTTGATGTCGGGAAATTATTTGAAGAAGTTACTCCCATTATAAATAAATCACCATTGCTATTTGTCACTAAACTATGGGGAGCTTCATTCGATGCACCTCCTAAATACGTAGCATAAAGCAACTGAGTTCCTGTAGTGTTAAATTTAGAAATAGCAATATCAAATCCCTGAATTTGCCCTCCAAAAACATATGAATCTCCTCCATTAGTTGTTGTATTATAAGCTCCAACAGTGGCAGGATATTTACCCCCATCATTAAAAACAATACCACCAGCTAATAAATTCCCTTGCGTATCTGGGGTTGCTGTCATGCCCCAATTATCGGCTGTTGAACCAGAAAAAGTAGAAAACAATAAACTGGGATCTATTATTAATGTTTCATCATGATTATAACCCTTTGGTAATTCAAAAGAAACTCTATTTCCATTGAGTTTAAAATTAATTGGTACATCATTTTTATGCTCTGATGAAACTGTCCAGGCAATTGGTTTTTCTTCAATTATATTTCCGAAAATTGTCTCTATCAGAAGATGACCATTTTCACTTAATTTAACTGAATTTGCACCTGTAATTTCATATTCAATAATCCCAGGATCAGTATTTGGCTTTATAACAAATGAATACTTAAAATGATCTACTTTACTATCTAATACCAAATCTATATTTGGATAAAATTCATTCATTTGAATGAGTTGAAAACTGTTTATTTTAGTTTTCCACTTAGATTGATCATTACCTTGAAAATAATTTCGATAAAAAGTAGAAACTTCACTTTCTTGAACATTTCCTTTCCATGATGAATGGATAAAGGTTGATTTAATTATGTGAGATTGGATAACTTTTTTTTCTGAGATGATAGATTCTTTTTCACTGTGATGATTATGAGACATTATTTGTTTAAAATCATTCAAAGCAAATGTAAATTGATCTTTTTCGACATACATTTCCCCATAATCTAAATCAACCTTATACAAAATTTGGTCATTCCACTGCCCTTTATTTGGATGCATCCAAACACCTTTATCTTGTCCAAAAAAAGGACTGATACAAATAAAAGAAATTATAGCAGTAATAAATCTCACTATTTAGAGCAAATTAGTTGAAATCAATAATTTATAAAGTTAAAAATACAATTTATTATAGAATAATTATTGTTAAATTTTCAAGTCTAACACATTTTAAAAAAATAAATTGCAATTATTAATTGTCGAATAATTAGTTTGAATAAAATTTATCCTGTTTTCATAATTTAATATATCTAATTGATTTTCAGAATATTGTTTTAGGTTTAAAATGAATTCTTCAGTTGTATTACAAACAGTTGAAATAGAACCTAAATTAGTTCCATCAACCATTTTATGGTTTACTAAAACGTGACCCGAAGTTTGAAGAGCAGAAAGTAGTTTTAATTTCACACCAGTAGCTTGGTCAGATACCAAGATATGTACTCTTGCATTGTAAAGAAGTGAATCCATTTCCTCTTTTGACGGATTTGATATTAGTGTAATCGCGTATTGATTCGATAATTTAATTAGTTTTTCAGACGGATTTTTACCTGCTATTTTAAGAGGAATCAAAGATCTATTTTTACTCCATATATTTTCAATAATCCAACACGCTGAAGCTTCATTTTCAGGTACTGAAAGATTTCCATTAAACAAAGCAAACAACTCAGTATGAACATAGCCTTTTTTGGATAATACCGGAAGCGAAGCAGGTAAAACAAATGTATTTGAATTAAACATTCGCATATGATCTGCATCTGATTCTTTGATGCAAAGCACTTCTCCTGCACGCTCTAATATAGACTCGTATCTTTTTAATTTATAAGCTTCTAACTTAAAATAAAGTGATTTTAAAAAACCGACATTTTTGGATAATGAAATGTAATAATCTTGCTCAATATTATGCGTTCTAACAACTGTTTTTCGTTTTTGGATTTCAGCATTTTCTAAAAACCAGGCTGTATGAATCCCTTCAAAAAGAATTGGAAAATCATCTTGTAACAATCTATTTAACAAAGCTTTTGATCTTCGTGATGCAACAATAAAAGGACGTTTATTTAACCCATTCCAAATTGTTTTTGAACGAGAATAATAATATACTTTTTCAGTAATTTCAGACAAATGAGGTTGCTCCCCCCTTCCATAATCGAAGCAGTGTAATGTTACTTTATAACCTAATTCATACAATGCTTTAATACGATAATAAATATCAATCACACCTCCGTAATCTGCTGGAAATGGCACGTCAAAAGCAACGATATGAATCTGTTTTTCAGTCAATTGATAAATATATTTCTTTTAATACTTGCATTTCATTTTCCCAATTTAACACTTTTGCTGCCTTTGAACAATTTTCTTTAAAAACTGTTAATCTACTTTCATCTTTTAAAAGTGAATTTAATACAAAAGCTAAATTTTCTGGTGTAAATTCATTGATTACTTCCCCAACTTTAAATTCTTCAACAATTCTTGAAATTTCAATCAGATTAGTAGCTACGATTGGAGTTTCAGCTTGAATGTAATCAAAGACTTTATTCGGCAAAGAATATCGGTAATTAATATTTGTCGGCTTATCCAAGGTCAATCCTAAATCCGCATAATAAGTGAAGTTCATCATTTCATTATAGGGACGTTTATCAAAAAATAGGACTTTTAAATCTAATTGATTATCAATGACATATTTCTTCAACTGATGAACTACATCTCCATCACCCACAATCATTAAGACAGCATTTTCCACCCATTTCATTGCTTGAACCGCTTCCTCTGCTCCCCTATCAATATTTATTCCTGCCCCTTGTAAAACAATTAATTTCTTGTTTTCAGGAATACCCAGTTCTTGTTTCGATTTCAAATTATTTGACTCCCATCTTGGGGCAATATTACGAACGATCTTTATTTCTTTTTGGTATTTATCAGCGTATAACTTTGCTATTGAACTATTTACAGTATAAATAGTTTTCAATTTTGGAAAAATCCACCCTTCTATTGCTTCCCAAATTTGCTTCACTTTTTTACGATGAATTAACTCTGGAACTTCTGTAAAATATTCGTGAGAATCGTAAACCAATCGAGTATTTGGCTTGAATTTACTTGCTAAATAGTTGGCTAACAACGTATCTAAATCATTCGCTACAAAAACATCTACTTTTTTAAACATCAAATACCAAAACAGACGAAAATTATATTCTGCATAAAACTTGGCGCCTTTATCAAAAAATAAATTAAAACGTTTGGTCTGATAACTTCTAAGAGGTAACTCTTTACTTGATTTTCGTTTTCTACCAACTAAGACTACTGAAAAACCTTGACTTTCTAAAAAAAGACATACTTTATGTACACGCTGATCAGTAAATAAATCATTGGTTACGGAAACTATGGCTTTCTTATTTTGTGACATTTTAGCTAGCTTAATCAAAATCTACATCTCTGTTGTTTACCAGTACAAAACGAAGCGAAACAAAAAATGTATTCGTTTTAATTTCTGGTGAAAAAGGAGCCATAAAATGATATCCTGTTTGCAAATGTAGTTGAGTAAATTTAAACCCTAATACTGGAGCAAAACCAATTTTATCGTGTGTGAAATCTGTTCGATATATTAAATTAGCTCCATAGGTTAAATTCAATCTTCCTGTTTTAAACCAATAACCCATATCATAACCTAGGACATTTCTCATAAAATTATAGGTAAAACCAACGTGAACTGCATTGGTTATGGGTTTAACCAATTTTACCTTTTTCCATTGCATTTCACCTCCGAATTCAGGAACCAAATAGGCTCCGCGTTGTAAACCAATATAGGGACCTGATTTACGAACCGTAATATCTGACTTAAACCAAGATAAATTAAATCGTTTTTTATCTTGAGAAAATCCTGATAAAGAGATGATTAAAAATAAAAAAACTAGAAATCTACTTATCATATTTATCGTGAATTTCTTTGATTTTTACAGCATCATTTGCATCGATACCTAAACTATCTGCAATCTCTTTTGCTCTGATTACCTCATCAACCGTTAATCCAGTACTATCACTTTCAGATTTAAACGCATTTTTAAGAAATATAGTACTTTCTGAAATTCCCGGTATAGTAGCAGTTGACACTTTTTTAACTGGATTATATAAAATCGATTCCTCTTTTGTTTTTTCGGGAAAGAAATCGCTCTTTTCATCATACGACTCAATCAAAATGATAAAAACACTTATGAAATAAACCATTTTCAATACCGAAAAGAAAACGCCAAAGCCCTTATTTAAAGGAGTTAATCCTGTTAATTTCACCACTCTTTCAATCGCTTTCCCAGCAAAATAAACCATTGCCCCAACCGCTAAAAAAGTCACAGTAAATGAAACAACAGGAACATATTTTGAATCCCATGAAAACGATTCTTTTAAGGTTTTAGCTGCAAAATCAGAGAAATGGATACCTGCATAAATTCCAACTACCAATGCTAACAAGGTAAAAACTTCGATTATTAATCCGTGTTTAAACCCTTTCCAAGCGGCATAAATTACCGGTATTAAGATGAGTATATCTATAAAATTCATTGAACTAAATTTATTCCGTTAATTCTCCTCGCAAAGAAATGGCTAACTTTCGCTGTATTTCTTCTTTCGAATCTTGACTTCCTAATAAATACATCATTTTCGCTAGTGCTGCTTCTGTTGTCATATCTTTTCCGGAAATTACACCCACTTTATCAAAGAAAGAACTGGTTTCATATTTCCCTTGTTGAACACTTCCCGAATTACATTGTGTGATGTTTAATATAATTCCTCCATTTTGTATATAATTGGAAATCAACTGTCTGAACTCATCATTACTTGGTGCATTGCCTGCTCCAAACGTTTCCATAATAATCCCTTTAACTTGCTGAATGTCAAATAGATTTTTATATACATTCGCCGAAAATCCAGGGAAAATTTTCAATAGAGCTACATGATTATCAAAATCAGTAAAAAGCGTAAGTTCTTTTGATTCAGAAATATAAGCTTTTTCTAAATTATAATTTATTTCAATTCCTGCTTCCGCTAATTTTGGGTAATTCGGTGAACTGAACGCCTCAAATTGATTGGCTGAAATTTTAGAACATCTATTCCCTCTAAACAATGAAAATTCAAAATATACCGCAACTTCTTGAATTCTACTTTCTCCTTTTTCGTTTTTAGATGCAGCTATTTCAATCGCCGTAATTAAATTTTCTTTTCCATCAGTACGAATCGTTCCAATAGGTAATTGAGATCCTGTTAAAATTACTGGTTTCGATAAGTTCTGTAGCATAAAGCTTAAAGCAGATGCTGTATAAGCCATTGTATCAGAACCGTGTAAAATGACAAAACCATCATAATTCGCATAATTATCATATACTTTTTGAGCAATATCAGTCCAAAAAACAGGATTCATTTCAGAAGAATCTATCGGAGGATGAAAACTAATTGTCTCCAAAGAAACGTGCAAGCGCTCCAATTCTGGTACTTGCTGGTAAATATGATCGAAATCAAAACTAACCAAATGTCCCGTTTTAGGATCATTGATCATTCCAATTGTCCCACCTGTATAAATGATTAATAATTTTGGTTTATTTGTCATTGTTTTGTTTCTATATTTAATCCTAATTCACGTCTAAAATAAACATTCATAGTGAGATTTTATTCATTATGCTTTCAACAGAATTTTTATCCATTTTTGAAAAAGCAAACCACTTTTTACCTAAATCTTTCAAAGATGCTCCCAAATGATATATTTCCATACTATCAATTATTAAAAAACGATCATGACTATCAATAAAATTTTTTATTTCAAAATTCCCATATTGGATATTCGATTTTTGAACATCTAAAACTAACTGTTTACTTTGATTTTTGCAAAGTAATAATACTTTTACACTTTTCTCTTTCTTTGATAAATGAACTAAAGTAGTTTCATCTATATAATTATCAATTAACACAATACTTTTCTTTGCAGACTTAATAATTTTAGTTGCAAATAAATAAGCATCAAACACTTGACCTTCAAAAAACACACCTTGACTGGGAATAAATTCTTTATTTTCAATCGCATTTAAGATATGTTCTATTTTATCATCTGATTTTAAAATTTTACGTTCAATATTTTCAACACGTTGTAATAACCCTTGATGATGATTAATCGTCTTACGCATTTCTATAAAAGCATTGATAATTTGTATACTTACTTGAATTGCTACATCACTTCTTAATATAGCAGAAAGCATTGCAACCCCTTGTTCTGTAAACACATAAGGTAGGTATTTTATATTGTTCCCGCGTTTTTTGTTCAAGGTCACAAATTGTGACCTTGAACTCGAACGATCAGCATTTGAAGTTATATCGAAAAGTTCCTCATCTGTTATTTGAAATCGAAAAGCATCAGGAAAACGAGCAATATTTCTTTTTACCGCTTGGTTTAAAACTTTCGTTTCAACTTGATATATTTCTGCTAAATCACGGTCAAACATAACATATACTCCTCGTATATAATATATTAAGTGCTCAATTTGATTTTGTGTTAAAGTTAAGTCGTCATTCATAAATTATGTGGTTAGTGAAATGCGCAATTAATTATTACCCCAATTTAAATATTTCTATTGCATTTTTTGTTGTTCTCTCCTCCACTTCTTTCAAAGTAATTGAATATACATCGGCTAATTTTTCGGCAATGTGCAATAAATAACTGCTTTCATTTCTTTTTCCCCTATGAGGAGTTGGTGGTAAATAGGGTGAATCTGTCTCTAAAACCAAATGTTGAATATCAATATGCTCAATTACTTTATCTAATTCAGCTTTTTTATAAGTCAAAACTCCACCTATTCCTAATTTGAAATTCTTATATCCTAAAATATGATTTGCTTGTTCTAAAGAACCTGTAAAACAATGAAATACACCCGTTAAATTTTCGTCTATTAATTCATCAACGATGTCAAAAATTTCCTGAAAAGCATCTCTTGCGTGAATAACGATTGGTAATTTCAATTCTTTAGCCCATTTGACTTGTTGTGTAAAGGCTTCAGCTTGTTCTTTTACGAATGTTTTATCCCAATACAAATCCATTCCAATTTCACCAACAGCAACGTATTTAGTTGAAAATAAATGTTTTTCGATTACTGCTAATTGTTCTTTCCAATCTTCTTTGATATAGCCAGGGTGTAACCCCATCATTGAATAACAATTTTCAGGATATTTTGCTGCTAGAGTGTGCATTGCATCAATACTTGAAATATCAATGTTTGGTAAAAGCAACTTTGAAACACCAGCATCAATAGCACGTTGAACAACGACATCTCTATCTTCATCAAACGAATCCGAAAATAAATGGGTATGGGTATCTATGAACATTCTTAAAATATGAATTCCAAAGTTAACTTTTTTGAATGAAGAATAATATGTTTTTAAACACAAAAGATACTGCAGAGCAGTATTGCACAAAAGGAATCAACAAAAGGGTCACAAAAGTTTTTATGCCCGCGGAAAGGGAACTACTATTCAGTTGAGAGAAAAATGGTTTTTTATTTCTTAACCTATCTTAAAAAATTCTTCTTTGTTCTTTTGATGCTTTCTTTTGTGTCCTTTTGTGTTAAAAAAATTAAGCATCAATCTTATAGTAATTATACATTTCTTCTTGGTAATGAAACGATTCATTGTTTCCTTTTGCTCTGTATAAGTTTCTTTGTTTTTGATCGATGATACGGGCTTTGTTATTCCCCCTCCATTGATAATCAAAAATCAAATCCAGTTCTCTTTTTAAATTATCACTTAAAATCGGGCAACCAACTTCGATTCGTTTGTCTAAATTTCTTTCCATCCAGTCAGCACTTGTCACAAAATACAAAGGTTCACCACCGTTTCCGAAAATCATAAAACGGGCATGCTCTAAATAACGATCTACAATACTTATAACCTTAATATTTTCACTTTGTTTTTTAACACCTGGAACAATACACGAAACACCTCTGATGATCAATTCAATTTTTACACCTGCATTACTTGCTTCGTATAATTTTTCGATCATTATTTTATCTGTTAAATTGTTTAATTTTAAACGAATCCAACCTTTCTTTTTCTTTTTCGCTAAATTAATCTCACCATCAATCATATTGATGATTTTCCTTCTTGTATTAAAAGGTGAAACCATTAAATGACGGAAAAGACCTCTATTAAAATGATTTTCAATTAAATGGAATACTTTTTTTACTTCTTTAGAAATCGATTGATTGGAAGTAAATAATCCTAAATCACCGTAAATTCGAGCCGTTTTTTCATTAAAATTTCCCGTCCCAACGTAGGTAATAAATTGCTCTTTCCCTTTTGAATGTCGTGTTATCTGAATTAATTTCGAATGAATTTTTAACTCTGGAATTCCGTATAAAACTTTCGCTCCATTTTCTTTCAATCGATTCGACCAATATAAATTATTTGCCTCATCAAATCGTGCTTGTAATTCCATTACAACAGTAACATCTTTTCCATTACTCACCGCATTCATCAAAGCATTCATTACCTGAGATTGATAAGCAACACGGTAAACATTGATTTTAATCGAAACCACTTTAGGATCAATAGCAGCTTCACGAATCATATCTACCACATAATCAAATCGTTGGTATGGAAAATGAAGCATGACATCTTTATCAAGTACCACTTTCAAAAGACTACGTTTATCTTCTAAATCTGGATGAGCATGCGGAGGACGAGCTTCATAAACAAAATCGTTTCTTTCAAAATTTGGAAACGACATAAAATCTTTGAAATTATGGTATTTTCCTCCTGGAATTAAATTCGTTGCTCCTTTTAGATTTAAAGATTTTGTCAGGTAATCTAATAAATCTTTCGGCATTCTTTGGTCGTAAACAAAACGAACAGGTTCACCTTTCTTACGATTTTTGACACTTTTTTCAATTTTATCTATAAATGAAACAGCTATGTCATCATCCAAATTTAATTCTGCATCTCGGGTAAATTTAAAAGTATATGCCTCAATTGTATCAAATCGAAAAATCGAAAAAATAGATTTTAAATGGACACGAATAATATCATCTAATAAAATGAAATAATTCTTATCTGATTTTTGAAAACGGTAAAAACGAGGAAATTCTATCGGAATTTTAACTAATGCATATTGAATTTTACCCGTTTCATTAGAAACCATTTTTATAGCCAAATAAATAGCATAATCCCTTAAACGTGGAAATGGTGTTTTAGGATCTAAAATGATTGGTACAATTTCGTGCTTAAGCTTTATGTTATAAAACTCGTATAATTCTGCTAATTGTGATTCATCCAATTGAGTTTCATCCAATTGATTAATCCCTTGATTTGAAAGTTCTTGTAGAATATTTTGATAAGCAATTTCAAATTGTTTTTGTTGCTTTACCACGACTGTTCTTATTGTTGCATATAATTCTTTAGGCGTTCCTTCGAATCCATGCACTGACTTATCTCCTACCAAAATCATACGACGAAGATTGGCTACACGTACTCTAAAAAATTCATCCATATTACTTGAATAAATTCCTAAAAAACGCATTCTCTCTACCAATGGAACTCGCTCATCTGTTGCTTCTTGCAGCACACGTGCATTAAAAGACAACCAACTTAATTCTCTATTAAACAAAATCATTTCGCAAAGATGGAAGAAAAAGCCCAAATTAATTTTGATTTCATATTAATTTTATATGAAATCTATGAACAAATCATTGTGGATTTAGAGCTTATAACCTGCCTTTTTTCTTTTAACACAAAAGACCACAAAAGGAAGCATCAAAAGAACAAAGAAGTATTTTTTAAGATATGTGAAGAAATAAAAACCCGTTTTACTCTCAACTACAAAGCGGTTTCTCATACCTAATACTTAAAAACTTTTGTGGTCCTTTTGTTGATTCCTTTTGTGAATTGCCGCAATGCAGCATCTTTTGTGTTACAAAAAAATCAATAGATTATTTCTTGTAATGAACTTTTTTATTAAATTCAATAGAAAAATAAAATAATGACGACACTAACTAAATCTGAATTAACTCATTTGACTTATCAAATTAATGGAGCCGCAATTGAAGTTCATAAAACTTTAGGTCCAGGTTTATATGAAAAAGTATACCATGAATGTTTGAAAGAAGAATTGAGGATA
>CANCEQ010000015.1 GCA_947375085.1 Flavobacteriales bacterium
ATTTTAAATTGATCGACATTAAAAAAGGCTGTTCTAATTAAAGAACAGCCTTTTTTAATGTCGATCAAGATCAATTATTTATTTAAAGGAGGTGCTGTATTAGGATCAAAATCCATTGATAATACTTTACCTTCTGCACGTCGATTCATTTGATGAAGTTTTTCAAATTTAACTGAATCAGATGTTTTAAACTGATTTATATAAGCTTCTGTTAGAGTTGTTTTTTCACCTGTAATCGCATCTGTTATGATTGCTGGTTCTTTTTCTCCTTTACCTACTGCAACAATTCTTCTTGAATCAATACCTTTTTCTTTTACTAAATAGTTTACACATTCGATAGCCCTAGCTTCAGATAAAGCTTGATTAGCTACATCACTTCCTCTAGAATCTGTATGACAACTTAATTCAAGTATCATACCTGGATATTCATTTAATAAATCGAAAACAAAATTTAATGAGTCTTTAGAATTAATAGTTTCATTTACAACTAGAGTTGATTTACCTAAAATATAATTCACTTCAGGTAATCTAATAGGTTTTGTAACAATTGGTAATAGTGCTAATTCTATTATGAAAGATTGATTTGTTGTCAATCCTTGAGTTGTAAATTGAGCACCTTTTTTATCTTCTTTGAAACCTATTTTTTCAATTGAAATTGTATAAGAAGTATTCTCAGCTATATATCTATCACCAGATGGTTTTTTATCCCAAAAAATAATTCCATCTTTATTTGTGAATCCTTCCCATGAATTTGAAGCATCTGGACCATTAACGGTAACTTTTACATCTGCTATTCGATTTTGCTTTTGCCCAACTTCGCTTAAGATTACTTTTAAATCAAAAGTATTAGGAGGTAAATCATATGAGTATATATCTGCATCAAATTCATTCCCTCCATTATTATTTTTTCTTTCAGAGGTGAAAAATCCTTTTTTATCAGTATATTCTATTAAAGAGTAATCATTATTTTCTGAATTGATAGGGTAACCTACATTTCTAGGATTTTCCCATGAGTTTTTACCATTTACTTTCGATGCTGCAAAAATATCTAACCCTCCTAATCCTGGCATTCCATCAGTAGCAAAGTATAATTTACCATTTTTACCAAAAGTAGGGAACATTTCATTTCCTGGAGTATTTATTTCAGGCCCCATATTTACAGGTATTGACCAAGAATCTGTTTTTCTTTCATATGTTGTGTACCATAAATCTCTTCCACCAAAACCTCCAGGTAAATCAGAAACAAATATTAAAAATTTACCATCTTCAGATGCACAAGGATGTCCTACTGTTATTGAGTCATTTGGAGTAAGTAATAATTTTTTAGGTTCACTCCATTCATCTTTTCCTTTTGATTCAGACATCCATATCTCACAGCCTAGATTTTTCTTTTTTTCGTTAGGGCAACGAGTGAAGAACATGGTTTTGAAACGACTATCAAAACAAACGGAACCTTCATTGTGTTCAGTGTTTATTCCCGTGCCAGAAATTAATTTTGGTTCACCCCAATGTCCTTTTTTATCCATTTCTGACATCCATATATCCATATAGTTTTCACCTGACCTTGGATCAATTTCAGCACCAGTAACACCATTTCTACTTGAAGAAAAATATATTTTGGATGTTTTGTTGTCACCAAAAGCTGGAGATAAATCTATTCCTCCTTTATTTAATGCAGTTTGATTTTCAATTACATATCTACCTTTATCTTCTTTTAAATCAATAGCAGTAGTACATGATGTTAAACCTACATCACCTCGTTTATCATCTGGTTTTATAGTTTTGAAAAGCGAGTAGTTTTTTTTAGCCTTTTCTAGTTCTCCCATCATTCTAAGCATTTCTGCATTATAAAAATAGATTAATGGTTCAGTTTCAAAATATTCTAACAAAATTGCTCTATCATACCACTCATTTGCATCTTTGAATTTTTCAGTTAATCTATAACTTTCTGCAATTTTGAAAGCTAAATCACCTTTATGTTTTTTTGCTTTGGCTCCTTTTCTAGATGCCTTTTCGTATGTTGATTTTAGAACATCAATTCCTGTTCCATAATTTTGACTTTTATAAGCTGTTTCGGCTTTTTGAATATATTTTTGAGAAATTGAACTCAATGAAATACATATAAAAAATAGTATTAAAAATATTTTACCGTTCATAATTGTATATTTTCTTAAAATGTTGACGAAGTAACAAATAAAAAATGTTAATTCAAAGTATTTTGATATTTAGTTAATTATCTAAATAATAGTTTATTCTTTTTCCTTAGTATAGGTTCTCCATTTTTGTAGAATTTTATCAAATCCATCAACTAAATTTGAATCAAATAACATGTCTTTTTTAGTAAATGGATGATTGAATCCAAGTGTTTTTGCATGTAAAGCTTGTCCAGGTATCAATGAAAAACAATTATCAATGAATTGTTTATATTTTGTATGTGTTGTACCTCTAACTATTTTGTCTCCACCATATTCATTATCATTAAATAGTGGATGGCCAATATGTTTAAGATGTGCTCTAATTTGATGTGTTCTACCAGTTTCTAATTTACATTCGATTAATGTTACGAGTCCAAATCTTTCTAAAACTTTATAATGAGTTACTGCATGTTTACCATATTCACCATCAGGAAAAACAGTCATTATTTTTCTGTTTTTAAGCGATCTACCTATGTTTCCAGTTACTGTTCCATCTTCTTCAATATCTCCCCAAACTAATGCATGATATCTTCTTTCAGTTGTTCTATCGGCAAATTGTTTAGCTAAATTAGAAAGGGCATGTTCTGTTTTAGCTATAACCATAATTCCAGTTGTATTTTTATCCAAACGATGAACTAATCCTGGTCGTCCAAAATAATCATGAATTCTAACTGGTAAATTATCAAAATGATAAACCATTGCATTGACTAAAGTACCGGTATAGTTCCCGTACCCAGGGTGAACAACCATGTTGGAAGGTTTATTTACTATTGCTAAATAATCATCTTCATAAACTATTTCTATTGGTATATTTTCAGGAATAAGCTCAATTTCTCTTACAGGGTAGGGCATTACGATAGAAATCTCATCTCCTGGTTTAACTCTGTAATTAGGTTTTACTGATTCAGAATTAACTAAAACATTGCCGTTTTTCGCTGCAAATTGTATTTTATTTCTTGAAGTATTTGGAAGTCTATCAAGTAAAAATTTATCAATTCTGAGAATTTCCTGTCCAGGATCTACTTTAAAACGATAATGCTCAAATAATTCTTCTTCTTCATTTTCTTCATTTTCAATTTCTTCGAATTCTTCTTGCATTAGTTTTTTATTATTTTAAAAATTTTATTGTTTTTTCCTATAACATTTATAAGATAGATACCATTTACTTGATTTTCAATATTTATATTATTTTCAGTGGTTGTTAAAATTAATTTACCATCTATACTATAAATTTCTATACTTTTAAAGTCGCCGTCAATTTTGATTTTTGAATTTGTAGGGTTTGGATATATTATTAATTCGTTAATTTCATTATTTTTTTCACTTAAACCTAGTTCAGCATCCATTGAAGTTGAATATACAGGGCGCATCATTATTGAACCTTCAACCTCTGAATTTATCCAAGATGCTCCGCGATCTAAACTGTAGAAATTCTTAGAGTTATTAATAATGTTTTTATCAAATCCAATATTTAATCTTTCTGAATCAAATTGTCTCCAACCAATATAAAATGTTCCATCAATTTTAATTTTTTGATTGTTTTTAAAATAGTATGTGTAAAAATTATTTTTACCATAGTTATAAATTGGAGTTCTTGGTGAGTATAGTTCATCTTCATAAATTAATTCTCCAGGAATTCCATTATCATCTTTCCAAATACAAAACAAAAATAATTTTTTAGAAACATCAGTTGCTGATTCTACAAAGCAAGTTTGTATTCCAATTATTGAGTCTGATTCGTATGGCGTATATTGAATTGCTAAATTAGATTGTTTTCCTATTATACCATAAGCTGCTTCTGCGGTTCCGTCATCATAGCTGTAGTAATTACCAAAATATTGTAAACTGTTCGTGGTATCATTTTGATTAAAATTTGGAAATTGAGCCTCCACTGTACCTTTTACTCTATATGTTTGTTTTGTTCCAATTTTGGTTGGATTAAATTTTATTACATTTGAAAAGTCATGTATACTTGTATAATTTGTTCTAGGTGCATAATTTAAACTACCATTGGAAAGTGTATTCCCATTAATTTGAAAATTACTTTCTAGTTGATTATTATAAAATATTTCTATTTTGCCAGGTAATGAATTGTTTTCAGGAATGTTACTGCCATTTCTGATAGAAATATCTTTTTTGTTTGAAATTTTATCTAAATTATTATTTTTATAATGATCCCATGGAACAGAGGTGTAATCTTTTAATATTGAGTTTATTGGGTATATCCATGAAAAGTCTTTAAATAATGTATCCTCATAACCAGATAAACTTCTTAAATGTACATAATCGATATTAAAATGATCAAATCCGCCTGATTTTTGCCCGTAATTTTTAAATCTAATTTTAAACCCTTTTTTAAAATATTTTAAGTCTTTTATTAAAATATGGCCTAGTTTAAAATCTTTATAGTATTTACCTCCACTAGTACTCCAAATCCATTCCCATTTGTCAAGGTTTTTATTGTAAAACTCTAAGATTAAAGAATCGGTTGAGTCTGGTTCTTCACCATAACCACCACATTGATATAGAAAACTTAGGTATACTGAATCAGAAATTGCTTTTGTTGATAAATCAATTGGTTTAGAAGTTAATAGATCAGCATAATCTGCATTTGTTCCCCCTAATTGATAAGCTTTTCCATTTTCATCTAATCCATCAAAAGTCATTACACCAATTGATTTGGGCATATATCCAAAATTATAATTATGATAGGCATTATCATCGACCCAAATAAAATTAGGATCATTTATTGGTTTAAAAAATTGTGTTGCAGAATCTTGAACTATATCGATTTCATTGCTTACTAATTCAATTGTGTCTGGCACATCATTTATAATACCTAATGAATCTATAATATTATATGCTGGATGAACATTTTTATTAGAATATTGTACTGGATACGTTTTTAAATCTCCAACATTTATTTGAATTAAAGGGAGAGGAACATCATTATGTGTTAATCCATCTACTGAATAAGTTTTACGGTAAGTTAGATTAGAAGAAAATTTATCGGTTTTTTTATAAGGTGTTATATTATCAGCTTTAATCAGCTTATATTTTTTATCAAAAGTAACATCTTGATCGTTAAAATTTTGCGTGTATTTTTGAATTTTATTTGTACTGAATTCATCAAAAAAAGGAAGACTTAAAGTGTCATATACATAAATGAAAGTACTATCAAACGTGATTGTTTTTTTTTCTTTTTTATTTGACTCTGATTTATAAATTAATGAATTTTTAATAATAGGACTTAAAGCTTCACTTTGTGAAAATAAATATGTAAAATTTAATAGAATAAATAAACAGGTTAATAGTTTCATTTTTAATTATTTCTTAAATAAACTCTATTTTTAGTTATTTATTGTGATGATTTATTCAAAATTTGGTGAAGCAAAAACTGTCACTGTAGTTCCAAAAGGAGATAATACACCTTCTATATATTCAGGAGTTTGTGTTTCTACTCTGGCTTTTAATGAATCATCATAGTTTAAACAATCAGGACATATAGCAATATAGGATAGTGATTTAATTCTTAAAACACTGTCTTTAGCATCAAAAATTGATAATCCATATAAGTTAGGAATTTGTACGGGTTCACCCCCTTCATTTCTTCCAATTATTAATAGAACTACCGAACCTATTTGAATTTTTTCACCTTCTTTGATTGTTTTTCCTCTATATTTCTGTTGGAGTACAGCTCCATCTGATTCACTCGAAGTTTTATATTCAATTTTATATTTTAAACCTCTATTTTTTAATACTTGTAATGCAAATCTTTCAGATTTATTTAAAAGGCTTGGCATTTCAACTAGGTCTGTTTTTTTGGAAATTCGAAGTCGTATTATTCTACCTTCTTTTACGTAAACTGTTGATAAATTTGTACCAATTGGATCTTGTTCTAAAATCGTACCTTCAGGTTTTTTAGGGTCATATTTTTCTTCAATAATCTCAAATGCTAAATCATTCTCTTCAAGTAATGATTTTATATTATTTATGTTTTTGCCAATTAAATTTGGTACTTTAATTTTTTGTCCATGGTTAGTATAACTATCTAAGTAAAAAATCACGAAACTTACCACAACTAAGTAGGTTAAAATTATAATACCTAAATGTTTAAAGAAATGTTTCGTTAAAACGAATGCCTTAATTTTTTTTAATAATTCCATTGCTATACTAATTCTATTAACAAATATAATGAATTTAAAAAGGTTTTCCTTTTATAGTTTAAAAGTTCGGTGTAAGTTGATGTGATTTATAAAAATCATCAATATGTTGAACAGCTTCATCAGCTGTATCAACTAAAATAAATAAATTCAAATCTTCAGGAGAAATATTTTGTTCGTCTTCTAACATTGCTTTTTTTATCCAATCAATTAAGCCTGTCCAATAAGATTTACCAACTAATACTACTGGTCTTTTGTTTATTTTATTAGTTTGAATAAGAGTAATTGCTTCGAACATTTCATCTAAAGTACCAAATCCACCAGGCATTACTACAAATGCTTGTGAATATTTTACAAAGATTACTTTTCTTACAAAAAAGTAATCGAACTCTAAATTATGTTCGGCATCTATATACGGATTATGATTTTGCTCAAATGGTAAATCAATATTTAATCCTACACTTTTACCGCCAACTTCATGAGCACCTTTATTTGCAGCCTCCATAATTCCTGGACCACCACCTGTAATTATACCATATCCTAGATTTGATAATTTTTTAGCAATTTCTTGTCCTATTTGATAGTATTTATTGTCAGGTTTCGTTCTAGCAGAACCAAATATAGATACACTAGGTCCAATTTTAGACATTCTCTCATATCCTTCAACAAACTCTGACATAATTTTGAAAATTGCCCAGCTATCATTTGTTTTTATTTGAGTCCAATCTTTTCTAGCGTTATTCATTGATAATTTTATTATTATAGTTTATAGTTTGAAAGGTTAAGCGATAAAGCTTTTTTCAAATAATTTGATGAGAGATTTTGTTCTAAAATTGACAGATGTTCTAATCTATGACAATCAGTTGCTATTAAATCAATTTGACCTGCATCAATTAACATTTCAGCTTGTTTTTTGACAGATGGACCATAATGACCGAAAAGAGAATTAATATTCATTTGAATTAGTAATCCTTTTTCTCGCCATAAGATAGCTTGCTCGATTGATCCATGGTAGAATAAGTATCTTTCAAAATGAGCTATCACGGGTTTATAACCTTTTATTCTCATTTCATAAAATAATTTTTCGTGTTCTTGAGGTGCCGCTGAAAAAGAAAATTCTATTAATACATGTTTATCACCAAAAGTTAAAAATTTATCATTTTCTAAAAGTTCAAATAGAGTTTCATCAAAATAATACTCAGCTCCTGCTTCAATTTGTATATCTAATGAGATTCTCTCTAGTTCTTCTTTTACAGTTTGAAGTCCGTTTAATATGATTTCGGGTGTATTCCTATAAAAATCACTCATAATGTGAGGAGTGGTTATTACTTTTTTATACCCCAATTCTTTAAATTTATGAAGAATTGCTATTGTTTCATCTAACGTTTTTGAGCCATCGTCAATTCCAGGAATTAAATGACTATGCATATCTGTTTGTAAAATAGATAAATCTGCTGGAGTATCTAATTTTTTCGAAAATAGTTTTGAAAGTAACCCCATAATAGCTATAGATTATTGATACATTTTTTGATAATATTCCTTGTAATCTCCACTTGTAATTTTGTTTACCCATTCTTGATTTGTTAAAAACCAATCTACAGTTTTATCAAGGCCTTCTTCAAATTGTAATGATGGTTTCCAACCAAGTTCTTTTTCCAATTTTGAAGCATCGATTGCATATCTAGCGTCATGTCCTGCTCTATCTTTTACAAAAGTGATTAACTTTTCATTTTCACCTTCTTTTCGATCTAATTTTTTATCAAGAATTTTGCATAGATATTTAACCAACTCTATGTTAGTCCATTCATTTAATCCGCCAACATTGTACGATTCACCAATTTTTCCATTATGAAATATTGTATCAATTGCACTCGCATGATCTTCCACCCAAAGCCAATCTCTAATATTCTCTCCTTTTCCATAAACAGGGATTGATATTTTATTGACAATGTTATGAATGACAAGAGGAATTAATTTTTCAGGAAAATGATGACTACCATAATTATTTGAGCAATTCGACATTTTAATAGGTAAACCAAATGTATGGTAAAAAGCTCTTACAAAATGATCTGAAGATGCTTTTGAAGCCGAATATGGGCTTCTTGGATCATATGAAGTAGTTTCTTCAAATAATCCTTCATCACCAAGACTTCCATAAACTTCATCAGTTGAAACGTGATGAAAAACATGATTCTCATTTTGCCAATATTTTTTAGCGTGCTGAAGTAAATTTACAGTACCAACAACATTTGTTAAAACAAATTCCATTGGCCCTTCAATAGATCTATCAACATGAGATTCAGCAGCTAAATGAATGATGTCAGAAATCTTAAATTCCTCAAATACTTTAGTAACGTCTTGTTCAGAACAAATATCTCCCTTTACAAAATGGTAATTTTGTTTATTTTCTATGTCTATTAAATTTGATAAATTACCAGCGTAGGTAAGTTTATCAAAATTAATAATTCTGTATTCAGGGTAACGATTTACTAATCTTCTAACTACATGAGATCCAATAAATCCTGCACCCCCAGTTACTAATATGTTTTTGATAAAACTCATCTTATAAACTCCAGTATTCTAACTCTTTAATTTGACCTTTAAATATCCCTTTAACATCCACAAATAAACCTTTTTGATCTTTCAATAAATCTTTAAAGTTTTGTTCAGAATATGTTTTGTATTCTTTGTGATTAACCGCTACTACAATCGCATCATAATCATTTGAAGGGGTATTAATAAGTCCTACACCATATTCATGAAGCATCTCATCTGAACTTGCGTGAGGATCAATAACGTCCACATGAACTTGAAAAGAAATTAATTCATTTACAATATCAATTACTTTAGAATTTCTAATATCAGACACATCCTCTTTAAAAGTTGCACCCATAACCAAAACTTTAGCGTCTTGTATATGTTTTCCTTGTGCAATTATTTTTTTAACGGATTGCTTCGCAATATAACCTCCCATTGAGTCGTTTACATATCTACCACTGGTGATAACTTTTGAATGATATCCTGCTTGAGCAGCTTTATGTGTTAAATAATATGGGTCAACTCCTATACAATGTCCACCTACTAATCCAGGTGAGAATTTTAAGAAATTCCATTTTGTTCCTGCAGCTTCCAATACATCAAATGTATTGATTTTCAATTTGTTAAAAATTATTGATAATTCATTCATCAAAGCTATATTTAAATCTCTTTGTGTATTTTCAATAATTTTAGCTGCTTCAGCAACCTTGATTGTTGTAGCTCTATGAACCCCCGCTTTAACTACTAGTTCATAAACTTGCGCGATTTCATTTAAAGATTCATCACAACAACCTGAAACTACTTTAATTACATTTTGTAAGGTATGTTCTTTATCTCCTGGATTAATACGTTCAGGTGAATATCCTACTTTGAAGTCGTTTTTGAATTTTAATCCTGAAATTTCTTCTAAAACTGGAATACAATCTTCCTCTGTACAACCAGGATAAACAGTAGATTCAAATACAACATAGTCACCTTTCTTTAAGGCTTTACCAACTGTAGTACTTGCTCCTAAAAGAGGTTTTAAATTTGGTAAATTTGCATTGTCAATTGGAGTAGGTACCGCTACAATAAAAAATTCTACATCCTTTAAATCTTCTAAATTAGCGGTGAATAAAATATCACTATTTTCAAATGCAGAAGAATCTAGTTCGTTACTTGGGTCAATTTTATTGTTCATTAAATCAACTCGTTCTTGATTAATGTCAAAACCAACAACTTTAATTTGTTTTGCAAATTCTAAAGCAATAGGTAAACCAACGTATCCTAGTCCAATAACAGCTAATTTAGCTTCTTTATTAATCAGTTTTTTGTATATAGAATTAGTCATTTTCGTATTTTTAATAGTTTAATTGCTCGTTTCTTATTTTGTAAATTCTTTCGATAATCTCAACAACTTTAAGCCCTTCTAAAGCATTTGTTGTAGCTGTAGTTCTGCCTTTTAATGTATTAATAACATTTTGGATTACATAATTATGGTTTGCTGCAGACCCTTTGTAAGGACCATAGTCATTTGCGGGATTAGATTCAGCTAGAACTGGCATTTCATAATCTTTAATATTACAAACTTCTACTTCATTCATGTACTGTCCTCCAATTTTGACACTACCTTTACTACCAATTATAGTTAAGGAACTTTCTAAATTTTGATCAGCAACTGCAGTTGAATAATTAATACAACCCATACCACCATTTATAAAATCAAAACTTACAAATCCAGAGTCTTCAAAAGTAGTTGAATCTTTGTGATTAAAATCTGCAAATCTACCTTGTATATTATCAATATCACCAAATAACCAATACATGATATCAATAAAATGCGAAAATTGTGTAAATAGCGTACCACCATCTAAATCAGGAGTTCCTTTCCAACCTCCTTTTTTATAATAACGGTCATCTCTGTTCCAATAGCAATTTAATTGAACCATATATATATCACCTAAAACTCCATCATTTACTACAGATTTAATCCATTGTGAAGGAGGAGAGTACCGGTTTTGCATTACACAAAAAACACTTTTAGACATTTGTAATGACTTAAAAATCACTTTTTCGCAATTGTCTTTAGAAAGTCCCATTGGTTTCTCACAAACGACATGTTTTTTTGCTTCAAGAGCAGCTAAACTCTGATTTGCATGTAAACCATTTGGAGTACAAATATTTACTACGTCAAATTCTAAATTTGAAGACAAAAGTTCTTCAATAGTTTTAAAAAAAGGAACGTTAAAATTTTCAGCATTGCATTCTTCTTTCGAACGAACATCAACCATTGCAACCAATTCTCCTTCAGCTTCTCTACAGATCATTTCTGCATGTCTTTTTCCGATATGACCGGCTCCTACTACGGCAAATTTTATTTTTTTATCGTTTGAATTCATTATGCTAATTTTTTTACTTGATTATTTTCTAGGATATATTTTTCATTGCTTTCTGAGCAAATTGCAATTCCTTCAGAATTAAATTCTAAACGCTGACCAAATTCACTCATCCAACCAATATGTCTTGCAGGATTACCTACAACTAAAGAATAGGGTAAAATGGTTTTTGTTACAACAGCACCTGCTCCAATGAATGCATATTCTCCGATATCATGACCACATACTATTGTTGCATTAGCTCCAATACTAGCACCTTTTTTTACTATGGTTTTGGCATATTCATTTTTTCTATTTACAGCGCTTCTTGGGTTGATGACATTTGTAAAAACCATTGAAGGACCTAGAAAAACATCATCTTCGCATTCTACTCCAGTGTAAATTGAAACGTTATTTTGAATTTTAACATTTTTACCTAATTTAACTCCAGGAGAAACAACTACATTTTGACCTATGTTGCATTTTTCACCTAATTCGCAATCTGACATAATATGTGAAAAGTGCCAAATTTTGGTTCCTTCTCCAATTTTGCAACCTTCATCTATGATTGCTGTTTCGTGTGCAAAATATTTCATTATCTAATTATATATTTTTCAAAATCGTTGTGCTCTTTTTTAGTCAATTCTTCAGATGAAAGTGTTTTGAAATATTCATATGTAATTTTCAATCCTTCAGCACGATCAACTGTTGGCTGCCAATTTAGTATTTCTTTCGCTTTAGTAATATCGGGTTGACGTTGTTTTGGATCATCAACAGGTAAGTCGTGATAAACTACTTTTTGATTTGTCCCTGTCAATTTAATAATTTCTTCAGCAAAATCTTTTATCGAAATTTCATCCGGATTACCTATGTTTACTGGAAAAGTATAGTCACTATGTAATAAACGATAAATTCCTTCAACTAAATCGTCCACATAACAGAAAGCTCGAGTTTGAGATCCATCTCCAAATATAGTAATATCTTCACCCCTAAGAGCTTGACCTATAAAAGCTGGTAAAACTCTACCATCATTTAATCTCATTTTAGGACCATACGTATTAAAAATACGAACAATTCTTGTTTCAACACCATGAAAAGTATGATAAGCCATAGTTATCGCTTCTTGAAATCTTTTAGCTTCATCGTATACCCCTCTTGGTCCGATAGGGTTAACATTTCCCCAGTATTCTTCCGGTTGAGGATGAACAGAAGGGTCTCCATAAATTTCTGAAGTAGAGGCAATTAATACTCTAGCACCTTTTGCTTTTGCTAAACCTAGACAATTGTGAATTCCTAATGAACCTACTTTTAAGGTTTGTATTGGAATTTTTAAGTAATCAATTGGACTTGCTGGTGAAGCAAAATGTAAAATATAATCCAAATCTCCAGCAACATGAATAAATTTTGAAACATCATGGTTGTAAAATTCAAAATTTTCAATCGAGAATAGATGCTCAATATTTTTTAATCTACCAGTTATCAGATTATCCATTGCTATCACATGATAATCTTCTTTGATAAATCGATCACAAAGATGTGAGCCTAAAAAACCTGCAGCACCAGTTATTAAAATTCGTTTACGACTACTCATTTATTTTCTATTTGTACAAATGGCAAAATAGTTCTTCTACCTACAGAATTATAGTAAAAACCTAAATTTTCCATTTGATCTAATTCGTATATATTTCTCCCATCAAAAATGATTGGTTGTTTAAGATTTTGTTTTAATAAATCAAAATCTGGGTTTCTAAATGCAGACCATTCAGTTGCAATGATTAAAGCATCCTTGTTTAATAATGCGTCGTATTGATTTGAAGCAAAAGCAACCGTATCTCCTAATAAATTTTTGACATTTGGCATTGCTTCAGGATCATACACTTCAATTTCAGCACCTAACGCTAATAAATCTTTGATAATGTAAAGCGCGGAAGCTTCTCTAATATCATCTGTATCAGGTTTAAATGCTAGTCCCCAAATTGCAAATTTTAAACCTTTAATATCACCATAAAAGTTTTTAATTTTATGAACTATTGTTGTTTTTTGTTTTTCATTTACATCCAAAACACTTTGAATGATTTCGAAATCATAACCGACTTCTTTCCCACTCTTTAGCAATGCATTTACATCTTTTGGAAAACAACTTCCTCCAAAACCAATTCCAGGGTATAAAAACTTATGACCTATTCTAGAATCTGAACCAATTCCAAGCCTAACTTTATCGACATCTGCTCCAACAGCTTCACAAAAATTAGCTATTTCATTCATGAAAGTGATTTTTGTAGCTAAAAATGCATTTGCAGCATATTTTGTTAATTCTGCAGATTTTTCATCCATTATAATTAATGGGTGTCCATCATGAATAAATGGTTTGTACAATTCAGTCATGATTTTTGAAGCTCTTGAATCTGAAGTTCCAACCACAACTCTATCTGGATTTAAAAAATCATCAACAGCAAACCCTTCTCTTAAAAATTCTGGATTAGAGACTACAGAAAATTCTACACGAGCAAATTTTTCTATAGCTTCGTGAACTTTATCAGATGTACCCACTGGAACTGTAGATTTATCAACTATGACTTTATACTCAGTCATTAGTTTTCCAAGTTGTTCGGCTACACCTAAAACATAACTTAAATCAGCTGAACCATCTTCTCCAGGAGGCGTTGGTAAGGCTAAGAATATAATTTCTGCAAAATCAACAGCTTCTTTTAAATCTGTTGTAAATTTTATTCTATTATCTTTTATGTTTCTTTCAAATAGAACATCTAGGTGAGGTTCATATATTGGAACTTCACCATTTCTCATTCTATTTACTTTGTTTTCATCTATATCTACGCAAAGTACTTGATTTCCAGTTTCAGCAAAACATGTTCCTGTAACCAAACCTACATAACCAGTTCCAACAACTGCTATTTTTTTCATAAAGATTTACTTTTAATAAATTCTTCAATAGAGGAACAAATTCTCTCTAATTGATTTTCTGTCATTTCAGTATGGATAGGAAATGAAATAACTCTTTCAGTTAACCAGTCCGTTATTGGTAAATTTGAATTTGAACTTCCAAACGCTTCAAACATTTTTTGTTTATGAGCAGGAATAGGGTAATAAATCATTGAAGGAATTTCTTTTTCAGCTAAAAAACTTCTTAATTCATCCCTGTTAACTCCTTCTAATTTAACAGTGTATTGATGAAAAACGTGTGTAGAGTTTTCAGCTCTTTTTGGAGTTGAAACTTCTTTTATATTAGCGAAAAAGTTATCATAATACTTTGCAACTTCATTTCTAGCTGCATTATATTTATCTAGGTTTCTTAATTTTATTCTTAAAACAGCTGCTTGTAAATTATCCAATCTAGAATTACAACCAACCACATCATGATGATATTGTTTACTTTGACCATGATTTGAAATCATTTTTATTTTCAAAGCTAATTCATCATTATTTGTAAATAATGCACCACCATCTCCAAAGCACCCAAGATTTTTTGAAGGGAAAAATGATGTACATCCTATATGTCCAATTGTTCCAGTTTTCACTGTCTGACCATTTGCTAAAACATAATCACATCCAATAGCTTGCGCATTATCTTCAATTACAAATAAATTATGTTCTAGTGCGATTTCCATTATTTCATTCATCGGTGCAGCTTGACCATATAAATGTACAGGAACAATAGCTTTTGTTTTACTTGTGATTGCTTCTTTTATTCTTGCAGGATCTATACAAAAAGTATCAGGGTTTACTTCAACAAAAACAGGCTTTAAACCTAGAAGGGCCATTACTTCAGTGGTTGCTATATAAGTAAATGAAGGAGTGATTATTTCATCACCTGGTTTTAAACCTAAAGCCATTAATGCAATTTGAAGAGCATCTGTTCCATTTGCACATGGAATTACATTTTTAATATTTAAATAACTTTCTAATTCAGCTTTAAATCCAGATACTTCAGGCCCATTTATAAATTGAGCATTTTCAATAACACTTAAAATAGCATTATCGATTTCTGGCTTTATTGATTGATATTGTGACACAAGATCAACCATTTGTATTTTTTTCATCGACAGATGTTTTTGTATTTAAAAATAAATTAAGAGGATAAAGGTAAAAAATAGAATTGAGTTTTTGTTCAGCTTGATAAAGAAAATGCTTAAGATTTTTTCATCTCATTTTTTTATACATTTTTTTGGAACTTCATCATCGCCAAAACTTCCCCAAGGATGGCATTTTGATATTCTTTTTATTCCAAGATAAGAACCTTTTAAAGGGCCCCATATTTTCAAAGCTTCAAGCATGTAATTTGAACAGGTTGGATTATATCGACAGGTTGCAGGAAAGATTGGACTTATAAAATATTGATAAAATTTCACGATTAGAATAATAGGAAAATTAACTATTTTTCGTATATTTATCATAGGTTTGAATTTTGCTTTAAAACGACGTCTTAAAACTTACAAAAATATGAAATTATTCTACTTTATCTTCTTTTTTTCATTGACTTCGTATAGTCAAATGGTTAATCCATGGGATCATGAGAAAATTGAAGTAAATAAGAACGGAGATAAGGTTGTTATTGTTGGAGCTGATGCTATTTTTAAAGATAAATGGCATGATTTACCTCAGCCCAATTTTTGGAAGCAAATTATGTTGCTTTCACCGGATTCGTGTTTAATAAATATCGCAGAAACTAGAATTGTTTTAGAAAAAAAATCTTTTTTAAAATGGAAATCTCAAACAGAAGCTCAAAAAAGTCGTTATAAAGATAGTTTACGAAAAGTATATAATCTTGATGTTAATGCTCAGATAAATGTAACCTCAGGAAAAAATGATTTTTATAAGTTTGAAGAAGTTTATCCAAGTATTTCGAAAGGTGTATCTGAATTTGAAAAACATGGAGTTGATCCTTGGTATGCTCAAGCAATCTTGTTAATTGAAAGTCCTGGTCAGTTAGTTAAGTCAAATGTTGGAGCTTATGGGGCTTTTCAATTAATGCCAAGTGTAGCAAGAGCACAAGGATTAATTGTTACTAAATCATTAGATGAAAGAAAAGATTTTGAAAAGTCGGCAATGGGTTCGGCAAAACTTATTCATAGAATTTGTATACCAGAAGCTATAAAGATTTTAAATGATCACAATATTGCATACAATGAAAATGATTTATGGTTTAGACTTTTTGTCTTACATGTGTATCATGCTGGGGCGATGAATGTTAAAGCTGTTGTAAATAAGATTCAACCAACGGAAGGAAGTCAAGATTTAATTTTAAAAATGTGGCAAACAAGTGCTGCTAGTTTTGGAAATAGTTCTCAAAATTACAGTCAATTAGCTTTAGCTTCTCAATTAATTTTAAATGATATGGTCGCACCCAAATCAACAAAATAAATTATCTGATTTGATTCAAAAGTAGTTTTATTTTCATATAATTTTATTTAACTTTAGTAAATCTAACAGTTAAAATATATGAATGAAAATTACCTACATCAAATTTGGAAAAATAAAAGACTCCCATTTCATCAACTTAAATTAGTTTCAGGTCAAGATTTTACTTTACTGCATCAAGGGGTTCATAATAATGAAAGTGGTCCTGATTTTTTTTGTGGAAAAGTTAAAATAAACGACCTGATTTGGTATGGGAATATAGAAATTCATGTAAAATCTTCAGATTGGTATTTGCACAAACATCAGTTTGACAGAGCATATGATAATGTAATTTTACATGTAGTTCTAGAAAATGATAAACAAGTATTTATTAATGACCGTGAATTACCGACACTAGAGTTGAAAGAACATATAGATGCGATTCATTTTTCTAAAAGTCATATTTTCAAAAAAAAAGATTTTAATTGTTCTGAAATGATTCAGCAGATTGATTCAATTTACTTAGAATCTATGAAAAACAAGGTAATCATTGATCGATTGAACAGAAAAAGTCAGCTTATTGATTTTAATTCACCTGTTGATTTTAGTCAAGCATTGTTTGTTTTTATGGCGAATGCTTTTGGAAATAAAGTTAACACAACACCTTTTTTTGAACTTTCACAACAATTGTCAATTAATATTTTGAAACGAATTAATTCAGAAGATATTACAGTTTTAATATTTGGTGTTTCTGGATTTTATGAAATGGAAGAAGTTAATAAGGATGAAAAATTACTTTGGGATTTTTATAAACGGAAGTATGGTTTAAAAACTATGAATTTTTATCAATGGAAAAGAAAAGGGTTACGTTCAAACGGATTTCCTATTCAAAGAATATCTCAATTAAGTGTTTTTGTTCAAAATTTTGACTTCAATTTAGATTTTATTAATAAATCAGCTCAGGATATTATCAATTTTGTTTATGATTTATTTAATTATAAAAGTGTTAAAATAAAATTTTCGAATTCTTTTATTGATCTTATTATTATAAATGGTTTCGTTCCTTTTATTTGGTGGTATTCAATAAAAATCAATGATTTGACGATGAAGGATAAGGTTTTAGATATTTTAGAATTATTAAATCCTGAAAGGAATTCAATTATAAAAAAATGGAATAATATTGGGGTTAAATGTAAAAAAGCCTTTGACTCACAAGCTTTATTAGAAATTTATAACCAATTTTGTAATAATAAAAGATGTTTATCTTGCTCAGTTGGAAATAAAATTTTGAACGTATGAGAACAATTCAAAAAGTGCTATTTTTCTTTGAAATGAGATCTTATGGTGTGTGTGAGTGGTGGGCTAGAAAGCTTGGAATAGATTCATCTAAGGTTCGTATTGGGTTTATTTATGCTTCATTTATTGCATTGGGTTCACCATTGTTTATTTATTTAGGGATGGCATGGATCTTAGAACATAAGCATTATTTTAAGTTTCAGCCAAAACGTAGAAAATCTATTTGGGAATTATAATTTTATATGTTTAAATCTAAACTTTTTAAGAATATTTATTTTTTTGTTGGACTACTTGTTGGTGTAATAACTTGTGGTACAATTGGTTTTATGTTTATTGAAGACTGGAGTTTTGTAGACTCTCTGTTTATGACAATAATTACAATTTCAACTGTTGGATTTAGAGAAGTACATCCTCTTTCGCCAATTGGAATGGTATTTACTTCAATATTGATTATATTAAGTTTTGGTACATTTGCTTTTGCATTAAAATCAATTACCAATTTTTTAGCAGGTGGTGAATACAAAAGATATGTTAAGGATAAAAAGATTTTAAAAGAGATGAATAAATTACAAAAACATGTTATAATTTGTGGTTTTGGTAGAGTTGGAATGCAAGTCGCTGAAGATTTAAAAGCTCACGGAACTAAATTTGTTGTTATTGAAAATAATGAAGAAATTATTTCTGAATACGAAGGACAACCAGGATACCTATTTTTAAAAGGAGATTCGACTTTGGATGAAAATTTAATTAGAGCTCAAATTTCAACAGCAAAAGCATTAATTTGTTGTTTACCCAAAGATGCTGATAATTTATATGTTGTACTTTCTGCAAGAGAAATTAAAAACAATTTGTTTATTGTATCTAGAGCATCAAATCAATCTACAGTTAATAAATTGAAAATAGCTGGAGCTCAAAATGTTATTATGCCTGATGCAATTGGAGGTTCTCACATGGCGTCTTTAATTTCAAATCCTGATGTTATGGAATTTTTAGATATCATTCGTGTTCAGGGATACAAAGGAGCTAATATTGAATCTATTTCATTTAATGAACTTCCAGATCAATTTAAAAATAAAACGATTGGTCAACTTGAAGCAAAAAGATTAACAGGCGTCACAATAATTGGTTTTAAGACTCCAGATGGTGAATACTTAATAAATCCAGATCTTGAAATTGAAGTTGTAGCTCAATCAAAATTATTTGTATTGGGAAGTCCCGAGCAAATTGAAAAGTTAAATCACATATTTGGGTTATCACATTAAAATTTAATTATGAGAATTTTAATTACAGGTTCTAACGGATTGTTAGGACAAAAATTAGTAAAGTTATGCCTTGAAAGAGGATTGAATTTTATAGCGACATCGAAAGGAGATAATAGAAATCCAGATTGTCCTGCGAATAATTTTCTATCATTAGATATTTCAAATTTATTAGAAATAAATAAAGTTTTTCAATTTTATTATCCAACACACGTGATTCACACGGCTGCAATTACGAATGTAGATTATTGTGAAGATCATATTGAAGAATGCCATCTTGTTAATGTGGATGCCTCAAAATTGTTATCGAATGCTTGTATTCAATACAAAGCTCATTTTCAATTACTTTCTACAGATTTTGTTTTTGATGGCGAAAAAGGGAATTATAAAGAAGAAGATTTAGTTAATCCTTTAAGTGTTTATGCTAAATCTAAAGTAGATGCTGAAAACTTAGTAATTGACAGTAATACAGATAATTGGTCAATTGTAAGAACGATTATTGTTTATGGAGAAGGTAATAACTTATCTCGTTCTAATATTGTTCTTTGGGCAAAAGATGCTTTAAAAACTGGAAATGAATTAACCATTGTAGATGATCAATTTAGAGCCCCAACCTGGGCAGAAGATTTAGCTTGGGGATGTTTAGAAGTAGTTTTACGAAATAAACAAGGGATATTTCATATTTCAGGTCCAGAAACAATGTCAGTAATTGATTTAGTTTATCGAATCGCTGACTTTTATAAGTTACCTAGAAATCAAGTAAAACCAATTAAATCCAACACTTTAAATCAAGCTGCAAAAAGACCACCTAAAACTGGTTTTGATTTAACTAAAGCACGTAATGAATTGAATTACGAACCGTTAACTTTAGAAAAATCGCTTGAATTATTAGAAAAATAATCTTCATTTAGGTTTAAAAATTATCTTTATCCAAATAATTAATTAAAATTTTAAGAAAATGGCAGGAAGTCCATGGCGTAAAAAGCCGATTAGTTTGTTCGAAGCTGAAATGAAAAAAAGTAATCTTAACCGAGTTTTAGGACGATGGGGATTAACTTCATTAGGAATAGGAGCTATTATAGGTGGTGGAATTTTTACTTTAACAGGAGTTGCTGCTCATAATAATGCAGGACCAGCTTTGGCTTTAGCATTTGTAATTGCAGGAATGGGATGTTTATTTGCTGCTTTATGTTATGCTGAGTTTTCTTCAGTTTTACCAGTAGAAGGTTCAGCATATGCTTATTCGTATGGTACTATGGGCGAGATTTTCGCTTGGATTATTGGATGGAATCTTATTCTTGAATATATGATGGGGGCTACAACAGTTGCTGTAGCTTGGAGTGGTTATTTTGAAAAACTTTTACATCAATGTGGAATTGATCCTCCACTTTGGTTGATGAACGACCCAATAACAGCTGCAACAAAATATGCAGCTATAGGTGAAACAGCTCCATCTATCTGTTTTAATTTACCGGCATTTTTAATAACATGGGTTGTGACTTCTATTTTAGTTAGAGGTATAAAAGAAGCTGCAAAAACAAATAATATAATCGTTATTCTTAAAATAGCGGTCGTGCTTTTTGTGATTTTTGTAGGATTTTTCTTTATTGATACAAATAATTATCACCCATTTATTCCTAAACAAGTTATTGACCCAGATGGGACTTCTCATTTTGGATGGAGTGGTGTAATGACTGCAGCTTCTATTGTTTTCTTTGCTTATATAGGTTTTGATGCAGTTTCTACACAAGCAGGAGAAGCTATAAATCCTAAAAAAGATGTTCCGTTTGCAATTATTATGTCTTTAGTTATTTGTACTGTTTTATATATACTTGTTTCGCTGGTTTTAACTGGAATGGTGAGGTATGATCAATTGGATGTTAAAGCACCAGTTGCATCAGCTTTTGAAGGTGTTAATATGCCCTGGGCAACTATATTAATTACCATTGCAGCAGTTGCAGGTTTGATTTCAGTAATGATGGTTATGATGCTTGGTCAAACTAGGGTTTTTTT
Organism: Flavobacteriales bacterium; assembly: GCA_947375085.1. The sequence goes on from CANCEQ010000015.1 coordinate 21,174, forward strand.
AGGTATGGCTAAAGACGGCTTATTGCCTGCGATGTTTTGTGAAATTCATAATAAATTTAAAACACCTTTTAAAAGTACAATTTTAGTAGGTTTGATTATTTCGATTGTTGCTTCTTTAACACCAATAGACAAGGTTTCAGAAATGTGTTCTATGGGTACACTTTTAGCTTTTGCTATGATTGCATTGGCTGTTTGGGTTTTAAGAGTGAAACAACCACATTTAGAGCGTCCTTTTAAGGTGCCTTTTTTACCAGTAGTTGCTGTTTTAGGTGTAGGATTTAATGTTTTCTTAATGTGCTTTGTTAGAAAAGAAACTTGGATTGCATTTTTAATTTGGTCAACTCTTGGAGTAATTGTTTATTTCTTATATTCAAGAAAGCATAGTAAATTGAATGATTGGGAAAGAGAGCAAGAAAAAGAGCTTTTAAAACAATCAGATACTGAAAGTTAAAATCAAGTCTTATAAAATAAAGGAATGGTCAATAATTTTATTGACCATTTTATTTTAAATTAACTTCAAAAATCAGAATGTCAGAAAAAAACGAATTAAAGAGAACTCTTGGCTTGCTAGATGCGACAAGTATTGTTGCGGGTTCAATGATCGGTTCCGGAATTTTTATTGTTACAGCAGCAATGATGCGTGACATCGGTTCTCCCGGATGGATGCTTGTGTTATGGTTATTAACAGGATTAATTACAATTTTTGCAGCATTAAGTTACGGAGAATTAGCAGGAATGATGCCGAATGCTGGAGGGCAATATGTATATATTCAACGAGCATACGGAAGAATGGTGTCATTTTTATATGGTTGGACCGTTTTTACCGTTATTCAAACTGGAGTTATTGCTGCGGTCGCAGTAGCATTTGCAAAATATACTTCTGTTTTTTTTCCGGAATTGAACATTGAAATATATTCAACTAATTTTTTAACAATAAGCTATTCTCAAATTTTAGCCATTTTAAGTATCGTTTTTTTAACTTTTATAAATACTAGAGGTGTCCAAAATGGTAAAATAATTCAATTAATTTTTACATCAGCAAAGTTGTTTGCACTTTTCGCTTTAATTGTTTTAGGTTTAGCTGTAGGTTTAAAAACAAACACATTTAGTGAAAATTTTTCTGATATGTGGACAGCAACTAAAACTACCATTTTACCCTCAGGAAAAATAACAGTTGTTCCAATTGCAGGATTTGCATTAATGGGAGCAATGGGGGCAACAATAATTAACTCTCTTTTTTCTTCTGATGCATGGAACAATGTTACGTTTATAGCAAGTGAAATTAAAGAGCCTAAAAAAAATATACCTCGAAGTTTATTTCTAGGAACATTGATTGTAACCATTATATATATTCTAGCAAATGTCGCTTATTTAACATTGTTACCAATTGACGGAACGCCACATTCAAATGATGCAATCGGTCAAGGTATAAAATTCGCAAGTAATGATAGAGTAGGGGCAGCTGCTGCATCTGTTTTATTTGGTGGACTAGGAGCAAGTATAATGGCGATATTAATTATGATTTCAACTTTTGGTTGCAACAATGGATTAATATTGGCTGGTTCTCGTTTATTTTATGCAATGTCAAAAGATGGTTTATTTTTCAAAAAAGCTCAAAATTTAAACTCATCTAATGTTCCGGCTATCGCATTATGGTTACAATGTCTTTGGGCAAGTATATTATGTTTATCTGGACAATATGGAGAATTATTGAAATATTCAACATTTGCATCTTTACTCTTTTACATCTTAACTATAGGTGGTTTATTTATTTTAAGGAAAAAGGAACCCGAAACAGAAAGACCATATAAAGCTTACGGTTATCCTTTTATTCCGTTACTCTATATAATAATCACCTTAGCAATTTGCATAGACCTTTTAATTTATGATACTCTAAGTACAGGTTTAGGTTTAGTAATTGTAATATTTGGAATACCAATTTATTATATAACAAAGAAAAAGTTATAACAATGAAAAACCAAATCAAACTAAATCTTTCCAAACGAAATCGAAGAGCAATTGTTTATTTAAGTGCAATCTTATTATTAATTATCTATTCGCCAAGAATTTATTTTTATTTAAAAGAAGAGGATAAAATTTCAATTCAATCGTTTCCGTCTGAAAAATGGTTAAAAGAGAATAATGAAAAAAAATATTTTAATAATTATCAGCCAAAAGCTAATAACATTAAAATAGAAAAATTTAGAAAGCCTTCTGCTAAATTTGATCCAAACAAATACAGCATTGATGATTGGATGAAATTAGGACTTTCAAAAAAACAATCTACAGTAATCTTAAATTTTTCTAAAAGAGGTTTGCATTCAAATGAGGATTTAAAGAAAATTTTTGTGATTTCAGATGAACTATTTGAATTAATAAAGGATTCAACTTTTTATTCAATAAAAAAAGGGAATGAGAAGATGGATAACATAGTAGAAGGAGATAGTAAAATCATTCTTTTAGATATAAATAGTGCAACAGAAGAACAATTAATTAATTTACCTGGAATAGGTTCGTTTTTTGCGAAACAAATCATAAAAAAAAGAAATGAACTTGGAGGATTTTATCAATCTCAGCAATTAAAGGAGGTATGGAAAATGGATCAAGAGAAATTAGATATAATTGAACCTTTTCTAAAATTTGACAAATCTAAATTATTAAAACTCGAATTAAACAAGATTACAATTGACGATCTTAAAAAGCATACTTATATTAGATGGAATATTGCAAATTCAATTATTAAAATAAGAGATCAAAAAGGGACGTTTAAAAATATTGAAGAAATTAAAGAATCAGTTTTAATTAATGAAGAATTGTTTGAAAAATTAAAACCATATTTATCTTTGTAATATGAAGTTAGAAGAAAAAATAAATAACGCAATTAGGAATGTACCTAATTTTCCTAAAGAAGGAATTAATTTTAAAGATATTACTCCAATAATGTTGGATCCAATTTTGTCAAATGAAATGTTAGATCATTTGACTGCTATATATAAAGATCAAAATATTGAAGCTGTTGCAGGGATAGAAAGTAGGGGTTTTTTATTTGGCTATCCTTTAGCTATGAGATTAGGAGTCCCATTTGTATTAATTCGTAAGAAAGGAAAGTTGCCTTATGATAAAATAAGTCATGATTATGATTTAGAATATGGTAGTGCAACAATTGAAATTCACACGGATGCCTTATCTAAAGGACAGCGAGTTTTAATACATGATGACCTACTTGCGACAGGGGGCTCAGCAGCTGCGGCGGGAGAATTAGTTAAGAAGTGTGGTGCAGAAGTTATTGGGTTTAATTTTTTAGTTTCCTTAGATTTTCTTAATGGATCTGAAAAATTACATGCTTTTTCAGACAATATTATTAATTTAGTGCGCTATTAAATAATTGTAATTACTAGAAAACAGAATAAAATGAACTTTGATCAAAGCGAAAACCAACTTATGATCGCGCAAATGGTGCGTGATTTTGCAGAAAAAGAAATTCGACCAAATGTAATGGAATGGGATGAATCTCAAGAATTTCCTGTACATATTTTTAAAAAATTAGGAGAACTTGGTTTGATGGGAGTATTTGTCCCAGAAGAATATGGAGGTTCAGGATTTGGTTATTTAGAATATATCACAGTTATATCTGAAATCGCAAAAGTTTGTGGATCAATTGGATTATCTGTTGCTGCTCATAACTCGCTTTGTACTGGTCATATCTATTATCACGGTAGCGAAGAGCAAAAAAAGAAATATTTACCAAAATTAGCAACAGCTGAATGGATTGGAGCTTGGGGGTTAACTGAAACAGGAACAGGTTCTGATGCAGGAGGGATGAACACTACTGCGGTTAAAGATGGTGATTTTTGGGTGTTAAATGGTTCTAAAAACTTTATAACACATGGTAAATCAGGTGATGTTGCAGTTGTAATTGCAAGAACTGGTGAAAAAGGTGATTCTCATGGAATGTCAGCATTTATAATTGAAAGAGGTACTCCTGGATTTTCTGCTGGTAAAAAAGAGAACAAATTAGGAATGAGAGCTTCTGAAACTGCTGAATTAATTTTTGATAACTGTAGAATTCCAGCTGAAAACTTAATAGGTAAAGAAGGCGAAGGATTTATTCAATCTATGAAAATTTTAGATGGAGGTAGAATATCTATTGGAGCTTTAGCTTTAGGTATTGCTAAAGGTGCTTATGAAGCAGCTGTTAAATACGCAAAAGAAAGAGTTCAATTTGGAAAACCAATAGCTCAATTTCAAGCAATTGCTTTTAAGTTAGCTGATATGGCTACTAAAATAGAAGCAGCTGAATTGTTGTTAAATCAAGCAGCTTTCTTGAAAAATTCAGGTAAGAAATTAACTACTGAATCAGCAATGGCTAAGTTATATGCTTCTGAAATTGCATGTGAAGTTGCTAATGAAGCGGTTCAAATTTTTGGTGGATATGGATACACTAAAGATTTCCCAGTAGAAAAATTTTATAGAGATGCTAAACTATGCACAATAGGCGAAGGGACATCTGAAATTCAAAAATTAGTTATTTCGCGAGAAATTTTGAAATAACCATTGTTAATAAAAAATAAATCTCTATCTTTGTCGTCCAAAGTAGAACAGAAATTATAAAAAATAAAGAAATATGTTAATTATTCCGGTAAAAGAAGGGGAAAACATCGAGAGAGCTCTTAAAAAATTCAAAAAGAAATTTGATAAAACTAAAGCTATGAAAGAATTGAGAAATCGTAAAGAATTCA
>CANCEQ010000016.1 GCA_947375085.1 Flavobacteriales bacterium
TACAATATTTTCAAAACCTCAAATCTTTTTTAAACCGCTACTCGCTTGTTGCGGGGTGCAAAGGTAATCACTTATTTTATATTAGCAAGCTTTTTCTAAAATAAATTTTTATTTCCCTCTTTTCAAATTTCGTTTCGCTCGTTAGCGGGCCACAAAGATACACACTCTTTTTACATAAACAAGCACTTTTCAAGATTCTTTTGTTTAAAAGTTTCGTTTTATCGCTAACTCACTGATTTAAAGACTTAAAAAATTTAAATTTTTTTTACACTTATTTAATATACACGTAACAATTAGACGTTTTATAAAAGATTATCCAATTCTACCCAAGCGAAATTTTGATTATTTATTGCGGCTAAACGCTTGATTTGATTTAAGAAGCTTAAAATCAATATATTAAATAAATGTTATTAAAAACACTAACGTAACGAACAGTTTTTAAACAAAGTAATTAATTGAAAATAAGCAACTTATTTAATCTAAATTTCAACTATTGTCAAAGAAAAAATATCCAATTCTACTGGGTTCTTAGTTTTTTTACTAAATCTATTTTAGATTTTTCTGGTGAAGCATGCTCTTTTATACCTTGTTCTATGGAACAAGTACTCAATTCTTCGCCATAAACCCCAATCATAACATTTGATTTACCTTCTAAAAGAAGCTCAACAGAATATGATCCCATCCTTGTAGCAATGATTCTATCTAAAGCAGATGGACTTCCTCCACGTTGTATATGTCCTAATATGGTAAACCTCAAAGAAAACTCAGGCAAAAGTGGACTTATCTTTTCTACTATTTCTTTCGCTCCTCCGGCATCTTCACCTTCAGCCACTATAATTATCGAACTTCTTCGTCCTTTGTTATGCTCTTTGATTTCTTTTACTAAATTGTCAATATTCGTTACTTCTTCAGGGATTAAAACAGATTCAGCTCCTGATGCAATAGCTGCATTCAAAGCAATGAAACCTGCATCTCTCCCCATTACTTCAATAAAAAAAGCACGATGATGGCTACTAGCTGTATCTCTTATTTTATCAATTGCCTCAATAACAGTATTTAATGCTGTATCATATCCAATTGTGTGATCAGTTCCGAAAATATCATTGTCAATTGTTCCTGGTATACCTATAATAGGTATGTTCATTTCTTGTCCTAATACATAGGCGCCTGTAAACGATCCGTCTCCTCCTATCACGACTAATCCATCAATAGATTCTTCTTTCAAGTACTCGATTGCTTTTCTTCTTCCTTCGTCTGTTCTGAATTCTTCACTACGGGCTGTTCCTAAAATAGTACCTCCTCTATGGATAATATTATCTATGTCTTCATAACCTAAAACCGTACCTCTTTTTTCAATCATTCCTTGAAAGCCATCATAAATACCAAAAGGTATTATATTATAGTATAAACAAGTTTTTACAATGGCTCTTACACAAGCATTCATACCTGGAGCATCACCTCCTGAAGTAATTAAAGCAATCTTTTTCATGACATATCGTTTTGTGTATTTAAATGAAGATACTAAATTAAATGTAAAATCTAACTATTTTTATGGAATTAGTAAAGTTATAGCATCTTATATAAAGAATGTTTTCAATTAAACGTAAAAAATATAGAAAGTTGACCGATGAAGAATTGGTAAACATCTTTAAAGATGATCAATCTGCTTTGTGTATTCAAATTCTATATGAACGCTATGGCCATTTAGTTATGGGGGTAGCGATGAAATATTTAAGAAATGAGGTAGATGCCGAAGATGTTACAATGAAAATATTTGAGGAGCTTCACGCTAAACTTTTAAAACATTCAATACAATTCTTCAAGTCCTGGTTATACATGGTTGTGAAAAATGAATGTTTTATGATATTGAGAAAATCTAAAAATGAAATCTCAGTTGAATATATTGAAAATTATGAAATTGTTGAAGAAGAAGAAATTGAAAAAATACATATCAAGGAAATCAATTTAAGATTACTTGAAAATTCTATTGAGCTTCTAAAAGACGAGCAAAAAAAATGTATACATCTTTTTTATATTAAAGAAAAATCTTACACTGAAATAAGTGAATTGTTAAAGCTGCCGATTTCAAAAGTGAAAAGTGCTATTCAAAATGGCAAAAGGAATATTAAAATAATATTAGAACAAAGCGATGAATTCAAAAAAAATCAATAATTCAAATTCAAATCTTTCACGTAAAGAAATAAACCAATACCGTGAAACAAGAGATGAAAGAGAAAAGTTTTCAATCGAACTAAAATCGATGGAGAATGATTTTGATATGGATGCTCTAGATGGATGGGAGAATGCAAAAACTGGAACTCAACGAATGTCTAAACTTGATTCAAAATTCGCCAATAAAATCAACTTCAAAAAGATTTTTATTTCAATCACTATACTGTTAATAACGATAACCGCTGTCTATTATACAAAATATTCAAACTCGAATCACATAATTCATCAAACAACAAAAGAGAGTTCAAAAATAAAGGAGATAGAAAAAACTGACTCGATAATTCCAAACACAATCATAAATATGGTTGAATTACCTGAAAAACAACAAATAAAAATTAAAACTATTCGACAAGATTTAAAAACACAAAGAGAGGAAACTAATTCAACTAATTTAAATCAAGAAAAAATAACAATTGAAAGTTTACCCACTTCAGATTTGAAAAAAATAGATTTATCTATAAAACCAGAAAGAAAACAGGAACTAGGAAAAGAAATTTATCTTCACGATGTGAAATTATTAGATTATCGCATCTATCGATCTAGACCTCAAATCAAATCAAAACAACTAATTATAAACGGTACTCCAGCATCTCAAGAAAATAAAAATCAAGACCAAATTGACCTCAGTGAATGGAAAACGATAGATATACCTTATATTGAATTTATTGACAAAACGATTTCAATATTTGCAAAAGGAAATAACAAAAAAGCATTAACAAAACTGGAACAAATTTTAGAAACCTATCCTAATGATTTGAATGCTAATTTCTATTCAGGTATTTGTTATTATAATCTAAATGAGTTTGACAAAGCTATTAATGCTTTTGAAAAATGTTTATCTTCTCAATTTAACAACTTTAATGAGGAGGCTGAATGGTACCTCGCTAAAAGTTTTCAAGCTAATAATGAAGATGAGAAAGCAAGAATTCTTTTTGAAAAAATAAAAAACAGTACTAGCTTTTATTCAAATCAAGTAAAATAAAACAATTTTCGAATCTATTTTAAAAATTGACTGCTGAAAACTTTTAAATTATTCGATATATATAAAGATTTTGAGATGTAATTTCGCTCAAAATTAAATTTATGAAAACAATTGGTATTTTTTGTGGTGGCTATTCTTCTGAATATGAAATTTCAATTAAAAGTGCAACAACAATTCTAAATAACTTTCCTGATGGATATAATGCATTTTTAATTGTTGTTTCAAAAGAGAAATGGACAGCTAATTACCAAGGTAAAGAATATCAATTGGACTTAAATACATTAACTTTTGATGCTGAAGGTGTTAAAATACAGTTAGACCATGGTTTAGTATATATTCATGGGAATCCTGGTGAAAATGGTAAAATTCAAGCTTTTCTTGAAATGAAAGGTATTTCTTGTATTAATTCAGGCGCTCTTGCCTCAGAATTATCTTTTGACAAATGGTATTGCAATCAGTTTCTAAAAGGGTTTAATATTCCTATAGCAAAATCTTTGTTTTTAACTGCAAAAAATGATTTTTCTATTGAAAATATAATTGAAGAATTAGGATTACCTGTTTTTGTTAAACCTTCAGATTCGGGTTCTAGCTATGGAATATCAAAGGTGAAAACAATTGAAGAATTACAACCTGCTATTGAATTTGCTTTCAAAGAAGGAAATACTATTTTAATCGAATCTTTTCTAGACGGTACCGAAGTGACTTGTGGTGTCTACAGAACAGAAACGGGAGTTTATGCATTACCGCTTACTGAAATAGCTTCTGAAAATGAATTTTTTGATTACGAAGCAAAATACCTAGGTAAATCTCAAGAAATAACACCGGCAAGAGTTTCAGAGGATATAAAAAATCAAGTTCAGGCAACTGCAAAGAAAATTTATAACCTATTAAGATTGAGATCTATTTCTAGAATTGATTTTATGATAGTGAATACTATTCCACATGTGATAGAAGTAAATACTACACCTGGATTCTCTCCAGCTAGTATTGTTCCTCAAATGATTGAATGCGATGGAAATACGATTAAAAAATTCTGGACTGAAATTTTAGAAGTTGAATTAGGAAAATAAAATCTTTTGAATTAGTATTTAGGAGGGGACCTATTTAATTAAACTAAAATGTCCTCTTAATTCATGGGTGAAATTCGTTTTTTCACAACTGACATATCTCAAGTGATAATTGTACAGTCCATCTTGAACTAATTTATTTTTATAATATCCATCCCATCCCTCATTTACGTCGGTTGAGTTAAATATGCTTTTGCCCCAGCGGTCATAAATCGTAAATTCCCATTCTTTTACTTCAAAATAAGATATTGCATTAAAAGTATTATTGTATTCATTTCCATCTGGAGTAAAAGCGGTTGGAATAAAAACAGTAAAAGGCTCAATATACAGAGATAATGTGCTTGTATCCGTACAGAGAAATTCATTTGTTGTAATCTGAATTGGGTGAAAAACACCTGCTTCAGTATAACTATAAATAGGATTTGGTAAATCTGAAAATGCCTTTCCATCGAAGGAATAATAAACTTCCTTTCCTCCTTCAGAAAAATCAAAAAAAGCGATTTCAGAATGACAAATATCGGCTACCAATTTATCTGTCTGAAAATTTGAAATTGGACTTGGATGAACGACAATATAATCATCGATTATTTTAGAAATCGTATCTACACAACCTTTTGATGCTGAAATAGTTAATGAAACATCATATACTCCAACTGAGTCATAAATATAACTAGGATTCTTTTCTTTACTCTCCCCTCCTTCCCCAAATGTCCAATAATAGGACAAAGGTGCATCTGCAGACGACAAATTTATAAAAAGTGCATTAAATGGTACACATTGCAATCCTGGTGTAATTTGAAAATCAACTTCGGGTTCTCTATAAATAAATATAGAAGAGGTCTGCTTATCTATACAATTTTCATAATTTCCTGTCAATGTTATTGGTATTGTGCCAGGTCTTAAAAAAGTTACATTATTAACATCTAAAGTATTTGCTGTTTGGATTGTTGCATCTGAACCAAAATCCCAACTAAATGTTGTTGTTGACGACCCTATCATTGAACCATCAAAATTAAAACTATTGCCTGTAATACATAAAGAATCATTATTTGTAAACCAAACATCAAGAACCTCATTCATAACAAGAGTCTTTTCAACTGAAGAGATACATTGCCCTTCAGAACTTCCTACTAAACGCACTACATAAGTTCCTGGTGATGAATAAGTATAAGTTGGTTCTACAGAACTACTTATGTCTGTAGTACTATTTATAACTCCAAAATCCCAACTATAATTCGTTGCATATTGTGATTGATTGGATAATTTAACTGTTAATCCTTCACATAAATAATTGGGAGGAGGAGAAAAATTAATAATTGGAAGAGGGAAAATATAAATAGAATCTTTAAATGAAGTAGTACAGGTACCTACATAACCATATAATGTTACTGGAATAAATCCAGTAGTGTTAAAATGTACATCATTCACATTTACAGTTGATGCACTCTGAATTGATGAATTAGATCCAAAATCCCAACCAAGCGTTGCAGAATTAGATCCATTAATCTTACCGTTAAAATCAACTTTATTATCAATTATACAGAGTGAATCTTTTGCAGTAAAAGAAACGTCCAAATATTCATTTACTCGTATACTTTGAATACTTGTGTCAGAACAAGGCCAACCTGGATTTGCAATCAATGTCGCTTGGTAGGTTCCTGGTGATGGATAGGTATAAGTCGGTTCAAATTGTGTACTAACATCTGTATTTGTATTAGAAACACCAAAATCCCATAAATAATTCGTTGCCCCATATGTTTTATTATCAAAAGTGACAGTCAAACCTTGACAAAACGATCGAAAATAAGCCATATCTGTTTGCAATGGAATTTCTGCTTTCAATGTAATTGTGCAGTTTATAACTCTAAATAAAAAATCTCGAATCGTTTCTCCTACCAAAATACCATTCCGGAATTCTTGAACTCTAATTCCTACAACAAACAAACCTAACATTTGTGGAGAGGCTTGCAAAATACCTGTATTTGGATCTATGGAGATTGTAGCACCATTACCCAAAGGATTATTTGTTGTAAATCCATTCAACCATTTTACATTTAAATATGGAGGAGCAGGTGGGGGATTTGGTTGTGGAGCAGCATCTGTTGCACCGGCTTTAGGTGCAACTAAAGAATAAACTAAGACATCTCCATCTAAATCAAAAGCACTATGATTAAAGGTTAAATCTTCGTTATTACACAGTATTGTTGGAGGGTATCCAGTAAATCTAGGACTACTATTTTGGTCAAAATTAGTTTCACTACCAGGTATTTTTGTAGATAAAGTTAGACCCGTATTATCAGGAGCTATTAAATTCTTAACATTCGGACCTCTACAACATCTTTGATAAGTCAGTGTATACCCACCTTGACGATGAGGCAAATCTAAAATTGTTGTATAAATTGCTTTTTCAATACAAATATCATTTGGTGGAGTTACACAAGGATTAGAAAAAGTGATCGGGACATTTGTGCTACCAGGAAAAGAAACTAATTCATTATACAATAAAACTCCTGTATTTGAATATATGCCTAAACTTAATGGATTATCATACACTGCTCCGTTTGATTTACAATCTCGATATAAAGCAATCGAAACTTTATACTGTGTTCCTCCTAAATAATCATAATATATTTCACCTCCAACAATATGAGAAGCTATCAAAAAATTAAATTGAAAAAATGTAAAAAAAATAATTAGATAACGCACAACTTTTAGTAATGTATATCATAAATTTATGATTAAAATTCAATAATCAATCGAATATAAAGGTTATTTATTCGTTAAATAGGTGATGAGTAAGAATAATTTAAATCTCTAATTGATTTTTTTTCTGAAACTTTTTTAAATTTTTCACCTTGATTTAAGAACAAAGGTGGAACTAAATCTAATGAGATAGCCTTATTCATATAGTATTTTGATTTTACTGGGTGTGATGGATAACATCCATTTATAATTTCACCCCAATAATTTTCAGCTATTACTTTATTGATAATTCCAATTGCATCATCTTGATGAATCAAATTAATAGGAGCATTCCCATTAGGAATATCTTTCTTTCCTGCTAAAAATTTAACAGGATGTCTATCTGCTCCTATTAATCCAGCTAAACGAATAATTGTTAATCGATTAGCTAAAAAATCTTTCAATTTAATTTCTGCTTGTACCGTTTCTTTTTCTAGATCTTCCAATTTGAATTCATAAGATTCATCTGCAATTTGAATAGCATCTGGATAGACTCCCGTCGTACTAATTAAAATTATTTTTGTTGACGTTTGGGTTAATTTTACAAATTCCAATAAGTAATCAGAATAACTTTTCTGTCCCTTTAATTTACTTGGCGGAATATTTATGATTACTAAATCAGACTGATTTAAAAATTCAATTTTATTTTTTTCAATAGGCTCGGATAAATCTAGTACAAACGAAGAAATCCCTAACTCTTTCAAGTAAGGGATTTTATTAATGGAAGTTGTAGTTCCGAAAACAGTATGATTCTTTTTTACTAAAGAAACAGCTAATGGAAGTCCTAACCAGCCACAACCAATAACTGTAATGTTTAGCATAAAATTATTTTTTATTTAATGTACTCTTAATTGCAGCGATTACTCTTTCTACATTTGGAAGAGCTTCTTCAATCAATGTTGGTGAGAATGCAAAAGGAGTATCCGTTTGAGTTACTCTCATAACAGGTGCGTCTAAATAATCAAATGCATATCTTTGTAAATGATACGCAATTTCAGAAGAAATTGACCCTAAAGGAAATGCTTCTTCTAAACATACACATCTATTTGTTTTTTTAACCGATTCAATTATACAATCATAATCAATCGGACGAATAGTTCTTAAATCAATAATTTCACAAGAAATACCTTCTTTCTCTAAAATTTCAGCTGCTTCATGAGCAACTTTCATCACTTTTCCAAAAGAAACAATAGTAACGTCTGTACCTTTTCTTTTTACATCAGCAACACCAATAGGAATAATGTATTCTCCTTCAGGAATTTCACCTTTATCACCATACATTTTTTCAGACTCCATAATAAGAACAGGGTCATTATCTCGTATAGCTGCTTTCAATAACCCTTTTGCATCATATGGAGTTGAAGGTGTTACTACTTTCAGTCCAGGAATATTAGCATAAAAAGATTCAAAACTTGTAGAGTGTGTAGCTGCTAATTGTCCTGCAGGACCATTTCCTCCTCTAAATACAATTGGACAATTAAATTGACCTCCTGACATTTGTAACATTTTTGCAGCACTATTAATGATTTGATCCGCTGCTAGAATAGCAAAGTTCCAAGTCATAAACTCAACGATTGGTCTCAATCCATTCATTGAAGCACCAACAGCAATACCTGTAAAACCTAACTCAGCAATTGGAGTATCTATAACTCTTTTTGGACCAAATTCATCCAACATACCTTGCGAAACTTTATAAGCTCCGTTGTACTCAGCTACTTCTTCACCTAATAAAAAAACATTTTCATCGCGACGCATTTCTTCGCTCATTGCCTCTCTAAGTGCTTCTCTAAATTGTACAGTTTTCATGCTTTTTTGATTTATTTCCTCTAATTATTTATAAGGAGGTTCAAAAATAACAATTTTTGAAATAAATAACTAAAAGAATTTTAGATTCTAATTGAAAATGGATTATAAATTATAATTAGTCATCATTTCTTCAATCCTTGAAATGATTTCTTCTCTAAATTCTGCTGGCTCAATAATTTCAATACCACCAGCATAACTTAAAATAGATCGAATAAATTCCTCTGAAATCAAAACTCGTAATTCAAAGGTTGTCTTATTTTTCCCTTCTTTTATTACTCGCTGTGAATTATGAAAAGGTTGAGAAATAATGTATTTTGCAGATACATTGTCTGCTTTAAAAACAATCACGGTAGGTTCATCTTCACTACTTGTAATACCTACAGCATGTTTAAAAAATAAATCAGGCTCAAAATCCAATGGTTTTAAACCAACTTCTTCTAATATTTCAACTTGACTCATACGCTCCAAAGCATAGGTAATAACTGCTTTTTTCTCTAAATCAAACGAAATTAAATACCACCTGTTTCTGTATTCTTTTAAAAGTAAAGGAACCACCTTTCTTTGTTTCGACTTATTTGTAACAAAACTTGTGTATTCAAAAGTAGCCAAATTACTTCCTCTAATAGCACCTAACAATGGGGATAAAAATTCATTACCACTAGACGATAGTGCTACTTCAAATTGAACATAATTGGAAATATCTTTATCTCTTGGATCATCAGAAATAGTGATCCTATCAACTATTTTGTCAATGGCACTTCCGAATTGTTTAAACATATCCACTTCTCTAAATTGCTTTAACGTATTAATAGCAAACTTAATAGAAGTAACATCGTCGTTTGTTAATGGAATATCATTAATTGAAAAATTAGAATCAGTATAATAATATCCCCCTTCTCTTTTATTATATTTAATAGGAGCATCGTGTTCTAAACGCATTGCAAAAAGATCTTTTTCAATGGTTGAATCACATATGTTTTCACCTTCAACACTTCCAAATAAAGCCTCTTCACATAATTCACGCAAATCTTTTTTAGAAGGAAAAGGTCGATAATTATTTCTTAATGATCGATCGATAATTCTATATCGTATTAAAGCGTTTTTAATATGAGGCATCTTTCTTTATTTATATTTCTATTGATTCTTTCGGTTGATGAAATCCAAATAATTCATAAAATTTAATTGCTTTTACTACCTGATCAGGAACATCTTCTTCCCAATTTGAAGCATTCGCTTTAATTTTAGATAATACATCATCCGACATTATTGACAACAATTTTGGATCATATTCTTCAATTGCTTCCAATTTATCGTTTTCCTTCATATATTGAAGTAAACCATTTAGTTTTTTAGGAATTCTTAAGTTTTCTAATGAATATAAATCGCCAGTTTCAACATCAATGGCTGGATAAACAAACATTTTCACATTATGACCAAAACCTTTTCCAAAAGCTTCTAATAAACCACCAGGTAAATTATCATAATATCTTTCATCGAAAATACTATGTAAATTATAGATCCCTAAAATCACTCCCATTTTCTTTTCCTTCGCGATGGAAGCTAAATAATCTACCATTTTATAATGTTTCAAATAATTTGAAATCATCACAGTATATCCTAATGAACCTAATAATTCAGCTCGATCAACAAAATCTTTATCTAAAATTTTACCGTCTGCTGTTAAGTCCTTTAAGGTTAACTCAAAAACCACACTAACATTATCTTCTTCAACTTCTTCTTCCAGTAAAAAATGATTTAAACCTGTTTTAATCATGTCTATATGCACCTTTGTTACCGGTCTGAATCTTCCTCTCATCAGAAGAATATTCTTTTTATACAATGCTGTTGCAGGCTGAAGCACATTTCCACATAAATCAAACATGGTAGCATCTGTCATACCTCTTTTTACAAGATTTAATGCGATAATTCTATTATCTGTATTTTCAAAATCAGGACCTGAAACACGAATCATATCAATTTCCATTCGATCTCTAGGCAATCTATAAACTAAACCATCTAAAAACTGATCTAAATCGTGATTTAAAAAATATGCTGCATGAATTAAATTGACACCCAAAATACCCAAAGACTCTTGCTGCGCTTTGTTACTTATGTCATGCATTTTGATATGCAAGATGATATCATTTGGTGGTGCATTTAAATCTAATTGAAAACGAATTCCAACCCAACCCTGACCTTGATTCGTTTTATGGTAATTTAAAGACTCAACTGTATTACAGAAAGAAAAAAAACGAGATTGTTTATATTTTTCAGGTAAACGAAACTTCATTGTTTCGTATTCTGTTTCTAGCATTGTTACAAGCCTTTCTTCGCAAACATACCTAGAAGCTTCTCCATACATTGAATCTGACACTTTCATGTCATAAGCTGATTGAGAATAAGCAATCGTTCCAGAACTTCCTCCAGCTCTAAAAAAATTTGCTACAACTTCTTGCCCTGCTCCAATTTCTGCAAAACATCCATATATATCTTGAGTAAGATTAATTTTTAATGCTTTCTCTTCTGTAGTTAATCTTGTTTCTGTAGCCATTTTGAAAATGTATAGAATACAAATTTATGAAAAATAGTGGTAGGTTTCTGTTAAATTACACCTAATTAATGTCACCTATTAATAGAATCGATATCAATCATACAATAGATATCTCTGTCTTATTTTTTTGAAATTATCTAATCCTGGTTTCCAAGAAGCACGTATATCCTTTATAGGAACTCCTGTTAGTATCTGTTGCTGCAATTGCGAATTGCCTGCTAACCTATTAAAAAAAGCTGGTTGATTGATAAAATCAATTGAATCACCAAGTACAATTTTAGCTTGCACCAACCAATTCAAATTAATTTCGTAGGATCTTTTTTTAAGTGTATTTTTTAGATCATACCCATAGCAAAGAATGTTTTCACACAAAGGACTTTTAGCCCCAAAACAAGAAATAGGAGTAAATGTAAATCCTTTATTTGGGAATTTAGGATGTCCATACACTTCAAAAGGTCGATCCGTTCCTCTACCCACACTCACTGTTGTAGCCTCAAATAAACACAAACTCGGATACAAAGTAATTGCTGCCTCTGAACGTAAATTTGGAGATGGAGCTACCGGTAAAATATATTTTGACTTATGCAAATAATGTTTACAAGGGACTATCCATAAATTACATTGTAAACTATCACTTAACCAAAACTCTCCATTTACCATTAAAGCATATTCACCGATAGTCATTCCATAAACGATTGGCACTGGATCCATGCCTACAAATGATTTTTGTGAAGATTCCAAAACTGGTCCATCTATATAATGTCCATTTGGGTTTGGTCTATCCAAAACAATTATAGGTTTACCATTTTCAGCACAAGCCTCCATTACATAATGTAAAGTAGAAATATAAGTATAAAAACGTACACCAACATCTTGAATATCATATATAACTATATCAATATCAAATAATTGTTCAGGATAAGGCTTCTTATTTTTACCGTACAATGAAATCAATGGAATTCCTGTTTTTTGATCAATAGAGCTTCCTACTTTCTCTCCAGCATCAGCATCTCCTCTAAACCCGTGTTCGGGAGAGAAAACCTTTACAATATTAACTCCAAGCGACAACAAGGTATCAACTATATGAGTTTTCCCTATCATACTTGTTTGGTTACTAACGATAGCAATTCTTTTTCCTTTTAAAGAATCTAAATACAAATTCATCCTTTCCGCTCCTAATATTGGATCGTGAACGTGATGATGTACCGTTGTTTCTTCTCTAATCTCATCTGAATTTGAATCAATAACAGAAACTTCGATTTTTTTTTCTCGAGTAATTTTCTCCTTATCTGATTCATTTCCATTTAAAACACTACATGAAGAAATCAAAATCAATAAAATACTTTTCAGGCACAAAAGCTTTATGTACTTTAGCGAAAAAAAATAATTTATATTGTCTTTTGAATATTTCATATCAAAACGAATTCTAAAAAAAGAGGTCGAAGGTAATAAAGTTTCTCGACCTATTGTTCGTATATCTATCATAAGTATTTCACTTGCTGTTGTTGTTAACTTAATTACTCTTGCAGTAGTAACTGGTTTTCAACACGAAGTAAGACAAAAAGTATCTGGCTTCGGTTCTCATATTTTCATAATGAATTTTGGAGAAGGAAGTGTCTACGAATGTGAACCAATTTACAAAAATCAAGCCTTTTTTCCAAAAATACAACAGTTAAAAGGAGTGAAAAATATACAATTTGTTGCTTACAAGCCTGTATTGTTTCAATCTGATAAAAAAGAAATTTCATATTCGCTTTCCAATGGTAAAGATACTTCTCAAATTCAACAAGAAATTCAAGGTGCAATAATAAAAGGTGTTGACAAAAGCTTTGATTGGAGTTTTTTTAAGGAACATCTTAAAATTGGTCGCTTACCTAATTACACTTCAAAAGAACTTTCATCCGAAATTCTATTATCTGCTAGAATTGCAAATGATTTAAATTTAAAAGTTGGAGATGATATTCGCTCATACTTTGTTAAAAAACAACCTGTTAAAAGAATGTTTAAAATCGTTGGGATTTATGAAACAGGTTTGGATGAATTTGATAAAAAAATTGTCATTGGTGACATTAGAGTCGTCCAAAAATTAAATGATTGGGGTGTTCAAGCATCTATAAATGTCGAAGACACTCTTTCGAATGGTAGTTTAATCATAAAAGCTAATGTGACAGGTGGGAATGGAAATTACAGATATGATTGGGGAAAAGGATATGAAAATTACGAAGGATTCACTTTATGTCCAACAAAAGATACTCTTATAAAAGTTATCGTTTCGGATTATTGGGCTAGAATAGATGGTTTAAATGAAAAAACCAGTTTACCTGACACCGCTTATCTTTCAATAAAAATCAATGGAAATAAAAATAGTATCTGCGATTTCTCTAAAAATTCTGAAAATGAAATTGTTAAAAATTATTTGAATGCAAATGGTTCAAATTTTTCAATCAAATGTTCAAATAAAACTCTCTTTTTTAATCAAACAGATGGACACGGTTCGTTTCAAAATTACGTAAGTGGATTTGAAGTAATGGTTAATAATTGGGATGATTTACAAGAAATTGAAAAAAAAATAAAACGACAAATAGAATTTATACCAACTGAAAATAATGAGGATTTAAAAGTTTCGAGCATTATGGAAAATCAATCTGACATTTTTATATGGCTTGGTTTTTTAGATTTAAATGTACTCATCATTCTAGTTCTGATGATTTTGATTGGAATTATTAATATGGGTTCTGCTTTATTAGTATTAATTCTTGTACGCACTAATTTCATTGGTATGATGAAAGCAATGGGTGCTAACAATTGGAGTATCCGTAAAATATTTTTAATTCAAGGTACTTTTTTGATTGGAAAAGGTATGATATGGGGAAATATAATAGGTCTTGGCTTTTGTTTTCTTCAAAGTCAATTTGGAATTTTAAGTTTAAATCCAGAAGTATATTACCTAAGTAAAGTACCAATCGAGTTGAATTTTTGGCATTGGTTATTTTTAAATGTTGGAACATTAGTAACTTGCGTTCTTGCATTAATCATACCTAGTTATGTTATAACAAGGGTAAATCCTGTAAAAGCAATAAAGTTTAATTGAGGTAGAAGGTCATGGATTATTTTATTTTGAGGTGCTGGAGTTGTTAAATTGATATTTTTCTTAATTTATGATACATCGGAATTAAATTAATACTAATTTTATTTGAGGCATATTTATTATTAATGAATGTGTATTTTGTGATTGATTTGAAATTCAGGGATCAAACCCGAATGTTGTGGGGAGCAAAATATTTCTAAATCGATTAACAACTATAATTTAAACTTTTAATTCATAATAAGGTTATCAATCTCTTACTTTTCCTTGATGAAAAGTAAGCAAAAATCAAGGTTCTTTCTAAGTAAAGTACCAATCGAATTGAATTTTTGGCATTGGTTGTTTTTAAATGTTGGAACATTAGTAACTTGCGTTCTTGCATTAATCATACCTAGCTTTGTTATAACAAGGGTAAATCCCGTTAAAGCAATAAAATTTAATTGAAGTAAAGATTTAGGTTAATCAACTCTAATTTTGCTTTAATTTATGTTCAGTTGTCCAAGCGATTGTGAAAGCTCTTTGCTTTGCTAATTCAACTTTTTCTCCGATAAATAATTCATCTATCGTTTCATTAAATAATTTCAACCATTGGTCAAAATGCGTTTTCTCCAGAGGCATTCTCATGTGTTTTTCTACCACATTCGTAGTGTAACCTGCTTCATCTAATAATACAAACGACCAAAACTGGACCATTTTCGGTAAATGAACTTCAAGATTTAAATGCTTAAAAAAGGGGGACAACATATTATCTTTCAATACTTTTCCGTAAAAAACATCGACTAACTTTTTAACATCTTCTTTTGTTTCAATCTCTTTCATAACAACTTACACAGTTAAACTTATTTGAACCAACTTGAATACATCACATAATTATTTGCAATTCTTTGAACTTCCCCTTCAAACAATTCTTTACTTAAATCCTTTACTTTTTTAGCGGGAACTCCGGCATATACACTTCCGCTTTCCACTCTAGTGCCCTCTAAAAGAACTGCCCCAGCAGCAATTATACAATTTGATTCAATATAACAATTATCCATTACAATTGCTCCCATACCAACTAAGACATTATCTTCAATCGTACAACCGTGAACTAAGGCATTGTGTCCAATTGAGACATTGTTTCCAAGTTCAACTTTCGTTTTTTCATAGGTAGCATGAATTACAGCTCCATCTTGAATATTCACTTTATTGCCCATTCGAATAGAATTCACATCACCACGAACTACTGCATTAAACCAAAATGAACATTGATCTCCTGCTATAATATCTCCGACTAATGTAGCATTTGGAGCTATAAAACAATCCTCTCCTAATTTAGGTTCATTTCCTCTACAAGTTAAAATATATGCCATTTTTTTAATTTAAATTTTAATATACTGCCATTACATTGAACACCTTTTCCATTTGATCCACTACTGAAGAAGATGAACAATTAAAATTATTTACAATTATAGCAAAAGCAATTTTTTTTCCTGAATCAGAATCAACATAACCTGCATAAGCTTTTACTCTATTCATCGTTCCACTTTTCGCTCTAATTTTCCCATGTCCCATTTGATTTTTACAAACACCTGAAAGCGTTCCTGAACAGCCTGCTAATGGTAAAGTAGAAAGGTAATCTTTATAATTAGGTGATTTATACATCTCTTGTAACAAAATACAAAAATGCTTTGAACTGATCGCATTAGATCGTGATAATCCACTTCCATCTTTAATATACAATCCTGTAAAATCTATTTTTTTACTCCAAAATTTCTCAAGTTGTTTTAACGACTTTTCGGTACTACCGTAACCATTTAATTTATAGCCTGATAAACATAAAAGTTCCTCTGCAAATAAATTAACTGATTTCATATTCGTATGAGTTGCGATAGATAAAACGGATTCACCGTAATGCGTATAAATCAATTTGAATTTATCGTTATATCGTATAAACTCTTCATTATCCATCTGTCTAGCAGTTTTAAACCCTTTTTGAACCAAAACACCATTGCTTTTTAATGCTTTTTCAAATTCATATCCCATTTGAAATTCTGGATCAGGTAAACTTCCTTTAACGACAAAAGCTTTTGAATTAACTGGTAAAGTTCCATTTCCAAATCGATCTAACGAATAAGGTGCGCCAAAAATAAACGAATTATCACCTGCTTTTTTAGAAGAAGTGATGTAATTATGAAATTGGAAATTTGGTATTTCAGGACTTATTGAAAGCAACTCCGTTTTTGCTCCAACGTAACTTCCTGTTTTGAAAGTATAACGTAACATGTTATCATACAATACTAGCCCTGAAGGTCCTGCACCATAATAATTCCCCATATCCGACCAATTCCATCCCTCTGGTATCCCATTGTACCCGAATTCAGAAGCATCTGAAATGACAAATCCGTTTATCGATTTTATACCTCTACTTTTTAACGTATCGATCCAATTTTTAAGAAATTGATCTTCTTTTCCTTCTTCATTAAAATATTTACTCCCCAAAGAAGCATCGCCTCCTCCTCTAATCCATAAATTCCCGTTAAGTACTCCTAATGAATCAATTTGACCTTCTATATAAAATCGAGTAGAAGCCTTATAATCAGACCCTAAAACTTCAATTGCAGTAGCTGTAGAGAACAATTTTACAGTTGATGCAGGTTGGATAGAAAGGTTTTTATTTAACTCCGCAATAGTTGAACCATTTGATAAATCAATGGCACAAAAAGAAATTGAAGCATTTGAAAAAGCAGAATAATTTTTAAAATTATCAACAGCTTCTTGCAACGAATTTTGAGCGAACGAAAATTGAAGAAAGAATATATTTAAAATTAAAAAGGAACTTAGTATCTTCACGATTATTTTTTGATAAAATTCACAAATATTTGGAGTACATAGGGAAATTAAAACGAAAACTTTTAAACACTCCTAACTCAAAACAAATTTATCAAGAATAAAACAAACAACAAAGTAAAATAAAATGCCAAAAGTTCTGAGAATCATAAACCGTTTTAACATTGGAGGTCCAACATACAATGCGACCTTTTTAACACGCTTTATGGATGACAAATATGAAACATTATTAATCGGTGGAACGCATGAAGAAGGTGAGTCGGATTCTCTACATATTTTAGAAGAATATGGTATCAATCCTTTGCTCATAAATGAAATGCAGCGAATACCAAGTTTCAAAAGCGATCGAGCTGCCTATAAAAAAATTAAACAAATAATTCAAGAATTCAAACCTGACATTGTACATACACATGCTGCAAAAGCAGGAGCCCTTGGACGAAAAGCAGCATTTGCTTGTAAGGTACCAGTTGTAGTTCACACATTTCATGGACATGTGTTTCATTCTTATTTCGGGAAAATTAAAACTTTCATCTTCAAAACAATTGAACGACGATTAGCTAAAAAGTCGGATGGGATAATTGCCATTTCAGATATACAAAAAAGGGAACTCTCTGAAATTCATAAAATATGTCCAGCCTCTAAAATTAAAGTAATCCCATTAGGATTTGATTTAGAAAAATTCCATTTAAACAAAGTAGAAAATCGAGTAAAAACAAGATTGCAATTTGGTATTGAAGAAGATGAAATTGCTGTTGCTATCGTCGGTCGATTAGCGGCAATTAAAAATCACACCTTGTTTTTAAATGTAGTTGAGCAAATCAAAAATGAAACTACGAAAAAAGTAAAATTTTTCATCGTAGGTGATGGGGATGAACGTCCGAATATAGAAAAAAGAGTGAATGAATTAAATGAAAAATTCGGCAAGATAATTGTAATGACTTCTTGGATTTTAGATATAGGCCCTTTTAATGCTGGTATGGATGTGATTTGTTTAACTTCTGATAATGAAGGTACTCCAGTAAGCTTAATAGAAGCACAAGCTGGAGGGCTACCCATAGTTACAACGGATGTTGGTGGAGTAAAAGATATTCTTTTAGAAGGCCAAACAGGATATGTAGTTCCTAAAAATAATGTATCTTTGTTCACTGAAAAATTATTACTTTTGATAGAAGATGAAATGTTACGAAAATCAATATCTGAAAAAGGATGGGATTACGTTAAAAACAAATTTCACTATACTACTTTGGTGCATAATATGGATGAATATTATCAATTTTTATTGAATAAAAAACGAAATAATTAATGACTTTTTTTAAATATAAATTTCTTTTTGGAATTTCTTTTTTACTTCTTTCATTAAACAGTTGTATTATCAACCGTGAAATGATGTTTAAAACTCCAAAAGATGGATCTTTTAAATACGATTCTGTTCCCCTTTATCCATATGAAGAATATAAAATTGCTGTAGGTGATAAAATTTCATTCGATTTAAACACAAATGGGGGAAAAAATTTAATTGAAGGATTAACCCAAACGGCAGTTGAAGGATCTGCAAGAGGAAGTGCCGGGGCTGCAAATACAAACGGTATTGTTAGCTCTAACAATTACGCTAGAGAATTTATAGTGAAATTAGATAGTACAATCGATGTACCAGTGCTAGGTGAACTTAAATTAGTTGGGTTAACAATTCAACAATGTGAAGACACTCTAGAATCATTATTTAAAGATCAATATCAAGAGCCATTTGTTCAACTAAGAGTTACCAATCGAAGATGTATTGTATTCTCGGGAAATGGCAACTCTGCGTCTATTGTGAATCTGACAAACCCTAATACAACTCTATTAGAAGTATTAGCAATAACAGGAGGTATTCACACCGGAGGGAATGCTAGACTTGTGAAAGTTATGCGAAAAGTGAAAGGAAAGAGAGAAATTTATTTAATCGATATTTCGACAATTGACGGTTTAAAATATGCTGATATGATTATTCAAGGTGATGATTATATCTATATCGAACCCAGAACGAGACTTATTCAAGGTGCAATTTCAGAATTAGCACCTATCCTAAGTTTAATGTCGACTTTTGCAGTAGTATATACACTAATTAAAAAATATTAAGTTTTGAAAGAAAAATCAAAAATTGTTAACAAAGAATTTGATGTTCAAATTCTATTCACAGTTTTAAAAAGACATTGGTGGACTCCTGTTCTTTTTATGCTTGTATTTGGAGCTTTCTCATACTTCTATCTTAGATATACTAAGCCTGTTTTTGAGTCAAGTATGGTAATTCAACTTGAAAGAAATGACCGAGCAAAAGAAGTAATGGAAATTGAGGGTCTAAATAAAAATGATGTTTCTGATCTATCTCCTGAAATAGCCATATTAAACTCGCAAGTTCTATTTATTGAAGCAATTAAATCATTAAACTACCCTATAAGTTACTTCTCTAAAGGATCCGTTTTAACTGAAGATAAATATAAAACAGGAGATTTTCATGTTCAACCATTTCTTCTGAAAGATTCTTCTCTTGTTGATTTACCAATTGTATTAACTGTTGATAAAAACAATACGATTTATTTAGACTATTCTATAAATGGTTTGAAATTTGGTGCTAAAGGAAAATTAAACCAACATTTTATAAATGAACATTTTGATGTTGTTATTCAAGCAAATAATATTTTTGATTTAAAAAAAGCCTCAGAACAAAATCAAATATACTTTCAATTTAATAATTTAGTAAATCTAAGTAATAAACTATTACCAGGTTTAAAAATTATCCCAATTGATTTAGCTGCAAAAACAATTATGATTGCTTATGCTGGGTTACATCCTAAATTATGTCGTGATATTTCACTTGCTGTTGCAACCAATTTTTTAAGTTATGATGAAAAAAACAAAAGAAAAGGGGATGAGAATGTTTTAAAATTTATTGATGAACAGTTAGAATCATTATCCAATAATTTATCAATTTCGCAAGACAGTCTTGCAATTATTCAAAATAATTCGAATTTTATGGATCCTACTTCTTTCGAAACTTCAATGTATTCAGAAATTTCAAAATTGGATGAAGAAATTTTAAAATTAGAAGAAGAAAAAAATATCATACAAACTGTCATCTCAAAATTAAAAACAGACCCAAATCGACTTGAAATTTATAAACTTCTACCTGAAATGTTAGGCGAAAATTATGATGTTATTATTACCAAAAAAGTTGAAGAACTTCTCAAACTTTTAGAACAAAAAGAAAGTTTACTATATAATGTTACTGAAGAACATTCGGGAGTTAAGGTTTTAACTAAAAAAATAATGTTAAAATCCTATTCAATAATTAAAAGTTTAAATGTAATAGATGAAAGATTAAACGAAGAAATTCATAACATTCGACTGAAAATAATATCAGCTCAATATAAAATAAAAGGGATACCCGAAAAGAAAATTGAATATGGAAAACTAAAAAGAATTCAAGAATTAAATGAAGGATTTTACAATATGCTAACAGAAAACAAATACAAATATTCAATTTCGGATGCCGGATTTACAACGAATAATAAAATATTGAGTTATCCTACAATAAGTGAGTTACCTATGTCTCCAGACAGTTCATTCATTTATTTAGCATTTTTATCAATTGGACTGATTATTGGACTTGGGATATTGGTATTTAAATATCTTACCTTTAATGAAATTAATTTATTAGACGACTTAAATAGATTACTTCCTGAACATGTTACCACTCTGGGAGGTGTTCCTCTAGTTAAAAATGACATGCAATATTCCCAATTATTAGCATATGATTTTCCTAAATCGCAATTATCTGAGGCATTTAGAAATATTCGTACAAATTTAAATTACATTAAATCAAGTTACCAAACTATCGCTATTACATCTTCTATTTCAGGAGAAGGAAAAACATTTGTTGCGCTTAACTTGGCCGGAATACTTGCAATGTCAGGAAAGAAAACTATTTTAATTGATTTAGATTTAAGAAAACCGAAAATTCATTTAGGTTTTAATGTTGAAAATGACAAAGGAATGAGTGGTCTAATTATCAACCAATATTCTATTGCTGAATGCGTTCAAAAATCTCAAATAGAAACATTAGATTTCATAACTGCTGGACCGATTCCTCCGAATCCATCGGAATTAATTATTAGCGAAAGTTTCAAAGAAAAATTAGAAGAATTAAAAGCTATCTATGATATTATTGTAATAGACAATCCACCCGTTGGTCTTGTTTCCGATGGAATCAAAAATCTTACAGATTCGGATATTCCAATATATGTTTTTAAATCACATTACTCCAAAAGAACCTTTATAGGTAAAATAAATGATCTTTTTGAAATGCAGCAATTAAAATCGTTGAATGTTATTTTAAATGGTGTAAAATCAACCAGAAAAGGTGGTTCATACGGTTATGGGTATGGATATGGATATACTTATGGATATGGATATGGTTCATATGGTAGTTATGGTTCATATGGTGGTTATGGTGATGAAGGCTATTTTCTAGAAAAACCTTCTAAAAGCCCAATCGTACGTTTATTGAATAGATTTGGAATTATTAGATTTTTAAGAAGATGGTTTTAACAAAATCGTATATTGAAGGATTATACATTCTAGAACCTCGAGTTTTCGAAGATGCAAGAGGTGTGTTTTTTGAAACCTTTAACTTTCAAAAATTTAAAGAAGAAATTGGTGTAGAAGTTGAATTTGTCCAAGATAATGAATCCATTTCAAAAAAAAATGTTTTAAGAGGTTTACACTTCCAAATTCCTCCTCATGCGCAAGGTAAATTAGTAAGAGTAGTTTCTGGAAGAGCTCTAGATGTGGCTGTAGACATTAGAAAAAAATCAGCTACTTACGGACAATATCAACTAGTTGAACTTTCAGCAGAAAATAAGAAACAATTTTGGATTCCTCCAGGATTCGCTCATGGATTTGTCGCACTAGAAGAAAACACTATTTTTAATTACAAATGTACAAACTACTATTCCCCTGTTTCTGAACGAACTATACAATGGAATGACCCATTATTAAATATAGATTGGAAAGTTTCAGAACCAATAATTTCAGAAAAAGATCAGAAAGGTTTAGATTTTGCTACATTTGTAACAGAATTTGAATATTAATTAGGTGCTACACAAAATATTAGAATTAATTGGATTTTGTTTGGGAGGTATATTACTTTCAATAAGTTGTAATGAAGTTTTGCTTCGTTTCTCAAAATCTTTAGGTATAAGAAATAACAATGATGTGGTTATTCGTTGGAGTAATGAATCTAAGCCATCCTTGGGAGGAGTTAGTTTTTTTATTGTTTTTCTCTTTTCTTCTATTGTTTATTCTATCATTTACTACGAAAAAAATATTTTTCACGATTTCCAATTTGTAGGATTGGTTTTATCAGGATCAATTGCTTTTTTAATGGGATTAGCAGATGATGCTTACAATACTCGTCCATTTGCAAAACTTGGAATACAAATTTTATGTGGAATTGTTTTTATTTGGACAGGTACAACACTCGATTTGTTTCACAATCCCTATATCGATGGTGCCATTACTATTATCTGGGTAATTGGGATTATGAACTCACTGAACATGCTAGATAATATGGATGGTATTACAGGGACTACTGTATTTTTTATTCTTATAGCTTGTTTGTTTTCAAGTTGGATTATTTTTGGAAATTCAATATTTAATTCAGAGTCTCACATTTGGACCATTAGTTTAGTTGCAATGATTGGAGCAATTCTAGGTTTTCTAAAATACAATATCAATCCTTCTAAACTTTTTATGGGAGACGCAGGTAGCCAATTTATTGGACTTTTTGTTGCATTTTTTTCGATTAAATTTTTATGGAATGTTGGTCCACAATCTTCTCATTCATCGTGGCTAGGAATTGTAATCACATTAATAGCTTTTACTCCTGCTGCAGCAGATACATTTACTGTTGTCATAAATCGTTTGAAAAAAGGTCAATCTCCAATGGTTGGAGGAAAAGATCATACAACACACCATTTAGTATATGCTGGTTACAAAGATAAAACTGTGTGGTATATTTTTACTGCAATTGGACTAATTTCATGCGTTTTAGCAATTTCAATGGTTGATTTGTTAAAACATGACATTATTCTACCTATTGCACTTTCTGTTTCATTCTTTTTGCTTGTATTTGCTTTTTTATATAGAAACACAATAATATATAAGGAACCAAAAAAAATAAATAAGGAAATTGAAGATGAAACAAAATAATTATTCTCAATTTGGTTTAATTACTTTCACTTTTATTTTTATCTTGTTTTCTTGCTCAGATAAAGATGTAAAAGAAAAATCGGAAAAAATTATCTCCTCACCAATTCATTTTACACTACCTCATCTTCCAACAGAAATTACTTTTTGCAATCAAAAAATTCTTTTAACTGATGAAGATGTAAGAGAAAAACTAGATCGTGAAGTTTTAGTAAATGCCTATTTTCAAAGTTCAACTGTTTTATCTTTAAAAAGAGCTCACCGCTATTTCCCTCAAATTGAACGAATTTTAAAAGAAGAAAATATACCAGACGATTTTAAATATTTGGCAGTTATAGAAAGTGGATTAGCACAAGCTTCAAGTCCTGTTGGAGCGCAAGGATTTTGGCAATTCATGCCTTTCACTGCAAAAGAATTTGATTTAGAAATGTCAAATGAAGTAGATGAACGATTAAATATTGAAAAAAGTACCAGGGCTGCTTGTGGATATTTAAGATTTGCACAAGATACACTTAAGGATTGGTTACTTACGGCTGCATCATATAATAGAGGTATTGGTGGAGTTAGATCCGATATGCGTTGGCAAGGAACCAATCATTATTTTGATACGGATATGAATAGTGAAACTGGACGTTACGCATTTAGAATACTAGCGGTTAAATTAATTTTTGAACATCCTGATTTATATGGTTTTGATACAAAAAAAATGGAATTATATAAACCATTTAAAACAAAAGCTATTATTGTAAGGAACACAATTGAAAACATTGCCAAGTGGGCTATCGATAAAGGATTCAATTATAAAATAATTACGAAATTAAATCCTTGGATTAAAGGAAATCATTTGACCGTTAAAAACAAATCTTATAAAATTTTAGTACCTTCCCACTCAGAAAATTTAAAACCATATCATAAATATTCCTGATGGAAAATTCAAACGATTTATTTGAACACGGTGCAATTGAAATATTTGGTGCGAAAGAGCATAATTTAAAAGATATTGACCTTAAAATACCGAGAAATAAATTAGTCGTTTTTACAGGTTTAAGTGGTAGTGGAAAATCATCCCTTGCATTTGATACAATTTTTGCCGAAGGACAAAGACGATATATTGAGACTTTTTCTTCTTATGCAAGACAATTTCTAGGCGGACTTGAACGACCAGATGTCGACAAAATTGATGGTTTAAGCCCTGTTATTTCTATTGAACAAAAAACAGTATCTAAAAGTCCTAGATCAACAGTTGGAACCATAACAGAAGTCTACGATTTTCTTCGTTTGTTATTTGCTCGTATCGGGATTGCTTATTCCTATGTTTCTGGTGAGCAAATGGTAAAATATTCTGATGATCAAATAGTTGATTTAATTATTCAAAATTACGAAGGAAAAAAAATCATATTATTAGCGCCAAAAATCAAAGGTCGTAAAGGACATTACCGCGAATTATTTGAACAAATTCTTAAAATGGGATTTACTAAGGTTCGAGTAAATGGTGAATTAATGGATATCGAACGAGGAATGAAACTCGATCGTTATAAAGTCCATGATATTGAAATTGTTATTGACCGTTTATTAATTTCGAAAGACGATAAAAAAAGAATTTATGACTCGGTTATTACTTCCATGAAACACGGAAGTAAAGCGATGATTGTTATGGATTTTGAAACTGGAGAATCTCGTCATTTTAGTAGAACATTAATGTGTCCAACTTCAGGAATCAGTTATCCTGAACCAGAACCAAGTTTATTTTCATTTAACTCACCGTATGGAGC
>CANCEQ010000017.1 GCA_947375085.1 Flavobacteriales bacterium
ATGTCTAAACAAAGACTTTTACTACTTTTGCGCTATGAAATGGATTGGAGAACGTATTAGTTTTGTTGAGGATAAGGAGAAATCAACATTTGTTATTTACCCAACGTCTGAAACGTGGATAAAAGGTTTGATGGGAGCTTGGTGCGCAATGTGGTTAGTAATCGGATTAACAACAATTTGGTATACATTGACGCATAAAATGACAGATCAAGAAAACATCATCATAGTTGTCTTTCTTTCTTTTTGGGTGTATTATGCATCTAAAGTAGGGAGATCTTTTTTCTGGATTTTATGGGGGAAAGAATTGGTTAAAGTAAACGAAGCTGCCCTTTTTTACAAACGTTCAATTAAACAATTCGGAAAATCTACTCCTTATTATTTAGAAAATATCAAGAAAATTAGAATGTACCAACCAAAAGAAAATTCACTTCAAGCGGTTTGGGAAACTTCTCCTTGGGTAAGAGGAGGGGAGCGTTTAGAATTTGATTACCTAGGAAAAACGATTCGTTTTGGTAGAAAGTTAAATGAAAAAGATGCGAAATTGTTTTTTAATGTATTGACAAAGAAAGTCGAAGAGCGCTTGAGAAAGGTAAAGAATTGATTTTTTATAGTTAAAACTCCTTCTCCATCAAATAATGCTGAAGTACATCAAATAATTTATAAGACTCTCCTATTAGTTTGTAATTCAGTTTTTTATAAAATTCAACAGCGTAATCTCTTGCGTGAAGAATCATTTTTTTATTT
This sequence comes from Flavobacteriales bacterium, assembly GCA_947375085.1. Next base: position 745 of record CANCEQ010000017.1, read on the forward strand.
CCGTTTTTGATGGCTTTTTCTTCAATGGCTTGCATTAAAAGTTTACCATATCCTTTTCCTTGTATTTCGGAGTCAACTGCAACGAAGCGAACTTGACAAATAGTAGGTTCAATAATATCCAATCGAGCAATTGCTTTTAATACCTGGTTTTCATAGAAAGCAAAATGTTCACCCGAACTGTCCCCTTCATTTTTTTCGCTTCCTCTTGGTTTAATTAAAGGCTTTCGTAAAACTCTATAACGTAAATCATAATAATCAAGCCATTCTTGATCTGTTTTTGGAGAGCGAATTTCTATTCCCATTTAAAAGCGATAGATGAGACACGTTTGGTTTTATAGCCTAAATTATCTTCTTCTAAAATAGATTTTTGTAAATCTTTGTTTTCAAATACTTCCGCTAAATTTTTCACTTTTCCAGCAGGAACATTTTGTTTGAGCATTTCAGTCAAAATAGCTTCTGTTGAAAGATCTTTTATTTTCTCTTGAAGAATTTCTTGAAGTTCAGTTCTATTTACAACTCTTGATTGATTGTTATTGAATTTTGAGTTTTCTGGTAATTGACTTAAAGATAAGTAATTACACAGTTTTTTAAAATGAGTATCACTTCCTATAGCGAATGTGATGAGGTCTTTTTCTTTTGTTTCAAATAACTCACCGTAAGGAGCGATGTTTGGATGTAAGCTTCCAATACGTTGAGGGATGTGATTGTTCATCAAATAATTGGAAGCTTGATTTACCAAACTAGCTACTGCAGCATCATAGAGTGAAACGCTTACAGTTGAAGCTTTACCTGTCGTTTTTAATTTCAATAAAGCGATTAGTAATCCTTCTTTTAAGTGATGAGCAGCTAATACATCAATCAAAGCGACAGGCATTTTTACTGGACCGCTTTCAGGAGTTCCATTCATTGACATAAAACCTGTTTCAGCCTGAAGTATTAAATCATACGCAACACGATCGCTGTCTTTTCCAAAACCATTTATTTTACCAATAATTAGTCCTGGATTACATCTTCTTAAAGTAGCGTCTTCGATACCTAGTTTTTCTTCATCTCCATTTTTGAAGTTCGAAATTAAAATATCTGCTACTTTAATTAATTCTTTGAACTGTTTTAAATCGTGTGCATCCTTTAAATTTAATTGGATGTATTTTTTTCCATAATTTACACTCGAAAAGTAAGCTGAAATGGGAGAATTTTTATCTTCTGATGGCAGTTTCCAAGTTCTAGTAACATCATAATTAGATGCGTTTTCAACTTTGATAACAGTTGCCCCAAGTTCAGCGAAAAATGTACCGACCGATGGTCCAGCTAGAACAGTTGACGTATCTACTATAATTAATTTAGAAAACATAATGTGACAGTTTTAGCCTATTTTAACTGAAGTCATAGTCAAAGAACCAGCAACCAATTTGTCATTGAAAAATTGAATAGAATCGTCTTTTTCTTGAAGTCCGAGTGTGTATAATAATGGATAATAATGATCTGGTGTAGGGATTGCTAAAAGAGCAGAAGAACTCAACTTTTCATATTGAATTAACGCTTGATGATCGTTGCTTTCAATTTTCTTTTTGAAAATATCATTCATCTCAATCGCCCAATCGAATCCATAATTAGGAGTATTCATTTTATCCCAAGCAATTTTGCCTAGATTATGAACCATATTTCCGCTTCCGATTATTAGGACTCCTTTTTTTCGAAGTTCACTAATTTCTTTTGCTAGTTCATAATGGTAATTACCCGGTTTATTGTAATCAATACTTAATTGAAGAACTGGAATATCAGCTTCGGGATACATTTGTTTTACTATTGACCAAGTTCCATGATCCAATCCCCAATCATGATCTAATCCTACAGAAGTAGAAGTGATTAATTTTGAAGTTTCTAAAGCAAGAGCGGGATCTCCAGGAGCAGGATAAACAGCTTCACTTAATTCACGAGGAAATCCACCAAAATCATGAATTGTTTTTGGAAAATCCATTGCAGTAACAAATGTACCTCTTGTTAGCCAGTGCGCTGAAATACAAAGTACTGCTTTCGGTTTTTCAATTTCTGAAGCTAATTTTTTCCAATAGGTAGAAAATTCATTGGTTTCAATAGCATTCATCGGAGAGCCGTGACCTACAAATAGAACCGGCATTTTTTTTTCAAATTTTTCTTTTGTATCCAGAAAAATATTTAGTGCACCTATTGATCCTACTGTCATAACACCTCCAGAAATAGTTTTAATAAATTGTGAGCGAAGCATTTTATTTTTTAGCTCCAGCTAAAACGTAAGCTAAAATCAAACTTTCTTTTGTAGCGTCAATTTTTGCTTTTTTTGCCATCGGTGGAACTTCATGTCTCCATTGTTTTTCTGTAAATTCAGAAGGAGCAAAAGATTTATGGCATTGAACGCAGTTTGCAGCGTATAATAATTTTCCTTGAGCAATTTCTTCAGCTGTAGCTACTTTCGTTTCTTTAGTTGTAACCGGTTCAACCGTTTTTTGAGAACAAGATGCTAATAAAAACAATCCTGCTATAAAAGTTATTTTTTTCATTATGATAGTTTTTATTAAAGTTACTAAACTATTTGGAATTAGCGACCAATTCTACCTTAACTTTTGCACTTCCATTTCGGACAAAATTTAAATGATTTGCTGCTTTTAAACTGACATCAATTACATGCCCAGAAGATTTATGTAAACGATCATTTACTTTTACAACAATTGAAGAGTCATTTGATAAATTGGTTACTTTTACAAATGTTCCAAGAGCCAATGTTTTATGAGCTGCAGTTAAATTTTCTTGCGAAAAAACTTCACCTGAACTTGTTCTTCTACCGTTAAATTTACTTGAGTAAAAACAAGCTTTACCTGTTTCAAAATACTTCTCTTCAAATTTTAAACTTAATGTTAAAATAAAAAGGAGAATGATTATACTAAACTTCATTACTACTATTTTAGTCAACAAAATTAGAATATATCATTTGAGTTCTCTAATTATTTAAGTAAGATTAACAATTCAATTGTTTAGAATATTAAATTTTCGTGATAAATCCGACTTTATCAATAGGAGTTCCATCCATTAATGTTCCTTTGATGATATAAAAATATACGCCTTCAGCACATTGCTCTTTGTTCATGTTTTGACCATCCCAAATAATAATTCCAGTTGAATTTGTCTTTTCATATACTACGTTATCCCAACGATTAACGATTGTGATATCGAAAGTTTTAAATAAATCATGGAAAAAAGTGAAAACATCATTAATTCCGTCACCATTTGGAGTGAAAACATTTGCCACGGAGAAATCTCCTTTCACATTGATAGGAATTTTCAACGTACTTACGCATCCATTTGTATCAATAACGGTTAAAGATGTTTGATAGATGTATGGGAAATTATAGGTGAAATTAACATTTGCATCTGAAGAGTTTGATTGTGTTGTGCTATCAAAATCACCAAATTTCCAATACCAGCTAATAATAGGAGCTGTGAAAATAGATTGATCATCAAAAACTACCGCTTCACCTGTTTTTCCTTCATTTGGAGTAATTGTATAATGCGCATGTGTTTCATTTGGAACAGAAAATGCGGTCATTGGATAGTCAACTGTACAATTGTTTATATCATAAATTGTCAGAGTAGGTGTGTACGTTCCTGCTAAAGGGTAATCATGTTCAATTGGCGTAACTGATGATGAAGAACCATCACCAAAATTCCAAATTAAATGATCAATTGATTTAGAGTTTAATGTATCAAAGTGAAATAAGTTGTCACATATTGTTCCTATAGAATCAAATTTAATTTTTGTACTTGGACCGCCAATTGTTAAATAATCAACTAATATCGTATCATCTTTACAGCCATATTGATCAATCATGTTAAGAGAAGCAGTATATGTATTTGCATAAATGTAAACGTTTTGTGGAGCTACAAGAGCCGATACTTTTCCATCACCAAAGACCCAATTGTAACTTGGAGTAGATCCTATGTATTTAGAATTGTTCGTCATTGTAGCAAATACAGGAGGACAAGAGAAAACTTTGTCACTATTTGTTGCTGCACCAGTAAAACTAGGTTTAAAGTCAGCTTTAGGTAATGAAATTGTTAAAGGATTATTTATACTATCCTTGCAACCATGAATATCAGTAGCAACTAATTTGATTGTATGATCTACTTTGTTGTTTGGAGCGTTACTATTTTCAGTGAATAAAAAATTTGAAGAAGGACTAACTATATTGTCAATGTACCATTTATATGTATTATTTCCTGAACTTAAATTGACAGGAGAGATAGATGTTTTGTTGCATATTATTGGGGTTATTGAAAATTGGGCAGTTGGTTTTGATACATTTATGAATTTGGTAATAGTATCTGAAATACATCCAAATCCATCAGTAGCTATTAATTTAATTGAATCTCTATAGTTTCCGGAATTGGTGAAATTAAATTGTGTTGTTGCATTAATTGAATTTGTTGTTTGAGTTCCTGTACCTCTAGGCATTATCCATTTAAAACTTGAAAATGTAGGAAAACCATTTCCTACAGCTTTTGATGTGTTTTTAAAAATAACCAAAGCAGGACCACAAGTGTCTACAGGGTATTTTATATTTGCAGCAGGTAATTCATAAACTATTAAAGGTAAAGTTTTGGTTGCAGAACATTGAACATTATTAGTAGCGGTCATCGTTACTGGGAAAGTACTAGAAGAGGTATATTTATAACTAACGTTTGGGATTCCGTTTCCGAGCGTATTGTTACCGTCCCCCATATCATAAATGTAGCTAACAATAGGGAAACCAGAGGCAGGCATCGAAGTCGAATTTCCTGTCATTGTTACAGTTCCATTTTTACAAATTGCTGCAGCAGAAAGTGTAAAGTCTGGAATTACTTTTGAAATGGTTATATCTTTGAAAATACTATCTAGACAACCTGTTGTGAAATTTTGTACTACTTGCCATATTCTATAGGTTCCATAATCGGGATAGTTAAAACTACTATTTCCAGAGAATGATGAGTGATCATACGAATTAGAAGTAATAGTAGCTGAAGAATTTAGAGGGTCTCCCCATTTCCATATCATTTTAATATCGTCTCCTTGTCTTCCTAGAATTGCATTATCTGTTGCAGGAATGTTAACAGGGAAATTTGCAGGATTACAAACTTTTGAGGCCATAAATTGGGCGATTGCAGGTTTTACAAAAACGGCGCTATCAATAATTTTAGTTTGTTCACATCCTCGAAAATTAACTTTTAAAGTTACTTTCATATATCCGGTATCTGCAGGATAACTGTATGTAGGGTCTTTTAATGCAGATGTTCCTTGTCCATTAGGATCACCAAACTTCCAATCATAGGTTACCTCATAAGGAAGGTATGGTTTAGAGATTACAGTTAAATTTGTAAATGCAACAGATTCACTATGGCCACAGATTATTTTAGGAGCATTTGAAAAATCAACCAAATCGATTTCTCCAACTCTTATCGTATCAATTAACGAAGTTGCTTCACATCCAGAAAGGGTTTTAATTTTTAATTTTACAGGGTATTTACCTGTTGTAAATGTATGTGAAGGAAATTGAACTGTTGAAGTAGTACCATCTCCAAAATCCCAATCCCATGAGCTAATTGGATCTGAAGCAGGGTTTATAGAATTTGAAAGGTCAAAAAGTGTTACGTTTAAAGCGGTACAACCACTTTTTGTAGAAGCACCAAAAAGAGCAACAGGAGGAGCCGTGTGTACATAATTAAAACGAATAGTATCATGCGAACAACCATTTTTCCCAGTACCAGTCAATTTAACTGTGAAAAAACCATTTGTAGTGTATTTGTGAACTGGATTTTCATGAAGTGTAGCTTCATTGTATAAGGGGGAACCATCTCCGAAATCCCAAATGAAATTTGAACCACCAACGGTTGTATTCGTAAATGTAACATTCAAATCGACGCAACCACTTCTGACTGCTGCTGTAAATGAAGGTTTAGGTAGAGGAACTACTACTAGGTTTTTTGTGATCGAATCTTTACAGCCACTAACTGTATTTTTAGCGACTAATTTTATAGGATAAGTTCCTGCAAGATTAAAAAATTGACTAGGGTTTTGAATTACCAAACTGTTTAAATTGCCAATTTTCCATAGCCAGTTATTTGCTCCGGCTGAAGATTGGTCTGTGAAATTTGCTATTGTACTAATACAAATTGAGTCAGGCATATTAAATTTCGCTGCGAAATTAGAGGCTGCTATTGTTTTACTTACAGTAGAAGCACATTTTGTTGTTGAATTGGTAACTGTTAAATCGATGGTGTAATTTCCTGCAGTAGCATAGGTTTCAGATGGAGGAGTAAAAAGAGTAGATGTTGTATTATTTGCTAATTTCCAATTATAGGTAAAATTACTTCCTACATCAGATTGATTGGTGTAACTAGCGTTTACAGGTAGAGTACAGTTATTAGCGTTTATTAAAAATTGTGCATTTGGGTTTGGATTGATTGTAATAGCAACTGATTGAGGGTTTTTATCTGTTTTTCCATTTTGATCAGTTATAATCAATAAAATATTATACGTATGAGCAACTGGAAAACTAAATTTTGTTGTGGCACCTGTACCAGAATATCCATAATCAAAATTCCAAGTCCAACTAACAATTGGAGCTCCCCCTACGATTGATGTACTTGTAAAAGTAATTTCTTCTCCAACACAAGCAGTATAAGTTGAAGCTGTGAATTTAGATGTAGGATCTTGTGAAAAGCTAAAGAATGTAATGAAAATAGCAGTTACAAATAATATTATTTTAAACATAGTTTTTCGAATAAATTTAGTATCTAATTATAATAGAGTTAATTATGTTTTAATTAATGATTTACAGTTAGTTCTATTATAAAACGAAGTGTAAAATTAGTATAAAATATTAATTTAGAAGCTTCTAAAGTTTACATTTTTTATTAATTAACATTTGTCGTTTTTAATTTCAAAAAGAACTTCAAATTATTCTTTAAATTTACGATTTCAAATAAGCAAAATATGACATCCATTTCATTTATTCAATCACAAACTTCTATATCAGAAAAATCAATAAAAAACACTTTAGAATTACTTTCTGATGGAGCTACAGTTCCTTTTATTTCAAGATATAGAAAAGAAATGACGGGAGGATTGGATGAACTTCAGATTGCTGAAATACGTGATTTTTCAAAAAAGTTTGAAGAAATTTGTTTACGACAAAAAACAATACTTTCTTCAATTGAAGAACAAGGTAAATTAACAAATGAATTAAAAGATAAAATTGAGAATTGTTATGATGCAACTATTCTCGAAGATTTGTACTTGCCATATAAACAAAAACGTCAAACCAAAGGAGATAAAGCTAAAAAACTTGGTTTGGAGCCATTAGCAAAAATGATAATGTCCCAAAGAGGTGGAGATCCATATTCAATGGCTGATAAATTTGTTAAAGGAGAGGTAGAAGATGAGCAAATGGCTATTTCAGGAGCAAAAGATATTATTTCAGAATGGATAAATGAAAATTCTGTAGCAAGAGCAAGAGTTAGAACTTTGTTTCAAAGAAAGTCAACTCTTACTACAAAAGTAATGAAAGGGAAATCAGAAGAAGGTGAAAAATACAGAGATTATTTTGATTTTTCAGAACCACTTTATAAAACAGCCTCTCATCGATTTTTAGCTTTGTTTCGTGCTGAAAGAGAAGGTGTATTGTCTCTAAAAGTTCAGCCTTCTAAAGATGAAGCAATTGAAGGTTTGGAACGCTTTTTTGTAAAAGGAAATGATGGGTGTGCTGAAATAGTAGCAGAAGCATGTAAAGAATCGTATACGCGATTGATCTGTCCTTCTTTGGAGAATGAAATAATCAATGAAGCAAAAGAAAAAGCGGATAAAGAATCAATTAAAATATTTTCAACGAATTTACGTCAATTATTATTAGCACCACCATTGGGGGCTAAACGTATATTAGCAATCGATCCCGGTTTTAAATCAGGCTGTAAAGTAGTTTGTTTAGATGAATCGGGAGAACTTTTAACGAATGTCAATATTTATCCTCACGCCCCTCAAAAAGAAACAGAAAAAGCAATGTCTAAGTTGTTTCAATTGGTTCAGGCTTACAAGATTGATGCAATTGCAATAGGAGATGGAACCGCTGGAAGGGAGACGGAAGCATTGATCAAAAAAGTACATTTTGACCGTGATTTAGAAGTGTATGTTGTGAATGAAGATGGAGCTTCTATTTATTCTGCTAGTTCAATAGCTAGAAAAGAATTCCCTGATTTTGATGTTACTGTAAGAGGTTCTGTTTCAATTGGTCGTCGATTAATGGATCCTTTGGCTGAATTAGTTAAAATTGACCCTAAATCGGTTGGTGTTGGACAATATCAGCATGAAGTAAATCAAACCTTATTGAAAAATGCGTTGGATGATGTAGTTATTTCTTGTGTAAACACTGTTGGGGTTGATTTAAATACAGCATCACCTTATTTACTAAGTTATGTTTCAGGGCTAGGACTTTCATTAGCAGAAAATATCGTAGCTTATAGAAGCGAAAATGGAGGTATTAAATCAAGAGATGAACTGAAAAAAGTAAAAAGATTAGGTGATAAAGCCTATGAACAAGCTGCCGGTTTTTTACGTGTGAGAGATGCTGTTAATCCATTGGATAATTCAGCCATTCATCCTGAAAATTACAAGACTGTGGAGAAAATGGCGAAACAGTTAAAAATGAAAGTTCCAGAATTAATTGGAAATGAAGTAATTCTAAAAGACCTTAAGAAAGCAGATTTCCCAGATGTGGATGGTTTTACGTTTGAAGATATTATCAAAGAGCTTAAAAAACCAGGAAGAGATCCGCGAAAAAAAGCAAAAGTATTAGAGTTTGATCATCGTATTAAATCGATTGAAGATTTACAAACAGGAATGATTTTAACTGGTATCGTTACGAATGTAACCGCTTTTGGTGCATTTGTAAATATTGGAATTAAAGAGAACGGATTAATTCATAAATCAAACCTTTCTGATGGTTATGTTTCTGATCCGTCTCAATTTATTTCTTTACATGAACATGTTGAAGTTCAGGTTGTTGAAGTTGATGCTCCAAGAAAGAGGGTGGGGTTGAAGCGAGTGAATTGTGCGAAATAAAAATGAATTTCACCCCATAGATTGCTGAATTAATTAAAAGGAGTAGTTTTACTCAACTATTAATTAAATAAACTAAAATGAAAAAAATCATAAGTAACTACCTAAATTTAATATTAATCTCTGTATTAATTATTCAAACCAATACTGTTTTCTCTCAAAAATTAGAGTTAAAATGGTCTGAGAAAATCCTATCAGATAACAAAAAAGACGGTTTTTTTAACAATATAATTAATTCAGACGATAAGAATATATATGTATTACAATCCGATTATAATTCAATTTATGGTAATAAGTTACGCAAATTATTAATTGTTGCTTATGATAAATTTACTTTAGTAAAAACAGGTGATATTCATCTAAAAGGATTTAAAGATAATGAAGAGAATAGGGAGCTGTATAAAAAGCTAAAATTTGGAAAAGTTATCGTATTAAATAATGCAATTTTTGTCTTTTGGAGTTCATTGTCAAATAGAGAGCAGAAAGAAGAGTTGTATTGCGAAACATTTTCAAGTAATTTAAAAAGAATTTCTAAATTAATAAAAGTCTGTACAGCTGTATTTCCTAAAGAAAATTATTTTTCAAATTATTCAACAAATCTAATGATTTTATCAAATAACTTAATTAAGAATGAATTGGTTATTGGTTATGATATTGCCTCAAAAGAGCAGAATGTAGTATTTAATTATTTCAAAATCAATTCTTCTTTAGAGAAAATAGCTTCAGGTAAAGTTGTGTTACCAACTAATTATTTTGGAACAAGTGATAAAATTAATTTAGAAGAAGATGGTAATTTAACTTTAAAAACTACCGAGAATATTGATTATTCGGGTAAAAAGAAATCTTTCGATGTTTTATCTTCTATTAATGTAAATACAGGAGGGATTTCTTCTTTTTATTTAAAAAAAGAAGGTGTACAAATTGTTGATTATAAATATGTTATAAAAGATGAAAAATTGAAAGTTTATGGTTTTTATTCTGATTTAAATAAAGATGCAAAGGGAAATGAAATTCACGGATTTTTTTATGTTATTAATAATACAAACGATTTGAATGAAAATGAAATTCAATTAGCAAGTTTCAGTAAAAAAGAATTAGCCCAACTATTTGTAAATGATTTAGGAGATAAAAATGATTCAGGGACATTGATTGATTACCGTATAGAAAAAATGTTTGCAGTTGAAGATGAAAACGTGGTGTTATTTTGTTCTAAAATGTATAATTATGAAGTAGCAACCGGAGTGAACTCAAATGGAAACACAACTTATGCTAGATATTGTAAAAAAAGTAATGTTACTGCTTTTAAATTAAATACTGAGGGTGAAATAGTATGGGCAAATAATTTGGATAGGGTGTATGTTTATTCAAAACACGATATTTATGATTTGAATGTGATTTGTAAAAATAATTTGTTTTATGTTACTTATGGCTCTGAATTTACCGATTTTGAGAATGTTAATAGCTATAAAGAAGTGATGAAGACTTTAAAAAATAAAGACCAAGGAGGTAATTTTGAATATGCGATTTTTAATAACGAAGATGGTAGATTTGAAAAACAACTTATTAAAATTAATGATAATAATTCAAAAGAAATAAAGAAAATTTCAGCTGTTAGGATTTGTGAATATAATGATGAATATATTATACATGATGAAAAAACTACTTTAAAAATTGGGAAGTCGATTCCATTTTTTTTAACAGCTGTACTAGCATGGGTTCCTATACATTATGGTAGTTTTCATAAAGAAACTTTATCGATTGGAGTATTAAAGCCACAATAAATTTTACATAAAAACAATTTATTACCTAAACAATGTATTCTATAATTATAACATTGTTTAGGTAATTTTGTTTAGGCTGATTTATTTGGTTTTGTAGTGTAAATTAAAGAAATTTTCTATAGTAAATTCTTTTTGAATTTTAAGATCAAATCATATGTAAATTACTCCTAAAAGAAGTTATCATATCACAACGAATTCTCATCATCGATTTAGAAAGCATAATATTCTAATAGAAAATGTTCAAATTGTTGAACCAGAGTGGGTTTGGGTGTCAGATGTAACTTATATTGGAAATAGAAAAAATCCGATGTATTAGTTACAGAGACCTTTCCTAAAATGGTTGTTAGGTATATGACGGTTCGAATTTACTCAATATTGATGTAGCTTTAAGAGTATTAAAAATGGCAACAAAATCGAGAGTTTATAAATAAAATATCTTAATTAATCATTGAGATAGAAGATTCCAATATTGTAGTAATGAATACAAAACTTTTTTGAGTAAAAGCAAAATTAGATGTAGCATGACACAGACTTATGACCCATATGCCAATGCTGTTGCTAGAAAACGAGTAGGATTGAAGCGAGTGAATGGTTAATTTATTTTTTTATTGTTCTGATAGAGATTCAATATTTTCTTAGGCTTATAGAATTTATAACTCAAAGACAATTCAATTCCTCCGTGATAATTACTAGCTAAATTTAATCTTGAAATATTTAAATCATAGCTGATGCCTACTGAATACGATTTTTTATGTTCATAGGCAAGATAAATAATAGCTGCATCATTTACACGATAAAAAAAGCCAATTAAAGAAAATGAACTTGAATTTACTCCTGTATATTTAGAATCAAGTCCATAACTTTGTTTTATTTGAAATCCAATATTTGTTTGTAAAGTTGCTCCTTGTTTCCAAATTGCAAAGGATGGTATATAAGTTGTTCTATGATAAGAGCCTAATTTAATTTCTGTTTCAAAATGAGCTGTATATTTTACAAAAAGTCGATCCTTAAAATTTATTAGACTTTGGTTGGCTCTATTTAAATGTGATATAGCTATACCACTTTTAAATTTTAGGTTATCTGTAGCCGAAGATTTCCAAAATAGCCCAGAAGATATATCAAAATAATTAATTGAATTTGGAATTGTAAGTTCCTTTGATGGCAGATTTTGATCAAATGTTTTACCGTTGTATTGTGCATCCCAAGATAGTTCATGATTTGCTTTATGTTGCGTCCAACCAGGTTGAATACCTATACTTAATTCATTTCGATCATCTAAATCAATTTTAGAAGCGATTGAAAAATTAAATTGAGTTGTTGTCATTTTTGAATCACCACTTTGATCATTATATAAATTGATTCCACCGGAGACATATTTTTGATAAATCGGAAATTCTAATGAACTTGAAAATGTTGAGTAAGCATTTTCAGAAATAGTATACCATTGATTTCGATAGCTATTAATAAATCGACAATCTCCAATATAATTACCTGTTAATGCAGGGTTTAATAGCATTGGATTGTTGAAGTATTGAGTAAAATGAATATCCTGACTGAATGAAAAATTCAAAGTAAAAAGACTAATCAAGTAAAAGAATAAAAAGGGTATTGATTTCATATTATTTGATTAAAGAGATATTACCTTTTTTTTCAATTTTTGATCCATCATATGAATTCGTCGCACTTAAATAATAGAAAAAAACTGCATTATTGAGTTCCTTTCCATTGAATTTTCCGTCCCAACCAATTGTAACATCATCTGTTTCAAATACTTTTTGTCCCCATCTATCGTAAATATACAGTCTCACTCCTTCTGAACAATTTCCTCTAATATATAAGATATCGTTTATTCCATCTTTATTTGGAGAAAAACCAGATGGTACATTTACATCACAAATACAACCGATTTTTTTAATTAAAACAGAGTCTTGATATATCCCACATTCATTCGTGGCTGAAACTGAATAATTGCCTTCATCTAGTACATTAATTGTATTTAAAGTAGAACCGTCCTGCCAAACATAATTGTATTTTCCAAATGGTAATTCAAGTTCGTATTCAGTTTCTTTACATATGGATAATTTGTCACCTAAATCAATATATGGTTTTTCTATTAATGATACCGTGATGTGGTCGCTTGATTTACAATTGTTTAAATCCGTAACTATTACACTGTATGTACCATCTTTGGTAATCAATTGATTTAAATTGGTAGATCCGTTTTGCCAAAGAGTTATGTAATTTGGATTTTTAACACTTAGCATAAGGGTATCATAATTACAAATTGAAGTGTCATTTCCTAATTCTAGTAATGGTAAATTGTGTAAATTACCAATTTGAATTGTATCAGTAATTTGGGTACATTTATTTTCAGCTGTTAACCAATATTTACCTGGTGAATCTATGTATTTTGAATTTTTAGTTGATCCATCTTCCCAAGTATATTTATAATTTGAGTCGAAAAGTGAAGAAATTAATGCCGAATCGCCAATACAAAAAGTAAAATCACTACCTAAATCAACAGTTGGATTATTGATAATAGAAATTTGTATAGAATCAGAATAATTTCCACATATGTTAGTCGCTTTAATGGAGTATGTTCCTGCTGAATTTACATTTAAATTATTCCCAATTGTTCCATTTTTCCAAACGTATGAACAGTTGGAACAACCAATTGATTTTAAGAAGATCGAATTTCCATTACAAATAGAAGTATCATTCCCTAACTCAATTGATGGAGGAGCTAGATAATTAATTAAAATACTATCTGAATAAATACCACAAGCATTCGTTGCTTTTACAAAATATAAACCTGGAGCATTAGCGGTAATATATTGTGATGTACTATTATTTTGCCATAAATAAAGAGAATAAATATTTGATGGCCCGATTAAAATTGAGGATCCAACACAAAGTGTAGTGTCATTTCCTAGTTTTACTGGAGTCGGATATTGAACAACTAAATTAACACTGTCTTTTTTTGATCCGCAGATGTTTGTAACATTTACCCAATAAATTCCATTTGTATTAGCTGTAAATGTAGGATTTGTAGAACCATTTTGCCAAAAATAAGTGGAGTAATTGGAGTTGAAAGCATTGAATGTTTTTTGTATTCCATTACAGATAGTGGTATCATTACCTAAATTTAAATCGCTTAATGTATTGTTTAACTGTATTTTACAGGTGTCAATCTGAGTGTTGCAATTGCCAATCGTTCTCACCCAGTAGGTTCCTGCAGTAGAAATATGTTTGATAGAATCAGTGGTTCCATCATTCCATAAGTATGATTTATATCCACTTTTTGCATTTAGATTTATTGCTGTTCCTGAACAAATAGTAGTGTCTTTGAGTAAAGTTAAAGCTTTATCATTACTCAATTTAGTTATATAAATACTATCCTTAAAAACACAACCTGTCGAATTGTCTAATGCTGTTGTGGTAAACATAGTATTAGCAGAAGGTGTAGCAATTGGGTTGTAAATAATGGCATTGTCTAAAGTGTTAACAGGTGTCCAACTGAAATTAAGTTCGTTTATCGTGGTTCCATTGCAATATTTGAAAAAGAGATTCGGTCTGTTATTTGTACTTAAACCTGTAATTGCATCGCAAACAGAATTACCAGAAGTGTAAAGCATCATAGGATTAGTAGTTGTTGAATAATATATACTAGAATTAACGGATGTATTTAAATTGTTGTAACAAATTTCAATTATAATATTTGAAACCCCATCCCAGTCGAAATTATGATCGAGGACATGATAATTAATTCCGTTTGTAATTATTATGTTTTTAGTATTAAAAACAGTTTGTAAGTCTGTTTGAAATGAGGGATTATTAATTGTTGTTTGTGACGTACAGCCCATTTTAATTGTAAAACTCTTATAAATATTATTACCCGAAATACTCGCTATATTAAAACCAATTTGTGTGATTAATTTAGCTCCATTTAAACCTAAAGCATTTAGTTCACTTTTAGTGTATAATAATTGAGTTTTAGAACTTTTATAAGCCCCTTTGTAAATAGTAATATTATCTGCAGCTGAATTTATATTACTTGTGCCAATTTGAACTACACTTGTTAAACCAGAACAGGTACTTCCATTTACACCACATTCTTTTTGATAAAAACTAGACAGTTGAGCAGATTGCCCATTACATAAGGTGTCCTTATTTGAAGAAATGCTAAATCTAGCTCTTCCAGGTATAACTATTTTGATTGAATCTTGAATTGAACATCCGTGTTCGGAAGTTATTGTCACATAGTATTTGGTAGTAGAAATTGGAGAAGCGATAGGTGATTGTAAAGAGCTATTGTTTAAATAATTGTTTGGTAACCATTGATAATGAAAATTTCCATTAATTGATGGGGTCGCTGAAATTAGAGTTCCTAAAGAATTACAATTAATAATACTATCTAATAAAGTAATTGTAAAAGGATCATCTACTGTGATTCGAACGCTATCATTATAAATGCAACCGCTAATTGGGTCGTTGGCAATTAAGTGATAAGTTGTAGAAGTTTGTGGAGCAGCAATTGGATTCGCTTGGGTTGCATTATCTAGTCCTGTAGTTGTTGTCCAAGAATAGGTCAATGGGTTGCTTGTGATTGATGCGCAATGCTTAAAATAAATATTTGGTCTGTATCCACTTAAAGTACCAGTAGAAGAATTGCACGCTGAATTGTTGGAAGTAGCTAAAAATGATTGAAAATTTGTATTTGAGTATACTGTTGAAGAATTCGTAGAAAGGGAATTGTTTAAGTAGCAAATTTCTATTATAATGTTTTTTTTACCATCCCAATCAAAAGTATTATCTAAAGTGAAAAAATTAATTCCTGTATTTATAATGATGTTTTTAGGATTAAAAACAGTGCTCAGACCATCTACAAATGAATTTGTGAGAACAGATTTTATTGTAGTTCCCATTTTAATTGTAAAATTTCGATAAATATTATTTCCTAAAACATTGTCAATTTTAAATCCAAGTTCACTAAATGTTGTAGCAGAATTTATACCGACTGCATTTAATTCTGCGACAGTGAATATTAATTGAAACCTTGAACTTAGATAATTACCGTTAAATAGCGATTGATTATTATTTATAGATGAGGTAATATCATTCCCAATTTGAGTAGTTGTAGTACCAGAGCAAGTTGTACCGTTTAAACCAGAATTTTTATAATATTCAGTATTGATTTTGACAGTTTCTCCTTTACAAAGTGAATCTTGATCAACATAGGTTTTTAAAAAAGAAACATATGGAACAGTAATGGTTAAACTATCTTCGTATAAACAGTTTTTACCTAAATTCACCTTGACATTGTAGGTAGTTGTGACAGTAGGTGCTGCAATTACAGTTGCGCTTGAATTTCCATTCAGACCAGTTGTAGGTGACCATAAATAGGTGTATGGTTCATTGTTATCCATTTTAATACCTATTGGAATTCCAAATGCATTACAATTGGTTTTGTTTCCTGTTGTGGTTCCATGAATTGGATTTCGTAAAAAAACAGTAATTGTATCTTTGACATTACATGTAGTTGCAATATATGTTGTTGTAACATTTGGGTGAACGGATGGGTGAGATGTAGTAGAATCTAACATCATTGAATTAGGAGACCAAGAATAAACGGTAGATCCACCAGTAGCATTTAAATGAACGGTATCGCCAGGACAAATTGTTAAATCAGCCCCAATATTTGGTCGAATAACTGAGCTTATTACATAGGATGAATTACATAAGGTTCCTAAGGTTCCAGAAATTGACACATTGTAAGTTCCTGGTTTATTAACAGTTATGGAAGGTAGATTATTCGATCCAATAATTCCTGGTCCAGACCAAGTATAATTTGACAAGCCTCCAGGCGCAGTTAGTTTTAAAGTATCACCTGCGCAAAGTTGGTCACTCGAACTTGTAATTCCGCCTCCAGGGACGGCTATAAAAACAGGTGAATAACAATCTCCTTTTTTTACAATTGATTGATAATTACCAGGTTGATTAATCGTGATGGTTTTTGAGCTATTACTACCTACAATTCCAGGTCCAGTCCAGAAATACGAATCATAATCGTCGGGAGCTGTAAGTGTGATTGTTGTTCCAGGGCAAATTTTGGGTTGTGATGAGACAATTTGTAATGGTAAACAAGAACCATCGATGTAAGCATAGCCTAAGTGAGCTCCTTGTGTACAATCTTGAACTGTAAATTCAATTGTAACAGTTTGACCTATAAAATTACCTAAAGGAATAGTTCTAGTTGTCCAGTTTTTATAGTAATAATTAGTATAGGAAGTAGAAGGCTTCAAATCAGTATAGGGATAAGTGGGGGAAAGACTATCAGAAATACAACCTAAAATATTTCCATTTAAATCTTTAATTTTTACTTTGAAATAAGCTTGTTCATTTATTGAATGATTTCCATCTTCTAAAACAGTAGCAAATTGATAAGTGAATTTAGCATTTGATGGTTGAACTACAAAAGTTTGAGATAATCTTGCTGCTTGACTTCCGTTCGATAGATTACCAATCATAACAGAGTAATTTCCTCCGGGTGCGACATTAGGTAAGATATTATTACCCACATAAAAATCAAAATTATTTCCAGTTACTATATTCACCTGAGAAGAGTTTAAATATAACCCACCTGGATTAATTGCTGTTGAAGAATAACCTAAATAAGAATTCCAACCATTAAGAGAGCCGTCTTCAAAATCAGTATTTACACAACTAGCATTAACGTATTTGTTTTGATCAAAAGTAGTCTCAGAGATTACATTTATTTTGAATTTTTTATATTCTTCTAAATAATGATTTAATAAAATATCATATTGATTTTTAATTGTTTTTCTTCTCAAGGTTTTATTTTCGACTAAATCAAAAAAAGTATGTTGAAATTTGTAATAATATTCATTTTGAGTTTGAAAAAACAAATCGATGTTCTCATTATTATCAGAAGTTATTTTCTTCACTTCTGCTTTTAAATCTAAAATATTAAATGTTTTCCACAGTTTTTCAGCTTCATTTTTATTACTTTTTAAATGAGATGAATTTTGCGCGAAAGAACTATTTGATGTTAAAATATATAACAGAAAATAGAAAAATAATAAGATATTTGTTCTTCTCATTTTATAAATGATTCAGAAAAGTTGAATTTATTGAATGGTAATTTTTTCTTTCACACTTGTTTCAGAAGTATGTATATTTAGATAGTAAATACCTTTTGAGTAATTACTTACATCTATTTTTTGGATAAAATTTTCTCCATTATCTTTCTCAATCAGAAGTGTAGTTAAAATTTTCCCATTAAAATCGATTATATCAACAGTATTAATTTCTGAAAAGTTAAGATTTTTACCTTCGATAAAAATGGATTCATTTGCAGGATTTGGATATACTGAAAAAGTACTTGATTTTGAAGTTAGTTCTTCTAATCCAACAGATTGAGTTATTGTTAAAAAATGGAAAGCAGCGTTATTTGTTTCATCACTTTCAGTTTCATTATTTAGATAATCAGCTACAATTAAAATATAATAATTACCAGGTGCTATATTTTTGGGAATTAATAAAGATTGACTGATATATTGACTTTCATTAATTAGTAATTGACTTCCAATTGAATTATATAATAATTGATCGCTTAAATCATAGGTTGAATTAGTTGATAGGTAGTAACCTATATTTGAGGTCTGAGAAATAGCATCTCCTTGATTATTGATTGAACAATTCATAATGATACTGTATCCCGGATGAACAGAATTATAGTTTAAACTTGGACTTGTGATTGTCAAATCTGGTAATGATTGATTTGATGTCGGATTAATAATTGTAATTTGAATAAATGAGATATTGTTATTTTCATTCGTTTCATTTATCGTATTTAAGTCATCCGCTTTTATAAGTAAATAATAATTTCCAGCTAAAATAGTGTTAGTTATAATAGGATAACCAGTTAAATTAGTAGTGCTTATTGCACCAATTGAATTTACAGTTTGACTATAAATGGAAATATCAGTATTATCTAAGTATTGATTTGAAGATAAATAATATCCAACATTACAATTTGTAACAGGGCTATTTCCTGTGTTTTGAAGTACTGAATAACAAATTAAATTAGTAGAACTACTAATGATTGAGGTATTCAATGAAACATTTACTATTCTTAAATCAATAGATGGAGTAGTTATGGCAATTTTGAAATATGTTACGTTATTGTTTTCATTTAATTCTGAAATTGAATTATTAATATCAGAATAAATTAATATATAATAATTCCCTGCACTAATCGTTGATGGAATGTTTAGTGAAAGAGTATTTAGATTTGAAGTTTGTGGAGCAAAACTTAAATTAGAAAGTGTAGCTAAAAAAACATCTGTTGAATTATAGATTGTATCCGTAGAAATATAATATTCCAAATTGTTGTTAATACTTTTATTTCCTAAATTATAACTACTTGAGTAAAGCGTGAAACTTTTTCCGTAATCCACTGAATATGAGGTGGAATATGGGTTAATGGAAAGCAAGTCATAATTTGGGTTAATTAAAGTGATTTTTGTAAAGGCTATATTATTAAGTTCATTACTTTCTGAAATTAAGTTTGTATTATCGGTATAAAATAAAATATAGTAATCACCAATTCCAATGTTGCTTGGCATTGAGACGGTATGAGTAGTTTGTAAGTATGAATTAGCACTAATAGTAGAAATATCTAAAAAACTATTTAATAAAATATCTGAACTACTAAAAGTTGAGTCGCTTGATAAATATATTCCTAGATTTTTATTTTGTAAAGAAGAGTTTCCTTTATTATAAATGAAATAGTTTACAGTTAAAGCATCACCTTTAAAAGCTAAGTTGTTTACTACATAGTTATTTACGATAAATAAATCGACAGATAATCCAGTGATTTGAATTGGAGTATAGGCTATATTATTATTTTCATTTGTTTCAATAGTAGTATTGAAATAATCAGCATAATAAATTAGGTAATATTTACCGGTTGTAGTGTTTGAAGGTATTGTAGAACTGAAATAACTTCGAATTGAATCTCCAGGATTTATTATTCCATAAGATAAACTACCTAAAAATACATCTGTATTATTCCAAATCGTGTCTAATGATAAATAACACCCTGTTGACGAACTACTTAAAGTAGTATTTCCGATATTTTTGTTAGTAATGTAAATATTTGGACTTTGTCCTGCTAAAATAAGTGAAGAAATCGAAGATAGTTTTGAAATAGTAACATCTACAACTGAAGAAATGACATGTATTAAATTCCAAGCTGTATTATTTGACTCATTTGATTCATTTATTAAATTGTTATTATCAGCAAATGAAATAAGATAATAATCTCCAGGAGAAGTATTTGCTGGTATTGTTAAATTAGCATTTATACTTATGGAACTAGCATCAGATATTGTAGAAACATTAGTATACCCAAGGTAAATATCTCCTACATTTTTAACGGTGTCTGAAGATAAATAATATCCAGTTATGCTCGAAGGTGACAAGTTATTTCCTCGATTAAAAATTGTATTTGAATATGTTAGAGTGATATTTGCTGGAAATGTAGTTTTTAATAATGTAGTAGGTGTTATCGTGAAATCGATAAAAGGAGAGCTAATTGTTAAAGGATTCCATCTAAGATTATTAGTTTCATCTTTTTCATAAAGTTGATTTGAAAAATCAACATATTGTAGAATATAATAATTTCCATTTGAAATATTAGATGGAATTGTTATAGTGCTCGTTTTTAAAATTGATTTATTAGGAAGTAAAACACCATTGATTTCAGAGGATAAATTTAGATCACTGGCATCCCAGATTGTATCTTTAGATAAAAAATAACCAATTGTACTTGAATTTGCTTGAATTGAACTAATGTTCGAAATATTACAAGTAGATACAATAGAGTTACCTGCAGCAATAGTTGATTTTGAGATAGAATTATTGGATTGAATAGATAAATCTGAAAATGATACTGAATCTAGACAAGAAATATATGCTGAAAACGAAGCATAGTAGTTGTAAGGATTTGAAAAATTGATCGTTAATACACCTGAAGGGTTGGTTGCATTAACTATATTTGGTAAATTACTGTATGAATATGATCCTATAAGTGGTGAATTTGTTGAGGGACCATCATAAATTAACAAAACATTACTTGTATAATTGAAGCTTACATTATTAAAATAGAGTGAAGTGTATTTACCAATAGTTCCAGGGGAAATTGTTAATGCGCCGGTATTATTATTAGCATCGTATTTTAATATTCCCGAACAAGTATTAATAGATGTATTTGAACCAGTTGTAGGAAGTGTGTATATGATATCGGTGGAATTTGAAATGTTAAATGAAGGGGTTACATAGGTATTATTCAATTCATTTGACTCCGATATTTGGTGATTGTAGTCTGCAATAAATATAAAATAATATTTACCGCTAGACAATGTGTTTGGAAGGGTAATTACTGAATTAACAGTTTGGGCATTAAATGAATTTAACGAATTACAAATTGTAGATGAAACAAAGATGTCGGTACTATCATATGTGGAATTTTTAGATAAATAATAACCAACGACACTCTGAAGTGCTGTGTTAGAACCAATATTTTGAATATAACAACTTATTGAAAAAGATGTGTTTGTTGTAATTGTTGAAGGTACTGTTGCTGATGAACAGTATAAATCAGAAGTAGTATTTATAATTGCAATCGGTGAATGTTTGATATTGTTGTTTTCATTGGTCTCACTAATTTGATTTAATCTATCTACGATGGTTAAAATATAATAATTTCCTATAGCAACTGTAGTTGGAATAGTTATGTAAATATTTCCATTAGTGCTACTATTTACTCCGATATTGTAATTTGTTGTTGAATTTAAAAAAGTATCACTATTATCAAATATAGTATCGTTAGATATATAGAATTCAGTATTAACTGAATTTGAGATTGATGAGCCACTGTTTTTTATGGTGTAAGTTTCATTAAATGAAGTCCCTTTTACACAATTTAAAGGGGTTGTAACCTGTATTATTTGAAAATCGAAAGTAGGTGCAACTATAGTTAAAGGAATACCTGTAACATTATTATTTTCATTAGTTTCCGAAATATTATTTGAGTAATCAATATAAAATAAAAGGTAGTAATTTCCTGGTGTAATAGTGTTTGGTATAGTGTAGTAGTTATTAGTAGTGGTAGATTGACCAGCGCTAACTTGGTAAATATTAGAGTTGTTTAGGTAAATATCATTTGCATCGAATAGACTGTCAACTGATAAATAATAGCCAACATTACTTGAAGAACTATACGTATTTCCTAAATTGGAAATTTTGACTGTTGTATTAATTGAATTGTTAATAGCTATAGTGTCAGTAGAAAGGGTAGGGAGTAAAGTAGTTAAATCTACAGTAGGAGCGACTACTGTTATGGAGAAACTTTTAGTATTGTTATTTTCGTTCGATTCTACAATTAAATTGGAATAATCGATTAAAAATATGACGTAGTAATTACCGATTGCTGTTGTGTTTGGAATAGTTAAGGTTAATTGTTGGTTTGAAATTGATCCTCCACTACTAATAGAACCAAAATTTTGTGAATTTAAAAAGATATCATTTGCATCAAAAATGGTATCATTTGATAAATAATAACCTAAATTACTTGTAGTACTAGCAATGTTACCATTATTTATGATATTAAATGATGTGTTAAATGTATTAGCGGCGAAAGTAGAAGTACTATTTGTTAAATTTTTGATCGTTAAGTCAATTGTTGAGTTAACCAAATTAATTGGAGAAATGTAGTAGTTGTTTTTTTCGTTTGATTCAAAAATAGCATTGGTATAATCTAGATAAGAAATGAGATAATAATTACCTGGAGTAAAGCTTGTAGGAATTGTGATGTAATTTGCGATGTTGGTAATTCCATAGTTGGAAACATAATTAATTCCATTTGATGATAAATAAGTATCTGATAAATCAAAAATAGAATCATTGGATAAGTAATAGCCTATTGATAAGCTAATTGCGGAATTACCTTGACTAAAAATAGTGGAATTTACAATTGTGCTAACCCCAGAAATAATATCATTATTTAATGTTTGATTGAAGATTCCATAATCTTGAGTGTTAGTATTACTAGCACCTGTAATTGTTAAAAGAACAGCATTTACATTATTTTGTTCGTTCGTTTCTGTGATTTTTTTATGGTAATCAGCAGCAAATAGTAGATAATAATTTCCTGCTGTAATATTAGATGGGATAGATAAAGATTTAGAAATGTCATAAATTCCTCCTCCATTTACTGTGTAACCAACTCTTGATGAAAGGAAAATATCAGATGGGTCCAAAAATAAATCAGTAGATAAAAAATATCCTATGCTGTCTGATGCTGTAGATATATTTCCTGTATTATTAAGATTTCCTAAACAATTAATTGAACCTCCAGGTGAAATTGACGTAGGATAAACAGAAGTGTTGGTTAAATAAAAATCGCAATAACTCTGAGCAAAAAAAACTTTTGTAAGACAGAAAAATGTAAAAAGTATCAGTAGTTTTTTCATTTAAGTTTATGTTTGGGTATAGGAATAATGTCTAATTCAATATTTTAAGCGCATAAATTTACATAAAAAAAAGGAATCTCGAAATGAGATTCCTTTTGAAGATTATAAATTTGAAATTTTTCTAGTAACGGTACTCGTTAGATTTGAACGGACCTTCAACAGCAACACCGATGTAATCAGCTTGTTCTTTTGTTAAAACGTCTAATTCAACTCCAATTTTAGCTAAATGTAAACGAGCTACTTTTTCATCTAAATGTTTAGGTAAAACGTAAACTTCATTTTTGTAATTAGCACTGTTTGTCCATAATTCAATTTGAGCCAAAGTTTGGTTTGTGAATGAATTAGACATTACAAATGATGGGTGACCAGTTGCACAACCTAAATTTACTAAACGACCTTCAGCCAAGATAATAATATCTTTACCGTTGATTGTGTAAATATCTACTTGTGGTTTAACAGTGTTTTTTGTGTGACCGTGGTTACCATTCAACCAAGCCATATCAATTTCGTTATCGAAGTGACCGATGTTACAAACGATCGCTTTGTCTTTCATGTTTTCGAAGTGACGTCCAACGATGATGTTTTTGTTTCCAGTTGTAGTAACTAA
>CANCEQ010000018.1 GCA_947375085.1 Flavobacteriales bacterium
GCTGGTCAAATGATTGAATACGGAACAAACTTGGTAGGTGGGGTTACTCCTGGTAAAGGTGGAACATTACATCTTGATCGTCCAGTATTTAACACAGTTGCTGATGCAGTTGAAAAAGCTGGAGCGAACGTTTCTATCATTTTTGTACCGCCTGCTTTTGCAGCTGATGCAATTATGGAAGCAGCAAGTGCTGGAATTAAAGTAATCATTTGTATTACAGAAGGTATTCCTGTTGCTGACATGGTGAAAGCGAAAGAATACTTAAAAGGATTTGATGCTCGTTTAATCGGACCAAACTGTCCAGGTATTATTACTCCAGGAGAAGCGAAAGTTGGTATTATGCCAGGTTTTGTATTCAAAAAAGGTAAAATTGGTTTAGTTTCTAAATCAGGTACTTTAACGTATGAGGCTGCTGATCAATTAGCGAAAGCTGGTTTAGGTATTACTACTGCGATTGGTATTGGTGGAGATCCAATTATTGGAACTACAACTTTAGAAGCGGTTCAATTGTTAATGAACGATCCTGAAACGGAAGGAATCATTATGATTGGTGAAATCGGTGGAAATTTAGAAGCAAATGCTGCTCGTTGGATTAAAGACAATGGTACTAAACCAGTTGTTGGATTCATTGCAGGTGAAACAGCTCCAAAAGGACGTACAATGGGTCACGCAGGTGCGATTGTAGGTGGAGATGATGATACAGCAGAAGCTAAAAAACGTATCATGAGAGAATGTGGAATTCACGTTGTTGATTCTCCAGCTCACATTGGTGCTAAAATGGCAGAAGTTATTGGTGTTATTGCTTAATACACATCGATTAAATATAGTTAAAACGCAATCTTTATAGGTTGCGTTTTTTTATTGTTTTAAAAATGACAGCAAAAGAGTTTATACTAGAATTTCATTCAAATAGAGATTTAAAATTATATTGCAAAAAGATTATAGAATCTCCAGAATTAGTTGAAGGAATAGTAGAATTAATTTTAACTAATTCTGAGTATCCAATTTCTGAATATGCCTCTTGGATTTTGACGCATGTTGTTAAATCAGATAAAAAGTTGTTAATTCCATTTCAAAATGTATTACTAGATTTTATTTTAACCGAAAATAAGAATCAAAGTGTTCTGAGAAATTGTACAAATATTATTCAATGTATAGATCTTAGTGAATACAAAGAATCAGAACAAATTGAAAGATATATCGATTTCATTAAAAACAGTAATAACAAGGTAGCTCTTCAGGTGTATAGCATGCAAAACTTGAGTAGATTTGTGAAGAAATATCCTGAATTAAAACAAGAACTAATTGCAATTTTAGAAATCTACTACATTGAAAGAAGTGCAGCTTATAAAGCAGGGGTAAGGAATTTTGTAAAAGCTGTAAAGAAATGTTAATTGATTTTATCTTATCACTATAATATTAGTAATTTCACAGAAAATTAAATAAAATGGAAGAGTATTCAATAGATAGTTTAAACAATAATGAAAGACCTAAAGCGCTGAAAGTACTGTGTATTTTAAGTTTTGTTAATTTAGGAATTTCCTTTTTGGGTATTTTATCTCAATTTTTAAGTGGCCCAGCATCTAAAAAAGATATGTTGCTTCAACGTGCTGAAATGTCGAAAAATATTGAGCAGTTAGAAAATATGAATGCGGATTATGCTGTAGATGCAATTCATAAATTAACTGCAATGGCAGAAAGTTTAAATGATAGTTTTTATGCAGTTACACTTATTACTTTAATTAGTTCTGCTATTGGTTTATTTGGAGTTTTAAAAATGTGGAAAGGTGCCAAAATTGGTTTCCATTTTTATATTATTTATTCTTTAATAACTGTTGGTCAAGTTTATTTATTTGTTTCTCCTGCTAGCATTCCATCATTTGTTGTGATATGGAATTTGTTTATAGCAGGTCTTTTCGTATTTCTATACTCTAGAAATTTAAATTGGATGAAATAAAAACTAATTAGCTTCTCAAAATTTGAATGAGTTCTTCGTTTGATTTTTGAGAAGCAAATAGATCATTCGTAATCAATAAGTTACCATCTAAATCGACCCAATCCGCCAAAGGAGCAATTTCTTTGGATGCATTTATTATCACACTTGATTCGCTCATACAACCAATAATACTTTTTAAGCCCATTTCCTTTACTCTTTTAAGGCAGGCAACTCCTTCTGCGATTCCTCCGCACTTCATCAATTTTAAATTAACTCCATCAAACGATTGTTGAATGCGTTCTAAATCAGCATAATTCTGAAAGGATTCATCTGCTAAAATTGGAATTGGACTTTTAGCTTTTAACCAAGCATGACTTTCAAAATCATCTTTATGAAAAGGTTGTTCCATATACCAAACACCTTGATCCGCCAATTTATAACTCCATTTTAATGCTTCATTTCTATCCGTAAAACCTTGATTGGCATCTATGGTAAAATGCTTATCCGTCAATTTGGTGAAAGTTGATACAATTCGTTCTATTTCCAATTGACTGACTTTCAACTTATAATAATCCATATCACCGTTCTCAAACAATTTCTTTTCCATTTCTTGTTCAGTAGAAATACCCAAGGTAAAAGAAGTCTTCTTGACTTCTCCAGTAATATTGTATTGATCTGTAATGGAAACTCCTGTTTTTGAAGCTTTTAAATTATGAAGGGCCACATCAATGGCTGCGATACAAAAATTAGAATGAGGGTGCTTATTTTTTAATGAATCAATAAAGGTTTTAATCTCAGACAGATCTGAAGGAAGTTTTAAATCTGACACGATGTTTTCAAACGTCGAAAGTGTTTCAGGATAATAAGGAATAAAAACACATTCTCCCCAGCCGTAAGATTCTCCATCTTTCACTAATAAATAAACATTATCAGTACCAGTTCTTTCAGTATGAGATAAACGAAAGGGATATTTAAAGTTTAAGCGATATGGGAAATATTCGAAAGATAGATTGCTCATTTGGATTCAATTTGTGTAAACAAAATACAAATAATAAATTAGTAAACGTATTTAAAATATCACTTTTTGGCATTGAATTTAATTTATTAGACACTTAAATTGACTTTTAAATCTTTTTTATGTGTTATATTTAGGTTGTCACTTCGTAATTACAAAGTGTAATAAGATTGAAAAAAAAACATGAGCATTAAAATACTTCATACTTCAGATTGGCATTTAGGTAAACAACTCCAAAAAATTGATTTCCATGAAGATATGGAATTATTTTTTAATTGGCTAACAGATGTTATTCAAACGCAAAATATAGATATTTTGTTAATGTCGGGCGATTTGTTTGATCAAGCAAATCCTTCACAACAAGCAATGCGTCAGTATTATTTGTTTTTGAAGCGAATGATTCCATTAAAATGTAAAGTAATAATTACAGGTGGTAACCACGATTCACCTCATGTTTTAAATGCTCCAAAAGAAATTTTAGAAATATTAGATGTCAAAGTAATCGGAGGTATGCCATCAAATGTATCTGATTTATTTATTGAATTTGAGAAAGAAAACGAAAAAGCTGTAATTGCAGCTGTCCCGTTTCTTAGAGATAAAGACATTCGTCAAACAGTAGCAGGTGAATCATACGAGGATAAAATCGAACAAATTCGTGAAGGATTAAGAAATTATTTTAAAAATGTAAATGATTATTATTTAGATAATTACAAAGATGTACCTTATGTATTAATGGGACATTTATTTGTTCAAGGTGTGGAGGCTTCTGAAAGTGAACGCGAAATTCAAATAGGCAATCAGGCGAGTATTGACGCTAGTATTTTCGGACAACTTCCTCATTATGTTGCACTTGGACATATACACAAACCTCAAAAAGTAGGGGAGTCGATTTTATATAGTGGATCTCCTATTCCAATGAGTTTCAGTGAAAAAATGGATCAAAAAAGGGTAGTAGTACTTGAATTCGAAGGTACTGAATTAACTTCGACTTCACTTGAAATCCCTTCTTTTAGAAAACTAATCACTCTAAAAGGTTCTATTTCAGATATAAAGCAAAAATTAACTGATTATTTAAAGGTCTCAATTTTACCTGATTTAGCCGAGATTATTGCTATTGAGGAAAATGAAAATATCGAAAGCATCAGTGAATTAGAGGTTTTATTATCTGGCGAAGCACAAGAGTTATATCCAGATGTTGTTATTTTAAAAGGGAAGATTGAATTTCAAAATAAAATCAAAGGAACAGGGTCATTTCTTGAAAAAGGAGAAGATATTGCTTCTTTTCAACCGATTGAATTATTTCAGAAACGATTAGATATGGACGAATCAATTGAAGATTCTTCTGAGTTATTGAATGCGTTTCGTGAAATTTTAGAAAACATAAATCAATCTAATTCAACTATTTAATTTATTGAAATGAAAATTTGTAAAATTAAATTAAAGAACATTCATTCTCTAAAGGGGGAACATACGATTGATTTTGAAAATGGTGTTTTAGGCGATGCGGGATTGTTTGTGATTACTGGTCCGACTGGTGCTGGAAAATCCACAATTTTAGATGTTATTACCTTAGCTTTATTTAATCGTATACCTCGGATTTCAGCATCCATTTCAAAAAAAGTAATTGATGAAGAGGGAGTAATCCTGACTAAAAACACAACGGATTGTTATGCTGAAGTTGAATATTTAGTGAATGGTATTTTGTATCGTTCTAATTGGTCGATTCGTCTAACAAGAAATAATACCTTAGCTGAACGTTTGCACGAAGTGGTAGATGTAACAAATGGAAATACAATCATTAGTTCATCTATTTCTCAAGTTCCAAAAGAAAATGAACGAATTATTGGGTTGAGTTATGAGCAGTTTGTTCAATCGATGATTTTAGCTCAAGGACAATTTTCAAAATTACTGTTAGCTAAAAGAGATGAAAGAAATACCTTGCTTGAAGAAATAACAGGAACTGGATTTTACAGAACAATTGGAAGAACCGTTTATTTTCGATACAAAGAAGAAGAAAAGAAAGTAAATGATCATCAACTAAGAATGGGGGAGAATAAGCTTCTATCAGACGATGAAATTATATTGATAAATGAGAAAATAAAATTAGAATCACCTGTTTTAGAAAAAGTTAAAGAAAATTCAATTTTAATAGATTCAAAGATTAAAATCAAAGAATCAATTATAAAAAATACTCAAAAGAAAGAAGAAACGGATATACTTTTCACACAATTAAATACTGAAAAAGAAAAATTCAAACCTCAATTAATTCGCTTAGAAGAACATTCTAAATTTGCTCATTTAAGAAACGCTTGGGAGGATTTAAAACGCAAACAAAAAGATGAAATAAACAATTCTAATCAATTAGAAAACAATAAATTAGAGTCAATCAATTTAAACTCTCAATTAACTGAATTATTAGAGTCTGTAAATAGCCTGATAAAAAAAGAAGTAACACCTCTAAACTTTGATTATTTAATAGATCAATTTCAAGCAGAATATTTACAGCTTCTAGAAGAAGAGAGAACTCAAAAACAAAAAATAGATAATGAAAATCAACGTATTGCTGAACGAATTCAGCAATTAAATCGATTTGGATTTTCATTTTTAGACACAGTTGAATTAGGAACTCAAATTGATGATTTTATAGTTGAAATAGAAACAAAAATGTCGACAGAGAAAATAAATTCTATGGATGACATTGCGGTTCTGAAATCAACTCTTTCCTCACTAAGATTACCAGCTTCACAATTAATAGGAAGTAAAAGATTATTTCAAGAAAAAAAGGAAGCCCTTGAAAAATTGAAAATACTTTTAGCAGAACAGGAGTCAACGATTCTTATTAAAAAAGCAGAGCAACTTCAATACAATGAGAAATCAATAGAGTTGAAATTAAAATTAGATGAAGCGCTACAACTCTTTGAAGATTCGAAAAAAGTAAAAGGACTTGAAGGATATCGTTCAGAATTACAAACAGATTGTCCATGTCCTTTATGTGGTTCTTTGGAACATCCATATGTTACTGATAATGAAGATCTATCCAAACTGAATATTCATGAAGAGAATTATAATAATGTTAAAAAATTAGTTGACCTTAATAATTCCGCTTTCCTGGTTGTTTCAACGGAAATTTCAGTATTTGAAAATTCAATTAAGCTGAACACAACTGAACTTGGGTTAAAAACCGAGGAATTGAAAAAAGTGATGGAGGATATTCAAAAATTCTCAGATCAATTAAATTGGTCTCATTCACTTACTCTTAGTGAAATTGAATATAAATCACAGGCTATTGACACTCAATTTGAGCAACTTAATCACTTCGAAAAATTGTTTGAAGCTAAAAACATTCTATTTGATTTAAAGGATATTTGTTCTGTTTTAAAAGATTTAAATGCATCTTATCAAATAGTTAAAAATCAACGTGTTTCAATTTATGAAGGAAATGATTTATTGAATAAGATTTCCAATTTTAAAGCACAAAAAAACAAAGTAGAGCAGCAGCTATTCAACAATACTCAATTAATTTCAACTTTATCAGAAACACTAAAAACTCTATCGACATCAATCGAAATGGAAAAGATTGAACTAAAGAATAAAATTCATGATTTAGGACTGAGTCAATTAGAAGAATTGGATCTTAAAATATTGAACGAAGTTGAGGCTAATCAATTAAGAAATCAATTTCAAAAGATCAACGAAACGGAGGTTGCTTTAAAAACAACGTTGGATTCTATTGAAAAAAAATTAATTGAATATAGGTTAAAAGACGACTCATCTTTGCAATTAGATGAATTAAAAATCCAACTGAATTCTATTTTAGAGGAAGTCGAAGTATTGAAAAAATCAATTTGGGATTTAGAAAATCAACTCAAGTTAGACTCAGAAAAAAGAGAGAAACAAAAAGAAGATCAATTAATTTTAGATGCTTTAAAGCGCGACTTAAACTTATGGACTAAAATGAATGCTTTGATAGGAGATTCAACTGGTAAAAAGTTTTCTAATTTCGTTCAAGATCTAACTTTAAAACAATTAATCGAATATGGAAATGAACGATTAAAAGGTTTTTCAGATCGTTATTTACTAGAGGTTGAAAATGAAGCTGAAAATTTAAAAGTGATTGATACTTATATGGGAAATACTCAAAGAGCAGTGTCTTCACTTTCAGGAGGAGAGACTTTTAAGTTAAGTTTAGCCCTTGCTTTTGGACTTTCAGATTTAGCAGCCAAAAATGTAAATATAGAATCTTTATTCATAGATGAAGGCTTTGGAACACTTGATCCTGAATCGTTAGATCAAGCAATTACTATCTTGGAAAACATGCAAAACACTTCCAATAAATCAATAGGAATTATCTCACATGTTGGTGAATTAAAAGATCGAATTGGAACTAAAATTAAGTTGGTAAGATCTGGAGCAGGGTATAGTTCTATTGAGATTGAGTGAAATAAAAAAAAAACTTGTAAATCAATTGTTTACAAGGTTTTAATTGATTAGAAAAACATAAAAAAATTGTAGAATGTCTAAATAAAGGGATGAAGATTTCTACTATCTCACAAATATTAAATAAAAACAGAGCAATCGTGTATAAGGTTAAAAAAGTACTTTAAATTAATTCTAATACTTTCATTTTAAGAATAAATGATAATCTTCTCTAGAATCTATATTATTTAAATGCTTAATTAATACTTCCATAGAAGTCAATGATATAATTCCTTTTTCTATTTTTTCAAAAATTTGATTCGTGGATTGTATATTAATTTTAGTAGCTGTATATTTTTTTAAAATCCTTATCAAGATGAGTATAAAATTTATCACGAATATTATATATATCTGTAATTGTTACCTTGATGTCATTCAGACCATTTAAATCAGTTTTTATCTCATCTATATTTTTCGGATTTGACTTTATTCGTTTTTGTAAAAGATTAATAATATTGTCCTTATTGTTTGGAGTTTCCTTAACCACTTTATAGAGTTCAATGTAATAATCTTTCATTGACAAATACCGAAGATGAAAAAATAGAGGATTGTTATCAACTGTTTGTCGAACTTCTTTTTTTGATATTTTCAGGTCGTTATCAAATCCTGAAAGATAACACCAAACTTCCCAGCTTTTTCTTGCGTTACAATAGTTTTTAATTAACCTATCAACAGAATTATCATAAATAAAAACCAATAAATTCTTTTAAGAAACCCTACCATAATCGCCATACCTTGATTTGAAATAGTCAAACAAAATTTCTGTTTTGACTAAAACATCTCCGTCACCATAAGTAGGATAGGGTAGTTTGCTATACAGGTAATCATTAATGGCTTTCTTAACCACAGATGCAGTCTGATTTTTTCCATCCATCTATCAACCTTGAACTCATTGTTTTTAAGTTGTTCCAATAGCTTTTTGGCAGTGTCTTTCAATTCGATACGTTCTTTATCCGAAATCTTTTTGCCTTTATTTAGTAAATCAAAAACGGTCAGTTCATCTTCTCTAAATATTCTCTTTCAGCACGTTTTTCTTCGTCTGACAAATCACCCAGTAATCAGATTAATTGGTCGAATAATTCTTTTACTATTATTATGAAGTTGCAAATGTTATTAGAGGTTGAATATCGTAATTATCTGCTTTTCTAACTGCATTTATATAATTTTTTCGTGATTCGTTCGCTTTTATCAAGTTGTTACTTCCCCACGTAAAAAAGGATTGATGAAAGAGTTTTTCCATTATTAAGTCTGCCATTAAACGAGAATGTCTTCCGTTTCCGTTTGGAAAACAATGTACACTTACCAATTGATGCTTGAAACGAATAGCCAGTTCTGTAGGAGGGTAGGTGTTGTTTTCGAACCAAAACAAGGTGTCATCTAATAGTTGTTTTAATTGAACAGGTATTAAGTAATTCTTTATTCCTAAATTTTTCTCTGAATTTCTGAATGTGCCCGCCCATTTCCAAACTTCACCATACATTCGCTTGTGAAGGTCTTTGATAAACTTTTCTGATAGCAGTTGTTCTGCTTTTAGTTTTTTACCAAACGTCCATTGGATTGCCTTTTCAATATTGAGTTGCTCAAATTCGTCTAATTCTTCACGTGTTGTAATAGAAGGAATTTTCAAACCGTCTTTTTCTTCCTCACTTAATGGTGTTTGACCGTCTATGTATTCTATCGTTAGTCCCATAAGTATTTTGGCATTTCGTGTTTTATTTCAGCTGTTTTCTGTGCAATAGCTTGCTCGATGCGTTCTTTAGAGTTTTGTTGATCTTCTAAAGTCATTGTGTTATTGGTTCTCAATACAATTTCTTTAGCTAATTCTTTGGCTCTCTTTTCTATCATTTGTTCCAATGATTCGTGTTTAGATACAAAACCATATACCAACTGCATATCCATAGCATTAGCAACATCACGCAATGATTTTATGGTAATTGTACCATTTGCTTCTCGCTCTTCAATTTCTTTTACACTTTGTGGTGAAATATTCAATCGATTCCCTAATTGACGTAAGGACATTTTTAAGGTATTACGAAAAGTGTTAACCCAGCCTTTAGTAGGCACTACTGTTGACTTTACATCTTTGAAGACCTCTAATTTCTTATCGGTTTGCTGTAAAAGTAAATATTGCTTATTGTTTTTCATAAGGTAATAACCTGAAAGTAATTAAACAAATTTAAGGTTATTACCTGATAAAAACAAATTAATTTAAGGTTATAGCCTTATTAATAATATTTTTTATCAGTTTATACACTGAAAAAATAAAAGAAAATTTGCTTTATTAGTTAATCTTCTAAACATTTGATTGCTATTAATTATTAATATGTAATTATTGTGCAAAGTTTAGTACTCCATTGTGAGGGTAATACGACATGCCTAGATGCTATTTCAAATCTCATTCCATTGATGGAAATTCTAATATAAATGGGTGAAGCTCCATTTATTGAACACTGATTATTTAAGTATATATACTTTAAATTGGTCTTTGTTTTTCATAACTTAATTTTTAAAAAATTTGTTGTCAAAATCGACTTAAAAATGAATCCAATTCGTCAAAAGTTACATCAATTCAGTTGTAGTTAATTTTCTGCTTATCAACTTGATATAAGTTTACAGCCAGCAAAAAAAATAAAAATGATCTGCTGACTGTCCTGCTGTCAAGAATTTTGATTTTAATTGATTTTGTTTCTATTTGTTGAGAGGTCTTTTAAATAGAAAAAAAAGCTGAATCCTTGAAATTTAGGGCTATTTAACAAAAAAGCCACTTGTCAAATGACAAATGGCTTATGTTTTAGTGGAGTCGGAGGGTCCGACACCTATCTCTAAACACCAATATTTATAAGGGTTTCAAAACTCTAAAATCGTAGGGTAACGCATAGGGTAACTGAACAAAATGTTTTCAAAGTACGTTTGCTTTTGCAAATATATAATTTAAAAATATAGGAAATCCTTAATTAATTTCTAATTCAATCTTTATACTCAATGGTAAACCTATATGATTTTTATCCTGCCCATCTTCACAACTTCATTCCATACATCTTCTCATCCAAGTCTTTCCAGTTGACAATGTGTTTCGATAACTCTGCCCAAAACTCTTTGGAGTGACTCTTAATCTTCGTGTGAACCAATTCGTGCACCACCAAATATTCTATCAATGAAAATGGAAGTTTGATGGTATTATAATTAATGATAATAGTATTAGCTAATGTGCAACTTCCCCAACGTTTCTCCAGCTTCATGAACTTCAAATTAACATATTCTAATCCAATTGATTTGGACCATTTCTTTATTATAGGTTCAATACGTTCTTTCGCTTTTGACGAATGAAGTTCTCAAAGGTCACTTTCAATGCTACTATATTGTTAAGCCTTGTTGGTTGTGTAACTTTAAACTTCGATTCTGTAAAATCGATATCAATTACTTGAAATCCTTTATCAATGATGAATATCGGTTCAGCTAAAAGACTCACAATTCCATTAGATGTAAGGTGTTCATCAATCATAGATTGGAGCGTTTTACTCTCATCCTTTGTGATTTTTCAATTCTTCATCATTTGGATAAGCATTTCGTGCTCTCAACTTAATTTCATTAAATAGCTTGAAATCTCCTTGATACTTTAATGCTTTAGTATTAGGTAATTTTAAATTGATTGACTTATTGAAATCCTTTAACAATGCTTTGAAATCATCACGTCTATTGATAGGTTCAATGAATAACACTGCTGAATCTATGAAAGCACTTCTTTCGTAGTTTCTATCAATTTTCATTGGTTTAAAGAAATCAACTAACTTGGTGTGATTCATTTCTAACTTTGGAAATTCTTCGTTGATGTTTTTTAAGATGTCATCGAAAATACTTATACTGTCCCAGCTGTCCCATAAATAGAATAGTGGGACAGCTGGGACAGTAACCAATCAAAATCATTGATTTTTAGAGCTAAAATGCACTTTGTAGGTGTCCCAAAAGTGTCCCACTTTATCTATTAATTGTCCCATTTTATATTTTGAGGATAGTAATTTGTATTTTTTGATAAAATCGGATGCTACCTTAATTGGGTTTCAAGAGGGGAGTAGTGCTGTATAGACTGTACATACATCATTTTTTCCTAGGTACTATCTAGTTATTTTATATATATATATATATTATATATATAATAAGAATACATCACTCTCTTGACCCCCCAAAGAGAGACGGAATCCATCCGTCTCGAAAACAATCAAGTGTTCCTCCTCAAAATGAACTATCACAAAAACAAAACAAGAATGGGACAGTTGGGACAACTGAAAAACACCTTCAACTCAATAGAATCAAGGGTTTTATTTCAGAATCACACCAAGTGTCCCACTTTTAAAAATATGGGACAGTTTGGGGCAATGGGACACTTGAAAGAAATACAGAACCATTAATCCCCTCAATTTAAATTCTAAAAAAGATGAAAAATATTCACACTGATTATCAATTACTTATAAGATTATTTTCATTTATTTTTCAAGATTACTTGACTTATCTTCGAAAATATAGTATTTATTGTAAAGATTTTACATACTGTATGTATTTATCTAATAAAATAACATTGCATTAAAAATTAAAACAATGAAAAAAGAAAAGACAAAGATGTTCTCAATGAGAATGGACGAGCAAACTCGTCAAAAATTAGAAAGTCTCGCTTCTAACGAGACCTTCAAATACAATAATTCTGCGGTAATAGTTGCCCTAATCAACGCAGAACATGTTAAACACTCTAAATTAGATGCCAGTATGTAATCCAAACTCACCAGCAAATCATCTATCTAATATAGGTCTACCAACATCAGAAATAAACAATAGCTATGAAACATTCAAAGATATTTTTGAACAATCGAAAATGTTCAATCAAGATGTATCTCTTCCACAGATAAGCTACTTCAAAAATCCGATAAACAATACCAACCCCGATTCAGCAATAAATATTGAGGAGCTATATAATATCATCACTAGTGATGAAAATATTCAAAGTATTTGTCAAAGAATCCGTTCAGCTTCCAAAGAAGAGCAAAAACAAATAAAACGAAAAGAGCTACCCTATGTAACTCCATCTGGTACTTTTTATAAGAGAGCCAACGATGAGCTGATAAGCCATTCTAGATACTTATGTTTGGATTTTGATGATATGCCAACAGAGGACTTGAACTATCTTAAATCTCGTCTTCTATCTGATGAACATATTCCAATGGTAATGATGTTCAATTCACCAACAAATAAAGGATTCAAGATGCTTATTCTAATTCCATCAAAAGCAGAAACTCATGGTAGATACTTCGATGCTTGTGCGAATTACATCCTAACTGTATATGGAAAAGCGGTTGATAAATCTGGACGTGATATAGCAAGAGCTTGTTTTTTATCACACGACCCAAATGCTTATATCTTTCCAGAATGGGACCTTGAGCCACTAGATGAGAAATTCTTGAGTAAATGGTTAACAATAGCACCATCAACTTCGAGTTTAAAGTTGGATGTTAAAATCAAAGCAGATACTCACAATGCTATTAAGTTATTAAGAGTTAACAAGCTTGTCGCGATGCTTGATAAAACACAAACGGACCTTACAACTCATTATGATGATTGGTATAAGATAGGAATAGCTTTGTGTGAATTGGGTGAGGATGGTCGTGAACCATTCCATAAGATAAGCAGTTTATATGCAGAGTATGATTATGATATAGCTGATGACAAATTCTCCTCATTATTAAATGATTATGATGGCTCAATAACACTATCAACACTTTTTCATATTGCAAAGCTTCATAATATAGTGCTTGTATATAACGATAAGGAAGGAATAAAAGAAACATCTCAATCTTTTAAATCACCAAAAGAATCAATCATAGTAGCTTCAAATTCAAGACCAAGAACAGCGAAACAAAGATTAAAAGATGCTGAAGGTCAAGCAGAAATTAAGCCACTATTAGGAGCTATATGGCAAACTGGAGAAGTTCATATCCTTTTTGCAGACACTGGAGCTGGAAAAAGTGTTTGGGCAACACAAATCGCAGATGCGATATCAAAAGGGCAAAGTGTTATGAAAGTTCTACCCAACGAAAATGGTCCTCTACGAGTACTATTCTATGATTTTGAACTATCCGATAAACAGTTTCAAAAAAGATACTCTGATGCTGATGGTTGTGGTTATGAGTTTTCAGATAACCTTTTTATAGATAACATTGACTTTCGTCAATTAATAATAGATAATCCCAAGGAAAATGCTGATGATTTAATCATTCAAAAGATTGAATCAGATATAATAGAATTACAACCACAAGTTCTTGTAATTGATAATCTAACTTTTTTAAAGGCAGAATCAACGCAAGATACAAGTGTAGCTATGTCGCTAGTTAGAAAGCTAAATGAGTTAAAAGTTAATTATCAATTATCATTGTTGGTGTTAGCTCATACACCCAAGGTAAAAGCTGGAACACCAATTAGTCTTAACGAATTGGGAGGCAGTAAGCACTTATCAAACTTTGTGGATTCAGCATCAGCTATTGGTAAAAGCTCCAAAGAGTCTAATCTTCGCTATATCAAACAAGCCAAGGCTAGTAGAAGTTCTCAAATGGTTTTCGATGCTCAAAACGTAGTAGCTTGTGAAATGAACCTAGAAGATAGATTTTTGGGATTTGAATATTTAGGTCTAGAACACGAATCCGAACATCTTCAAACACCTAGCCAAGAACAACGTGACAGCAAAAAACAAGAAGAATATAATTTGGTTCAAAACTTGTTGTCAGAAGGTAAGTCGCTCCGTGAAATAGAGACAATGACGGGTATATCCAAATCCAAAGTAGGTAGGATTATCAAACAATAACCAACTAATTAATTCAATACAAGGTCACTCAATCATGGGTGACCTTTTGTTGTTTACACTTCCCACCTCTGTGATGCTAGTTCTGCGTAGATTTAGTTCTTATATGGTTTATATTTGCGACTTACATGTTCTTATATGATTAAAAAGAACACGTTAAAGCTATATTGATTTATTAAAATAAAATGAGTTTAAGGCTCCTATATCTATGGTTTAAGCGTTCTCATGGTATTATTTTCTGGAAAATATAAAATATAGTAATGTTGAGTGATATTTATAGTTAAAAGAACACATAATTCAAACTGAAATACTTAACAAGTTGTTGAAGTGGTTTCATTTAGCTCTTATCGTGAGTATAATGGAATTGGTGACTTGGTTCGTTCTGGGTAGCTTGAACTAGGATTTTGAAGTGGTTAATATAGCTAAATCAAGCTTTTACCACCATTTCATCACAAATCATTTCTACTTCTTCTCAAGTCAATTGGGTATCATCCTTGACCTTGAACTTATGAATTGTTTTTCTTCTTGATGCTTGATTGTCATATCAATAATAATTATAATTCATTACGTTTAACTAGATGTTTCTAACATTGGTTATGGTTACTAATGACTTAACAGTTATAGCACTTATATTTCTTACACTTAACTCTCTCTTTTTTATTTTAGGACGTAATAAGCTGACACAATGTTGTTTAACGTTCAAGTATTATGCTACTTGTGCTGTAAGTAGTTCTTTAACTTTTCTTACAGTATTAGGCGATAGCTTTTTTTCACCTTTATTAATCTTACTATTACATAATTCAGCTATTTGTCTAAGACTCATTGTTGGGTATTGATTTAGAACTTTCACGACTGCTTTATATTTTTCTAATACTACTTCCTTACTTTCAACAGAACCAACTACTCGACCTTTATAAGTACCTTTTAATTTAGCTTGTTGAATGCCCTCGGCTTGTCTTTCGAGTAGATTTGTTTTTTCCATGGCAGAAATCTCACTTAATATTGTTGTTACAAGTGAGAAAATAGGGTTTTTCTTATCATTAATTGTTGATTCGAGTCCTAAATTTTCGATTTTTACTGTAACACCTTTATTATGCAAATATTCTAGGGTGCTAATCACATCCATTGTATTACGACCAGCTCTATCTATGGCGTGAAAGCTTACATAATCAATTAAACCATTTTCAACAGCTTCAATTAACTTTTTCCCTTCTGGTCTTTCTTTGAAAGGAACACTACCGCTAATAACATCAATAAAAAGGGTTTCATCAGCGTGTGCTTTTGCTAGCTGACGAAGGTTGCTCTGTGATGCTGTTGACTGTCTAATGTATCTCGCTTTCATACTAATTGATTTTTATTCAACAAATATATAAAACTTAAATTAATTGTGCAAATCTAGGGTGGTATATTTTGCACAACTTTTATTGTTGATTTAATTGAGTTTCTTTACTCATCATCTGTGCACGTTTTGATTATAGTCTAAATTAAAACATTTGATATATTTATTTAATAATTCCAAACCACCAACTTTAATTTATTTGGCATTAGAATACTCCTAATAGTATATTATTTTATATTAAGTAGTAATGGATTTTGATTTATCTTGGTTTCGTATTATACACAAACTAATGTTAAAATCTGATGTTTATATGTCTTTATATTTCTCAAAATCATCGAATTAATTACCAGTAAGCTTATTGTTAAGCAGTTAATGAGTTTTCAAGATTTATCGACAAAATAACAATTAAAAACTGTGAATATCTTTGGTAGGGATGTTAATAAGAGGTGTAAGCTTTATCATCAAAGGGATTGAGATAATAAGTGTTTATAAAGTTGAAAGGTTGTGAATTTCTTTCCTTTATAAAACATTAACTAATGCTTACCTTTGAATGTATTCTCAACTGGTGGTTTTCTGTGTCCAAAGCAGAAAAGCCTAGTGTCCAAAATGAAGCCTCTAGCCTATACTAGAGGAGCCAAATGTTGGAATGCACCAATGGTGACTATTTGTGTCCATAGCAAATAGTCTAGGGTCCAATCCGAAGCTTCTCTGTAGGAAGAGAAGAGCCAATATTGGTTTTGTTGGAAGGTCTGGGATTAATCCTAGACCTTTTCTTTTTCAAAAGTATATATTCTTTGCTAGTTATAAAAACTTTAATACCATTTCTTATCAACTGTCAAAATTTTATTTTTGTATTTTGTTGAAAACACCATCTAATTAGATAGGATTATTTTAGTGTGATTTAAACTAAAACAAGTGAGATATTGTACCTTGTTTATTAATGGTAAGTATTACTCACTAGAGTAGTACCCCCTCCCTCCGTTACCCCCCCCCCTCAATTACCACCCCCTCAGTAGGTGTTTATATATAAGCCATGATTAGCCTCAAAAAAATTCTGACCAGAAATTCGATGATTTTTTTTAGAGGTAACATGATTTAAAGTCTAGGCCATATTTATCCTAACTAGAGTTCTAATTTAAAATCACGTTTAATTTATTAATAAGTTCATTTACTCAAAATAATGAACATAA
The DNA here is from genome assembly GCA_947375085.1 of Flavobacteriales bacterium. Next base: position 16,798 of record CANCEQ010000018.1, read on the forward strand.
ACTAAAACAATAAAAAAATGTAGATTAATTACTTTAGCTTTGTTATGAGTAAAATATGTTATTTAACTTTAAAAGAATCATAAATGATTACATGCATTATCATTGACGATGAAAAGCCAGCAAGAGAGTTTCTTGAAAAGCTTATCAATCAATACTTCGGAACGAAGCTAATTGTTTTAGGCGCTGTAGAATCTGTAAGTCAAGGTGTGGAATTGATTAATAAGCTTCATCCAGAACTTATCTTTTTAGATATTGAAATGAAAGGCGAAGATGGTTTTCAGTTATTCAAGTACTTCGATAATGTGTTTTTTGATATCATCTTCACAACTGCTCATAAAAACTATGCAATCGATGCTATCAAACATTCAGCAATTGATTACTTATTAAAACCAATCAATTTTATTGACTTAAACGATGCTATTAAACGCCTTGAACGTAAACAAACTGCATCCACCAATCAACAGCGTATAAATGCATTATTAGAGAATTTGAATACGGATTCTACACAATTTAATAAGATTGCTCTTCCGACTTCAACTGGATATGAATTAGAAAAGATATCCAATATTGTTTACTGCGAAGGAATGGATAACTATTCCAAAATTATTACGCTTCAAGGTCGTGAAATTACAGTTACTAAAACGTTGAAGTATCTAGAGGAAACATTACCTAGCACTGTTTTTTTCAGAATACATAAATCAACACTAGTGAATTTGAATTACATTTCAAACTATAGTCGAGTGGAAGGCTATTCTGTTACAATGACGACTGGAAAAAAACTAGATGTTTCAGTTCGTAAAAGCGAACAATTGGTTAGCTTTATATATAAAAACAGAACTATTTAGATGAGGTTAATACTTTGTTTTTTATTAAGTATTATAATCGTTGGTAAACCGAATGCTCAATCGATTCCTAGTAAAAACATTACTATAAATGATGGGTTACCTAGTAATAGTATCAAATGTTTCTTTAAAGATTCTAGGGGTTATCTATGGATTGGGACAGATGCTGGATTATGCCGTTTTGATGGTGAAAATTACAAAGTATATAACGAATCAAATGGTTTAAAATACACCCAAGTTTGGTCAATCATTGAAGATAAAAAACACAATTTGTGGCTTTCGATTTATGGAAATGGATTAGCCAAGTTTGACGGAAAGAAGTTTACCTTTTTCAATAAAAAGAATGGATTAGTCAACAACAACATCCGTAAAATTCATTACTCCAAAAAGCATAATTGTTTGATTCTTGCCACAGAGAATGGAGTTAGTATTTTCGATGGTAAAAAAATTAAATCGTTTCAAAAGAAAAATGGAATTAGAGGATTTCAAATTGTTGGAATTGATGAGATTGAAGGTGAAATTCTGATAACAACAAGTTTTAATGGTGTTTATAAATTAAATTTAAAGCAACATATAAACGAGAGCAGTTTAGATAGTTTGTATTATGTAAAAGATTGTTACTCTAGTTTTTATGATTCAAAAATATATTATTGTAGTTCTCCAGAACAATTCCTATTTAAAAGAAATATAAAAAATAGAACTTTGGATTCACTTTCAAATCCTATCATTTGGAATTATTCAAAAGCTAAAAATTCAATCTATTGTTCTGCATGGAATGTTACTGACCCGAATGGAGGTTTGTTTCGGTTTAAAAATAACTCAATTACTAACATCACTCAAAAAGCTAATATCACTTCGAATGGATTGTGGTGTAATTATTACGACCAAGAGTCAGAACAATTATGGGTTGGTTCTATAGATAAGGGAATCTTTAGAGTTGATTTAAGTAATCAAATAGAACTATACAATTCATCTTCCTTTAGATTAAAAGCACTTCAAATACAAGAGCTATTTGTAGATAAAAATGGGGCTATTTGGATGGGTTGTAAAGACAATCTAGTTATATTAAAACGAAATCAAAAACAAATCACAATCACAAAAAATCAATTATTACAAAAATTAAAAAGATACTTTCTTCTAAATAAAAATATTTTAAAACAAGACTTTTTTTATACTGTTGACTATGAATCTACTGGATTCACGTCATTTAATATAACTTCCGATAATGAAGGTTTTATTTGGATAAATAATACTTGGGGATTATTTTGTTTGAACTCAAAATTAGAAATCATTCATTTTTATGGTTCAGATGGAGGACATGCAGTATTTGATAGCAATGACCATCTATATTATGGAAAGATGTATAGTACAATGTATTATATTTCAAATAAATTCGATAGAACAAATTTTATCGAATTCAGTATGTCTAATATTGAAATCCCAAAAGATATTACCAAGATTACAAAACAAGGAAACTTAATTTGGATTGGAACAAATTCAAAAGGTCTATTTCTATTACAAAATGGTGTTTTTAAATCACTTCTTCATCACAAATTATTCAAAGAAAAAAACATTAAAGAACTAATTTTAAATCCTAAAAATGAATTAGTTATTGGAACGAACAATGGTAGAGTATTCGTAACTAAATGGGAAAACAAAAAGTTGAGTATTATCCATGAATTTAAGCCGTATAAAGAAATAATTGGTTCATCGATTTCATTTGTTGACTATGTAAGAGGAACATATTTTATTGGAACGAACAAAGGGATAAACATAATACAAAACAATTGTTTTGTTAAACTGCTGGACAAATTTGAAGGGATTGAAGATATTCAATTCAATGATTGCGTGCAAGATAAAGAGGCAAACCTTTGGGTTGCAACAAATAATGGACTCATAAAATTAAATACTAACTCGATTTTAGAAAATATCAACGAAAAGAAAAGTTTTATTCGTATCACTAATTTGTTAGTTAATGGAAAGCATTACAATAAACAACTAGATTACTTATGGGGAACAATTTCAAACGATAAAATAGAACTTACCTACAAGCAAAATGATGTTCAATTTCTATTTTCTGCTATCAATACTTACAATGCTAAAAAGAATCTATACCGATACAAAATTGATGGTCTATCAAATGTTTGGAGTAAATATCTTCCTATTGGAAACATACAATTATTAGGTGTTCCAAATGGAAAATATTTGATTCATATTGAAGGTAAAAACATCGGGACTGGATTATCATTTCAAACCAAAGTAATTACATTAATCATCACTCCACCATTTTGGAAAACACCTTGGTTTATTTCATTCGTTTTGGTTTTATTAATCACTACCATTTACCTATTTATTCGTTATCGAATTAAATTAATTGAGCATAGAGAACGTGAAAAAGCGGAAGTAACAAATAAGCTTACAGAAACTAAATTAGAGGCTCTACGAGCTCAAATGAACCCTCATTTCACATTCAATGCAATGAATTCTATTCAGAATTACATTATTGACAATGATACTACCAATGCTTTGCATTACCTTGGTGAGTTTTCAAAATTGATTCGTCAAACTCTTGAGAATGCTTCGGAAAAATTAATGCCATTGGAAACAGAAATACGTTTTCTTGAAAGTTATATGAATGTTCAGAAAATGAGATTTGACAGAGTGAATACGCATATTAAATTAGAACATTCAATTGATAAATATCGAACATTAATACCTCCATTGATTTTACAACCTTTTATTGAAAACGCTTTTGAGCATGCGTTTGAAAATGATTCAGATAAGCAACAAACTATTGACATTCATTTTTATATTGAGAGTGAAAAACTAGTATGTACTATCCGAGACAATGGAACTGGATTCAAAGAAGGTGATTCAAATACATTACATAAATCCTTTGGTCAAAAACTTACAAAAGAAAGATTGGATTTATTAAATAGAGAGTTTAATACTTCCGCATTTAATTTTATCATTATTAATCTAAAGGAAAAAGATTTAAGTTTATCAGGAACAGAAGTCCGAATTACTTTTCTTTTGAATTTGGATTAATACTTAAAGCTTTAAAATCAAATAATTCTGATAAACTAATATCTAGCGCTTTTGCTATGCGAAACATAGTTGACACTGTTGGATTAATTTTAACGGTTTCAATTCTAGCAATTTGGGAAAGTGTTAATTCAGAACGATAAGCCAACTCTTCTTGTGTGATTTTCTTCTCTGTACGCAATTGTTTTATTCTTGAAGCGAGCAATTTTAAGCCCTCTTCATCAAAGATTAATTTTCTCTTATTTGGAGTTAATTCTTTCACATATCAAATAGAGTATAATTTTAAACTAATAACTACAGCACAAGTGCTATAATTTTGTATTTTTGAAACGTAAAATCATTACAAAAGTACGTTTAAGTTAAAAATTACGACGTAGAATAAAAGAAGAATATAAATAAATTGAAAGAGGATACTTTTGAAGTATTAAATTAAAATCAATAAATCAAATAATTATGAAAATCAAAAGTTTAATTCTATCTATAATTTTAGGTAGTACAGCAATTTCTCAAATGCCGAGCTATATTCCAACTAATGGCCTTCAGGGATATTGGGGATTTAATGGTAATGCAAATGACCAAAGTGGTAATGGAAATAATGGTGTTAATAGTGGAGCTTCTTTATCTACAGATAGATTCGGTAATTTAAACAGTTCATATTCATTTAACGGTACTAATAACAAAATAACATTAACAAATAATACGTTAAGTCTTCCTAATTCATTTTCAATTAGTGCATGGGTGAAAATAAATAATTTATCTCCTTCAAATTATGATGCTCCAATAATTTCTCAATGGGGTGGAACTACAACAGGTACTAGAAAATTTTCAGCTGGTTATAGAAGGGTCAATAGTCAAACAGGGATGTCACTTTATTTATGTAATAGTAGCAATGCTCAATTTGACTACTATCCAATAAATTGGAATCCACAAAGTGCGACATGGTATCATTATGTAACAGTTTTTAAACCTGGGGTTTCAGTTGAAATATATATAAATGGTGTTTTAAATTATTCGAATACAGTTAATATACCGACTACATTAACAAATCCGACAAATCCACAGTTAGAGATTGGACATATGATTGCAGGTTTAGGGAATTATTGGTTTAATGGTATAATTGACGATGTAAGTATTTGGAATAGAGATATAACTCAACAAGAAATAACAAACATATATAATAGTTGTTCAACAACAGCTACGATAGTGGCTCAAAACAACACAACATTTTGTTCTGGAGGTTCAGTAACTTTGAACGCAACAACAGGAACAGGTTTAACTTATGAATGGTTTAAAAATTCATTTCTAATCGCTAATGAAAATTCAAGTTCATATTCAGCAAGCCAATCTGGAAGCTATACAGTTAAAATTACTGATGGAAACTGTAATGCTATAAGTACTCCAATAGTTGTAACAGTTAATCCAAATCCTGTAGTTAATATTTTAGCATCAGGCCAAACTACTTTTTGTCCTGGAGGAAATGTTACACTAACAGCTAATGGAGGGGGAGCTTATTTATGGTCAAATAATTCTACATCATCAAGTATCAATGTTACAACTGGGGGTAATTATTCAGTTACTGTAACAACAAATGGATGTTCTTCAATTGCTTCACAAGCTATAGTAGTTAATTCTAATCCAACAGTAAACTTAACTCCTTTAAATCCTTTCATAAATAATAATTCAACTCCAATTACTTTGATTGGCACACCAGCTGGTGGAACTTATGCAGGTTCTGGGGTAAGTGGAACAAGTTTTAATCCTCATTTAGCTGGATTAGGTAGTAAAACAATAACTTACAACTACACAAATTCAAATAATTGTAGCAGTTCAGCATCTCGTTCAACTATTGTTTATGATACAACGGGTGTCGTTTGTACTACATACGATACAACTTTTATTACGGTAACAGACACTCTTATAATTAATGCGCATTTTGCTGGATTAAACAATACTATTGGAACAACAGTGATTAAAATTTACCCTAATCCAACTTCAGATGTTGTTTACATAAATACGGGCGATTTTACTCATTTATCTGGAAGTACAATTAAGATTACCAATGCATTAGGACAATCTGTTTTCACTTCTTTGATAAATCAACAATTATTTACAATCAATACAACTCAATTTGGAGCAAGAGGAGTTTATACTGTTCAAATAATTGATAGTAATCAAACAGTTAAAGAGACAAGAAAAATAGTACTTCAATAATTATTAACTAAAATATTATGAAACAGTTTAACACAATTATAATTATAACGGTTTTTGGACTATTATCATGTAAAAAAACCAATTTAAATAATACCAATCAAAATAACACAACTCAAAATAACGCAACTAATTGCAACATTAATATAAATCTTATAAAAGATGTAAAATGGATTCCTACAAGTGATACAAATATTTTCGCCACATTAGAATATACGAGTAGTGGAAATTATTTTGAAAACAAAAAAAATATTGGTAAATGGTCGAACGTAGGATGTGATACTTTAAAAATTGTTGGAACAAAAAATTTTACATCTAGAATTTATTCACTTTCAGCTGATACATTGATTTTAAAAAATCCAGTATTTGGTAATTTATCTTATCACAAATAAATTATTTAAAAGATTAATTGTTGGAATTAAAAAACATTTTTAAGAATAGAATGGCTCTTTTTAACATGAAGAGCCATTTTTTAATATCTTAACTATAATCTTCGATTTAAAGAATAATAGTTTACTACTATCGAATTTAATAATAGAAAAAAACAAAATCAATTCCAAAAACTATCAAAAATCATCTTTCAAAAAAATCAATATTTAAACTTTAGATGCTGCCTATAAAAAATCTTATCATCGCTAAATTACTCTGACAAAGCTAAATTATTATGGTTCTTTTTAGTTTGATTACTAATTTTACATGTATGAAAAAACACATATTAATCCTTGTTTGGCTAACTATTACTTGTAGCACATTTGCTCAAAAATCTAAAAAGATATTCTCATCTCTTCAAGAAGGTAATCTTATAGAGGCGAAATTGCAGTACGATAAAATTAGTTCTGATAAGAAATACAATGAAAAAGAAATCGTCTTATTTAATTTAGCTAATAGTTTAATGATGATTGAGTCAAGTTCAAATTCATATAAACCAATTGAGTCTATCATTAATTTCAATAATATATTTATTCCATCCGAAGAAAAAGCAGATATCGAAAAGTTTTTATCAAAATATGGATTAAGCATGGAAATTATTTCTGATAGAATTCATTCTGAAATAGTAATTCAAGCTAAAAAACTAAATACGATAGAGTCCTTTGCCAATGCGTTGCAAGTATGTGCTGATAAGGACCGTATAGAGTTGCTAGAGCTTCAAGAAGAAGCTGTTTATAGGATGACTGTATTGGACAAGAGTATAATCGCTTATAAGGCTTTTATCATACGTTATCCTAAAAGCTATCACAGAGATGAAATTCAATCATTGTTAGAACGTACGGTGTTGGATTTAGCAAAGAAAAGTCAAGTTATTGAAGAATTAAATTCATTTATACAAGAATATTCAACTAGTAAACTTAGTCAAGAAGCCACTGATTATAGAGATTCAATATTACTATTAAAAGTTCCTAATAATTATGATTCAATGTTGGCCTTTACGATAGGCTATCCTAATTCAAAATTTAATGATAATATCAATTTAATGTTACCAAAATTATTGTTTGAAGAAATAGTTAAAAGTAATTTCGAATACGAAAAATGTGCGAAATTTATTTCAGAATATCCATATGATAAACGAGTGAATATTATAGATAGTGTATTTTTTAATAAAGTACTATCTATAGATTCTATTACAAGTTAT